>DATBRO010000218.1:0-4301 GCA_036560265.1 Gemmatimonadaceae bacterium | reverse complement strand
CCGCCGCCGCGCGGGGGCCCGCCCGAAGAAGCGTATGCCCTGGGAGCGTTCTTCGTGTTCATCGTCGGCTTGCCGCTGACGATTGCCTACGCGCGTCGCATCTGGCGTCGCAGCGCGGTCGCCATTTCCAAGTTGCCGCAGGAGATCTACGACCGATTCGCGCGCGTCGACCAGAGTCTGGACGCGATCGCGATCGAGGTCGAGCGGATCGGAGAAGGGCAGCGGTACCTGACGCGAATGCAGGCGGAGCAAGCGCGAGCGCTGGGAGCGGGGCCGGCTGAACGGGTCGAGGCGCAAGACCGCGAACGCGAGAGGCAGAGCCGCAAATAGCGGTTGACGCCTGGCGCGGTCGTGCCCCGCCCCCAGATTTGAATCGATGACGCATCGTGGGGGCACCGCGTTCAAATCACTGCCGCACGTGGGCCGTTCGGCCGAGCTTGCGATGCTCGGAGATTGGCTCAGCGACGTGACGGCGGGCCGCGGCGGCGTTCACATCATCGCGGGACAATCGGGCATCGGCAAAACGCGGCTCGCCAAAGCGCTCGCCGAGCGCGCCGAGCGCGATCGTTGGACGGTGAGCATCGGCCGCGTGTATTCGGTCGAGAGCGGAGTGCCGTATGCCGTTTGGTCCGACGCGCTCATGCACATATTGCGCGGACTGGACACGGCAGCGCGAAACGTGCTCACTCGCGGCGGCGACTGGCTCGGCACGATCTGTCCGCCGTTCGCGCACGGCACTCCCGCGGAAGATCCCGACCTGCAACGCGACGGCAAAGCGCGGCTGTTGTGGAACTGCTCGCAGTTCCTGACGCGTCTCGCGGACAAGCAGCCGCTGCTGCTCGTGCTCGAGAACCTGCACCTGGCGGACGCGGCGTCCCTCGAGCTTCTGCATTTCGTTGCGCGGCAGATTGCCAGCGCGCGCATTGCGATCATCGGGACGTACGCCGAGCAGGAGCTGGACAGGAACAAGGCGTTGCGAGACATGGAGCAATCGTTGCTCGCGCTCGGGGCGGCGAAGCTCATGCGCCTCGAGGCCCTCACGCAGACCGACATCGAGCAGCTCGTGTGCGAGGCGTTCGCGGTCGAGCACCCGCCGGCGCGCCAGCTCGCGCGTCGCTTGTATTCGTGGACGCGCGGCCATCCGTTCTTCGTCGAAGAGACGCTGAAGACGCTCGTGGAAACGGGCCGGTTGTACGAGCGCGGTGGCAGTTGGCTCGGCTGGGAGCTCGAGGAGCTCGACTTGCCACGGTCGGTGCGCTCCGCCGTCAGCAAGCGCCTCGAGCACCTCGACGCGGATGCCCGCACGGTGGCGGGAGTGGCGTCGGTCATCGGCGCGCGGCTCCGGTTCAACATCCTGTCCGTCGTCTGCGAATTGCCCAAGGAGTCCGTGTTGGCCGCGCTGGATGAGCTCTGCCGTGCCGGCATTCTCGTGGAGTCGCAGCGAACGGAAGAAGGCGACTACGAATTCGCCCATCCGATCATCCAGGACGTGATCTACGATTCTCTCGGTGTTGCGCGCACGCGCGTGTTGCATACCACGGTCGCGCGCGCCCTCGAGGCCTCGTTTGGAAGTGACGCACCCGCGCACGCAGACGTGCTGGCGTTCCACTTTTCCCGCGCCGAAGCGGACGCCGATGCCGGGAAGGCCGCGCTGTATCTCGCGGCGGCCGGCCGCGATGCCCTCGCGCGACATGCGGACCGCGCGGCCGCAGACTACCTCAGCGCCGCGCTCGAGCGCCAGTCACCGGACCTCGACGCGGAGACGCTGATCGACGATCTCGCGCAGGCGCGTCAGCGGCTCGGCGACTATGACGGCGCGATGGGACTCTGGCAGCGGGCGCGCAGCGAAGCGGAATCTCGCGGCAACAGCAGTCGCTGCGCGCGCGTCGAGCGGCGCATGGGCATGGCGTGCTACTGGAGTGGGCGCTTCGAGGAAGCGCTCGCGCATTTCGACGCCGCGGAGAAATCAGCGACGAAAGCCGGGGACGACGCGATGCGCGCACAGATTCAGATCAACCGCGGCACCTGCTGGCAATCGCTGGGGAAAGCGCAGGACGCGGAGCGCGATCTCAGCGCGTCGCTCGAAACCGCGCAGCGGCTGGGGGATCCCGGCCTGTTGTCGCGCGCGCATCGCGCGCTGTTGTTTCTGCACATTTTCGTGGGACCGCCCCAGAGCGCCCGCGCGCATGGCGAACGGGCGCTGGCGCTCGCCGAAGAGACCGGAGATCAGACCGTCACCTGGTCGGCGCATTACGGCTTAGCGACCCTCGCCGGCCTCACCGGCGATGGCCCGCGCATGCTGCATCATATGGGATTGAGCGAGCAGTTGGCGGACGAGCTGGGCTCGCCGGTGCTTCGCGTCCACATCGACGAGCTGGCGATGCAGTACGCCTTCGCGAGCGGGAACTGGGACGCGGGGATCGCGCTTTCCGAGCGGACCATCGCGACGGCGCGCGCGCTGAATCAGCGAAACCTGTTGCCGCGCATTCTGGTGTGGGCGACCCACTTTTTCATCGCGCGCGGTGAATTGGAGCGCGCCAAGCAGTATCTCGACGAGGCGTGGGAGCTCGTCGTCGCGCGCGGGGCACGCGGTCGTCCGATCGAGTTGCACTCGCAGGTCGCGGTGTACGCGGGGCTCGCGAGCTACTATCTGGCGGTCGGCGACTACGGGAAAGCCGTGGAGGTTGGCGAGCAGGGTGTGGCGATCGCGGATCGCGCCGGCTACGTCGTGTGGGCGACGTATCGGCTGATCCCCGTCACGGCGGAGGCGGCGTTCTGGAAGCGGGACGTCGCTCGTGCCCAGCGGCTCCGCGATCGCATGCGCGAAGATTGCGAGCGACTCGGGCATCGCCTGGGGCTCGTGTGGGTCGCCGCGGGTGACGGCATCATCGCCCGGTTGCGGGAGGATTACACGACCGCCTCGGAGCTGCTTCAACAGGCGATCGAGGATCTCGAGAACGTTCCATGGATCTACGACGCCGCCCGGCTGCGTAGATGGTATGCGGACGTTCTCATGCGCCTGGGCGATCAGGAGGGCGCGATACGAGAGCTCCGGAAGAGCCACGACGTCCTCGCGCGGCTCGGCGCGCGCGTCGAGATGGACCGTGCACGCGAGATGATGAAGGGGCTGGGCCTCCGGCTGCCTTCGCGGGAAGCGGGAAGCGGGCGGCGAAGTTGACCGAGCGCGAAACGGACATCGCGCGTTTGGTCGCGGCCAGAAAATCCAATAAGGAAATTGCGGTCGCGCTGGGGATCTCGGCCCGCACGGTGACGACGCACGTCGCCAACATCTTCAGCAAGCTCGGCGTGTCGTCGCGCGGAGAGCTGGCGGACCGGATTCGCGAGGGCGTCGCCGCGGTCGCGACGGCGGATATGTAAAGGACGGCAACTGCTCACGCAGTTTTGGTGACCAATCACTTGGATGCCGAGGCGTTACCAGCTCCTTCTCTGCGCACTGGCGCTCACCGCGTGTCGGCGGGCGGAGAACGCGCGGGTTGGAGACACTGGCTTCGCAGACGTGCAGCGTCGGGGCGCAACGGTGATGGGCGTCGATCAGTACACGTCCAAGCACGTTTTCGAAGATCTCCCCGACGGCGGGCGGATCGTCCTCGATCGGGACGACGCGACCGATACCGCGTCGATTCGAACAATCCGCGCGCACATGCGCGACATCGAGGCGTCGTTCCAGCGCGGGAACTTCGCCGCGCCCGGCCTGGTGCACTCGCGCGAGGTGCCCGGGACGAGCGTGCTCTCCGAAAAGCGGGCGGTAATCACCTACAACGCGATCGAACGTCCGCGGGGCGCCGAGCTTCGCATTCGCACAACCGATCCCACGGCAATCGCCGCCGTTCACGACTTTCTCGCGTTCCAGCGCTCGGATCACCGGGCGGCCGGGCACGAGAGTCACTGATCAGGCGCGGTCTTTCGGCACAACCGCGAGCGTACAGCGCGAGACGCAGACCGTGCGCTGCTCCTCGTCGACGATGCACACTTCCCACACCTGCGTGCTGCGCCCGACGTGGATCGGCGTCCCGGTGCCCGTCACGATGCCGTCGCGTTTGGCGCGGATGTGATTGGCGTTGATCTCCACACCGACGACGGAGAACCGCTCGATGTCGACGTTCATCGCGCCCCCGAGTGACGCGATCGTCTCTGCCAGGGCCACCGACGCGCCGCCGTGCAGGATGCCGAACGGCTGGCGCGTACGATCGTCGACGGGCATGGTCGCGACGACGCGCTCGGGGGTGAGCTCCCGCACCTCGATGCCAAGCACGTCATTGAGGTTGCGCGTCGAGTTGGCC
>DATBRO010000217.1:0-10179 GCA_036560265.1 Gemmatimonadaceae bacterium | reverse complement strand
CGCGTTGGCGCGTGTGCCGCGTCTGACGATGACGGTGGGCTACGACCCGCGATTCAGCGGCGGCCATTTCGGCGTCTGGGTCGCCACGACGCCCGATCGCGCGAAGGAAGCCGCGGAGCTGCTGCGCAAGCATGGAGCCGTCGAGGTTCGACATGAATCGTAGAACTGCGGAAACGGGAAATGGAACATGGGAAATGGGCTCGGGACGCACTCGAGCGCGTTGCCGGGTGTCGCTTGGCGTCCCGGGCCCATTTCCGATTTCCCATTTCCCATTTCCGCTCTTGCTAGTGCTCGCCGCCTGCTCCTGGTTCACCGACTTCAAGCGGCAGCCCAAGCTGGATCCCTGGGAGACGCCCGCGGACACGATCGCGATGCGCGGGAACCCGCAGAACTCGGTGCCGATCTACGGCACCGCGGCACCCGGCTTCGCGTATGGGCGAGCGGCGACGCACGGTGCCATCGACTCCATGGCCGCGATCGCGAATCCGGTGCAGAGCGACGAACGGTCCGTCCGCACGGGCCACATGCTGTATTCGATCAATTGCGCGGTGTGTCACGGCGATCGCGGGGCGGGGGACGGACCGATCACGAAGTTCGCCTTCCCACCGATTCCGATCGGCGCCGGCAGCAATGCCGCGACGAAGTTCAGCGACGGCTACATCTTCGGCATGATCCGTAATGGGCGCGGATTGATGCCGTCGTATAATCGCATCGAGGAGCACGAGCGCTGGGACCTCATCAACTATTTGCGCGCGCTCCAGAGCGGGGCCGCGAACGTTGCGGTGGGACCGGTCGGTCGCCCAGGTGAGACGGGTGATTTCGTGCCCGGCGCATCGCCAACGGCTCCGACGCGTCCCGCTCCGTACTACAGGCCCGCGCCGCCAGCTCACGATACGCTGCCGGCGCCCCCGTCGCCCCCGTCGCCCACGCCGCCTATGACGCCAACGTCGCGGCCGCGGACAACGCCATGACTCATCATCCGCTTCCAACCTTCACGCGGCAGCAGGCAATCGCCATCACCAGCCGCGCGATCCCGCGCGGACTCTACACGGTAACCCTCGTGCTGCTCGCACTCGGAGCGCTGACGTTCATCATCGGGCTGTTCGTCAGCCCCGATCGCGTCTGGCGCGCGTTCCACGCGGATTGGCTGTTCTTCACGGTCCTGTCATCGGCGGGCTGCACCTTCGTCGCCGTGCAGCGCATCACGACGGCCCGTTGGTCGCGCGAGATCATCCGCTTCATGGAGGGCTACGTCGCCTTTCTTCCGGTTGCGTTTGTCTTTCTCCTGCTCACGGTTTTCTTCGGCAAGAACTACGTCTTCCCATGGACGCACGAGGCGTATCCGGTTCCGGAGAAGGCGATCTACTTCGATCCGCTGTTCTTCACGGTTCGTGTGATCGTCGTCTTCGGCATCATCACGGCGCTGAGCCTGTGGTACATCTATACGTCGGTTCGCCTCGACGTCGGGATGAACCCGGAATGGCAAGGCAGTGATTGGGCGGCCAACCTTCGGGCGCGCATGCGTGCCGGGTTTCGCGACGAGCGCCGGGAGATCCACTCGACGCATTCGCGGCAGGGAAAGCTCGCGGTCTTCCTCGTCATCGCCTTCGCGTGGGGATGGTCCGTGCTTGCCTGGGACCTCTCGATGGGACTGTCGCTGCACTTTCAGAGCACGTTGTACAGCTGGTGGTTCTTCATGGGCGGGTGGGTCAACGCGCTTGCCCTGTTCACGCTTCTCGTGATGTGGTGGCGCCGGTACCTCGGTGCCTACGAGCTCGTGAAAGAAGTGCACTTCCATGATCTCGGAAAGCTGATTTTCGCCTTCACCGCGTTCTGGGGCTACCTCACGTTCGGACAGTACCTGGTGATATGGTACGGCAACATGGGCGAAGAGACGCATTTCATGCGACTGCGCCTCATCGGGGGGTGGAAGGCCATCACGGTGACAGCGGCGACATTAGTATTCGCGTTTCCATTCTTCGGTCTAATGGGGCGCGCCGCCAAGGTATTTCTGCCGACGCTCGCGTTCTTCGCGGTCGCGAGCCTCACCGGCATGTGGCTCATGCGCTACATCGAGGTCTATCCCTCGGCATACGGCGAAGTGGCTCACGCGCCGTTCGGCCTCTGGGAGGTCGGCGTCCTCCTGTTGTATCTCGGCGCGTGGGGCTGGGTGTACGTGAATTTCATGGACGCGTTCCCGAGAGTCAGGTCGACGCTGTTGACGTCGCCGTATCGAGACGAGGTTCAGGTTCCCGTCGATCCGGAGACCATGGAGCCGCTGCCGGCGCACGAGTGAGCAGTGGGAAGTGGGAAGTGGGGAGTGGGAAGTTAACTACCCCCTTCCCACTACCCACTTCCCACTATTCACTACAGCGCCGCTCTCAGCAGCTCCTCCAGCCCGGCCTTCGGTACCGCTCCGACTTTTCTCGCGAACTCCTTTCCGCCCTTGAACACGATCGTCGTAGGAATTCCGCGAATCCCGAACGGCTGCGTGGCTCGTTGCGCGCGATCCGTGTCGACCTTGGCCACGAGCGCGCGGCCGAGATAGTCCCTGGCGATCTCATCGACGAACGGCGCCATCATCTTACACGGGCCACACCAGTCGGCGTAGAAGTCGACGAGGACGGGCACTTCGGCTTCTTGAATGGTACGTACGAAGGTGTCGTCGTCGAGCTTCACCGGCCGGTCGAGAAGGATCGGCTTCCCGCATTTCCCGCACTTCGGCCGATCCGCGGCGCGCGCAGCGTCTATCCGGTTCCACGTTTCGCAGAACTGGCAGCGCAGTGTCAGCTTCTTGGTCTCGATCGTCGTTTCCATGGGTCGTTTCGTTCCTTGGCATCGCGCACGCGGCTATATATTCAACCTAGCAAATATCGGGGCGTTAGCTCAGCTGGGAGAGCACCGCCTTTGCAAGGCGGGGGTCAAGGGTTCGAGCCCCTTACGCTCCACTCCTCTTCGAGATCACAATGGCGACCACGGATCGGGTCGCCTTTCTAATATCCCTGGTTAATACCGTCTCCTCGATGGCCTGGCACCCTCGACGTCGGCTCTCGGCATCGGCTTTCGGCGCGTGCAGTTTCCGAGAGCCGATGCCGAAAGCCGACGACCGGAGTGGCCGAATGCGTGTATCACGGTATTAGCCAAGGTTACCATGCGCATTCTTGTAATCGAAGACGATCCGACCGTCGGCCAATACGTCAAACGAGGCCTGGAAGAACATCGCTGGGCCGTCGATCTCGTCACCGACGGTGAAGACGGCGAACATCGCGCGAGCTCGGAAGCCTACGATCTCGTCATCCTCGACATGCGTCTTCCCGGAAAGTCCGGTATGGAGGTCCTGCACGCCCTGCGCGCGAAGGGATTCGAGCGGCCCGTGCTCGTCCTCACGGCGCAGGACGCCGTGGATGCGAAAGTCAACACGCTACGGGCGGGCGCCGACGACTACGTCACCAAGCCGTTCGCCTTCGAGGAGCTCCTCGCGCGTGTGGAAGCGCTGTCACGACGGCCTCGCGCGCTCGCGTCCCCGGTGCTCAAGGTGCGCGACCTCGAGATCTACCGAGACACGCGCGAGGTTCGGCGGAAGGGCGAGCTCATCGAGCTCACTCCCAAGGAGTACACCGTCCTCGAGTATCTCATGCGTCACACCGGAAGGGTCATGAGCCGGACGTTGATCACCGAGTACGCGTGGGGCTACCACTTCGACCCCGGCACCAACATCGTGGACGTTGTGATCAACCATCTCCGCAAGAAGATCGACGCCAAGCACGACCGGAAGCTGATCCACACCGTGCGCGGCGTGGGTTACAGCATCCGCGAATAGCACCTAACAACCAGCACCCAGCACCTCGTCATCATGTGGAGTACTCGCGCCCGTCTTGCTGCCGCCTACGCCGGCTTGCTGTTCGCGACGCTCGCGGCGTTCTGCGCCGCCGTGTATTTCGCGCGGCGCGCGTCCGCGCTTCAGGAGCTGGGTCAGCGCGCGGGTCGAGCGGCCGATCAAGTGCTGCAAGCGATCGCGGCCGCCGAGCGGTCCGGTAAGCGTCTCACGGCACGAGACAGCTCGCTCGTGGTGGCGTCGACCAATGCGCCGCCGCCGAACCCCAGGGTTTGCCAAGCCACCAGCGTCTGCCGTTGGGTCGTGACGGTGAGCCCACTGCCTGAGCTGCGCAACGCGCTGGAAACACGCCCGGGATATTTCCTGGTGCTCGACAAAGACAGCCGGCTGCTCTACTCGTCCTTCGCGGTGCGTCAGCTTCCGCCCGACGACCAGGACGAACTCAATTCGGTCGCGCTGCAGCTGAACCCTGGGGGCGACGCGGCGATTCTCCCGCTTCCTCGGGACAGTCTGCTCGGCGGCATGCTGCTCGTCGCGCGTCGCGATACCACCCTCCGCCCGAATATTTCGCGCGTCATCGCGGGACTTCCCACGATCGACGCCGACGTTCCGCCGCAACTGCTGCTGGGCACGATGCTGCTGCTCGCGCCGCTCATGCTGCTCGTCTCTCTCGCAGTCGCGTACCTGCTCGCCGGCAACACGTTCAAGCCAATCGATCAATTGATCACAGAAGTCGAGGCGATTACGGACGGACGCAGCTTGCACCGTCGCGTCCCCGCGGACGAGGCCGACGAGGAGCTCTCGCGATTGGCCGAGACGCTCAATCGCATGATCGGCCGGCTTCAAACGTCGTTCGGCGCGCTGCGTCGCTTCACCGCCGACGCCAGTCATGAGCTGAAGACGCCGCTCACGGTGGTTCGCGCCGACGTCGAGCGCGCGATGCACCCGAAAGCCAGCTCGCACGAGCGGATGCAAGCGCTCGAGGAAGCGATGCAGGAGATCGCGCGCATGTCGGACCTCGTGGACAGTCTCCTCACGCTCGCGCGCGCCGACGAGGGGCGCTTCGACTTGCATCGAGAGCCGCTGCACCTCGAGCCCCTCGTGCGCGATGTCTTCGAGACGGCGCTGATCCTCGGGGAAGACGCCGGCGTCACCGTGTCGCTCCCACTCGCCGAGGATGCGCTCGTGCTTGGCGATAGCACGCGGCTGCGTCAGCTCTTCCTCAACTTGATCACCAACGCGATCAAGTACACGCCGCGTGGGGGCCACATCGAAATGACGCTGAGCCTGCGCAATAACAACGAGGTCGGCTTCGCCGTTCGCGACACGGGCGTCGGTATTGCCGCGGCCGACTTGCCGCACGTGTTCGATCGTTTCTGGCGAGCAGATCGCGCCCGCTCACGTCGCGTCGCCGGCGACGGAGTCGCCGTGGTTCCGGGCGGCGGGTTCGGGCTCGGCCTTGCAATTGCGCAGTGGATCGCGCAGGCGCATGGCGGTACGCTCACCGCACAGTCGCGTCTGGGGCGCGGAAGCATCTTTACCGTCCTGCTGCCCATTTCTACGGCTGATTCCGCCGCAAAAGTTTTCATCGTTTCTTAATGTCCAGGCCATTCCGATGAAATGCTGAGGGAATAATTTCCGCCGTGAGAAACCCCGTAGTCGGCAGCTTCTAGCGCGAGGTGGCGAAGAAGAAATGTTCGAGAATCTCATCGAGACGAAGCCGAAGAAGCAGCGGACGGTGAAGCAGCTCGCGCTGAGCGTCTTCATTCACACCGTGCTCATCGGCGCAGCGGTGTACGGCACTCTGCAGGCGAAAGAGGCCATCGAGAAGCCGAAGGCAGAGAAGGTCGAGTTTGTCCAGATGAAAAAGGACGAGCCGCCTCCGCCCGAGAAGGCTCCGCCGCCGGAGGTCATCGCCGCACCACCGCCCCCAAAGGGATTCCAGGTGCTCACCGCGCCGATCAAGATCCCCGAAGTGCTCCCCGACATCGATCTCTCGAAGAAAGTCACCGATGAGAATGACTTCACGGGAAAGGGCGTCGTGGGCGGTATCGGCAAGGGCGTCGTGGGTGGAACCGGCCCGGTCGGTGACCAGACGTACTTCGAATTTCAGGTCGAAAAGCAGGTCGCGCCCGCGCCCGGCAATCCCGGACCGCGCTATCCCGACATGCTGCGTTCGGCGAACGTCGAAGGCGAAGTGCTCGTGCAGTTCGTGGTGGACACCACCGGACGCGTCGAGATGAGCCAGTTCAAGGTGCTCAAGTCCAGCCACGACCTCTTCACGAATGCCGTGAAGCAGGCGCTGACCGGGATGCGGTTCTATCCGGCGGAGATCGGTGGCCGCAAGGTGAAACAGCTCGTGCAGCAGCCATTCAACTTCACGTTGACCAGATAAGTCGAACTTTCCGACACCCTCAACTTCATTTCGGAGCCGTCAGGTCATGGATATTTCACTTCTCGACATGTTCAAATCGATGGGCCCCTTCGCCAAGGGCATCGTGGTCGCCCTGGCGGTCATGTCCATCTACTCGATGACCATCATGGTTCAGAAGTGGTGGGGAATGCGGAAGGCGCAGAAGGAAACCATCAAGTTCGCGCCCGAATTCTCGCAGTTCCTCGAGGAAGACAACCTGACTGAGGCGATTCGTCTCGCCGAGAGCTACAAGCGCTCGCACGTGGCGTTGGTGCTCGGCGGCGCTCTTCAGGAAGTGAAGCCGCTGATCCAGGACGGCTCCGTCACGGTAGGCGACATCAACTCGGCCGAGCGCGCGATCGAGCGCAACATGCTGCTCGAGCTCACGAATCTGAAGCGCGGTCTTGCCGTGCTGGCGACCGTCGGTTCGACCGCACCGTTCGTCGGACTGCTCGGAACGACGATGGGTATCGTCAACGCGTTCACGGGAATGGCCGCGTCGGGCTCGGGCGGTCTCGCCTCGATCGGCGCCGGCATCTCCGAAGCGCTGATCACGACCGCGTTTGGTCTGCTCGTCGCAATCCCGGCGGTGTGGGCCTACAACTACTTCACCACCAAGATCGACAACCTGGCCGCCGAGATGACGTACGTGTCGAAGGAAATGATCGACTACCTCATCAAGGGCGTCAGCGGCGAGTTCGGTCGGTCCCGGTTCACGCGCGAGTTCAACGCGACGGCCGGCGGCGCTGGTCCGATCTCGCAATAATCGGGACGGGAATCGCTCATGTCGATGAATGCTGGTGGCGGCACGGGTGGTGTTCAGTCGACGCCCAACGTGACGCCGATGATCGACGTCATGCTGGTGCTCCTGATCATCTTCATGGTCGTCGCGCCGGCGCTGATGGCGGGCTTCAACGCCACGCCGCCGGAGGGCGTCAACCTGAAGGACCATCCCGAAGACGAGCAGACCGACCAGGTGCTCGGCATCGACCGCGAAGGGCAGTACTACCTGAACAAGCGCCAGATCAAGAACGAAGATCTGCCGTCGATGCTCAAGAAAATCTTCGAGGCGCGTACCGAGGATAAGATCCTCTACCTGAAGGCAGACAAGACGCTCGCGTACAAGAAAGTGCTCGACGCCGTCGACATCGCGGGCAAGAACGGCGTCCGCGTCGTCGGCATGATCAGCGACCAGAAGTCCGGTACGACGTCTACCGTCGCGGGCGACACGAAAAACGCGGCGGCCGGATCGAAGTTGGGAGGAACCCCGTAATGGCGATGTCCTCGGGCAGCGGCAGCAAAGGTCTCGAGAACGAGATCAACGTGACGCCGATGATCGACGTACTCCTCGTGTTGTTGATCATCTTCATGGCGGCCCTGCCGAACATGCGGAAGGCGATCGACATTCAGCTTCCGGATCCGAACCCGCCGGTCGTTCCCGCCAACCAGCAATCCAATCAGATCGTGTTGGAGGTGCTGCCGGGCGGCGTGTATTCGATCAATACCGAGAAGGTGGACAAACAGCGGCTCGGACCCCGGCTCAAGGAGATCTACGATCCGCGTCCCGAGAAGATCATCTTCGTGAAGGGTGATCCTGAGGTGAAGTTCCAGCAGGTCATCGAAGCGATGGATATCGCGAGAGGTTCCGGCGTGAAGGTCATCGGCGTTCCGCCGAAGGACATCGAGAAGGGCGTCGCCCCCGCGACCAAGTAGTCAAACCGGCTCGGGAGCCATCGGCGGACGAACCCTTTGGGGGTCGTCCGCCGTATTACTTTCGTGGCTACGTTACTCGCGGGTCTCCAGCCTCGTAGTGAAGCAGTGACACCGATAATGCCGAGCTCGAAGAAGCGCCGTCCGTACCGCGCGCCTTTGGGCATGCCCAAGGGTCGCGAGGATTGGCGCGTGGGCACGGGCATATCCATGGTCGTGCACATCGCCGTCCTCGTGCTCCTCTTCCTGCCGTTGGCGCTCACAGGTGACGTGCTCGAGACCGCGCAGGGCGCTGGCGGGCCCGGGCCGGCTGGAGGCGGAGGCGGCGGAATGCGCGGCACAGGAGCACTCAAGGCCGAATTCCTCCAATTCGTTCGCGTGGCACCACCGCCTCCACCGACGCCGACTTCGCAACCGAAGGTTCAGCCGCCCCCGCCACCCACACCTCAAGTGCTTCCAACGCCTCAACCACAGCTCGACACCAAGCTGCCCGTGCCGACGATGACGGCCGGTATCGGCGGTGGCACCGGATCGGACAACACGTCCGGAAGCGGCCCCGGCAGCGGCGGCGGCGTGGGCACTGGAATCGGGACCGGTCGCGGTTCGAGCGTGGGCCCCGGAACGGGTGGCGGAAATCAGGCGAACTATGCGCCGACGCCAATCGAGATGTTCATTCCGCCATTGCCGACGCCGGCCTCGGTCAAGGGATTTCACGTCATCGTCGAATTCGACGTCGACGAAACCGGACGGGTTCTCTCGCTGAACTTCACGCCCACGCCGGACCGCGGCTACAATCGCCGTCTGTCCGAGGTCTTCAAGAGCTACCGGTTCAGGGCTGGAACGCGTCCGGACGGCACGCCGATTCGTATGAAAGGTCAAATCGGGATCGATCTGCCCTAGCGGCTACCACTTTCGCCCGCATATACTTCCGTGCTTCTCACGCCGGCTCAAACTAGCCGGCGTTGTCGTGTCTGCCCTGAGCCCGGAGCGTATGACGAGCGTGACCGCCCCGACGGACGCCGCACCGTCGCAGCCGCAGTCCGAGTTCGTCAAAGCAATGACCCTGACCGACGCGACGATGCTCGTCGCGGGCTCGATGATCGGCTCGGGAATTTTCATCGTCTCCGCGGATATCGCGCGGAAAGTCGGGTCTCCGTGGTTCCTGCTCGTGGCGTGGATCCTCACGGGGATCATCACGCTCCTCGGTGCGCTCGCGTATGGCGAGCTCGCGGCAATGTTTCCACGCGCCGGCGGCCAGTACGTCTTTCTTCGCGAGTCCATGGGTCCGCTCATGGGCTTCCTGTATGGGTGGACGCTGTTCGTCATCATCCAAACCGGCACCATCGCCGCGGTCGCCGTGGCGTTCGGCCGCTTCGCCGGTGTCCTCTGGCCCGCGATCTCTCCTGATTTGTACGGCTGGTTCCCCAGCGGCAAAGTTTGCATTGCGGCGCTGGGCTGCAGCGATCCCGCGAACGCGATCAGGCTTGGGTTGAGTCCACAGCGCCTTCTCGCGCTGGTCAGCATCGTCGTCCTCACGTGGGTCAACTTGCGCGGCATCCGCGTCGGCAAATTTGTGCAGACGACGCTCACGGCCGTGAAGACCGGTGCGCTGATTCTGCTCATCGTGCTCGCGGTCACCATGGGCCGAAACACCACGGCGCTCTCCGCCAACTTCGGCGACGGCCATTTCTTCGGCGTCGTCAACGTCACCGGCGCGTTCGTCGTCGCGTTCGGCGCCGCGCTCGTCGGCTCGCTGTTCGCGAGTGACGCTTGGAACAACGTCACCTTCGCCGCGGCAGAGGTGAAGAATCCGCAGCGCAACCTGCCGCTCGCCCTCGTGATGGGAACGGGACTCGTCTCGCTGCTGTACATCCTCGCGAACCTCGGTTACCTCAACGTGTTGCCGATTCATGGCGATCCGAACGGCCCGACGGCGCTCGCGCGCGGTATTGATCACGCGACGCAGGATCGTGTCGCCACCGCGGCGATGGAAGTGATCTTCGGCGCGTCCGGCGCGACGATCATGGCGATCGCGATCCTCATCTCGACCTTCGGCTGCAACAACGGGTTGATCCTCGCGGGCGCGCGCGTCTACTACGCCATGGCGCGCGATGGATTGTTCTTCCGGCGTGCGGGCACGCTCAACGCGAACCGGGTGCCCGCGACCGCGCTCATCCTGCAAACGGTGTGGACGGCGCTCCTGTGCCTCTCGGGGACGTAT
>DATBRO010000216.1:0-6495 GCA_036560265.1 Gemmatimonadaceae bacterium | reverse complement strand
GCTTTCGGCGCCGCGGTATCCCGGATCCGCGAGCATGACGGCGAGCGACGCGCACAGGGCGTTGGCCACGTTGTGAGCGCCGATGAGCTGGAGCTCGGACCGCGCGATCAACGGGCTCCCGAGCACGACGAGCTTGTCGGTCGCTCGATCGTGGTATGCGTCCGCCATTCGCGCAGTCGAGAAATGCACGTGCACCCCAGCCGCGCCCGCGGCCAGCTCTTGCACCGCTGGATCGTCGCCGTTCGTCACCCAGTGCGACGCGGAGTCCGCATTGCGGAACAGGAGCTTCTTGTCGCCGTAATACTCTTCGACGCTCCTGTACCGGTCGAGATGATTCGGCGACAGGTTGGTGAGCACACCGACGTTGGGGTGGATGCTGGCCGTGAAATGCAGCTGGTAGGACGAGATCTCCAGAGCCACCCACGGTGGCGGCGTGGGTTGCAGCGCGACATCCGACAGCGGCGTGCCGATGTTGCCGGCCGCAACGGCGCGGGCGCCTAGGCTCTGGAGCAGGTGCGCGGCCAGGGCGGTCGTCGTGGTCTTCCCATTCGTGCCCGTGATCGCGACGTACTTGAGGTTCGGAAGAAAGCGAAGCGCGATCTCCACCTCGCTGACGATGTCGACACCCGCCTTCTGCGCTGCCTCCAACACCGGTGCGTCGGGCGGGACGCCCGGACTCACGACCACGAGCGACGACTGCGCGACGCGCCCCACGTCGTGCGCGCCGAGTCCGACGTCGACGCCCTCGCGCGCAAGTTCGGACGCGGTGGTCTCGAGCTGCGGCGTGCGTCCCACGTCGGAGGCGTAGACCTTGTTCCCGCTGCGCGCGAGCAGCGTCGCCACCGCGCGTCCGCTCCGGGCGAGCCCGATCACCGCGATTTCGTGCTGCAGCCAATCCGCCCGCAACGCGGGCGCGGAGATCCGCGCTGTCGCCATCCTACCGCAGCTTGAGCGTGCTCAAGGCGATCACGGAAAACACGATCTGGATGATCCAGAAGCGCACCACGATCTGCGCCTCGTGCCAACCCTTCAGCTCGAGATGGTGATGCAGCGGCGCCCGCAAGAGCAGCCGGTGTTTTTGCGCGTACTCGAGGCCATACTTGCGCTTGCGGTACTTGAACACGTAGCGCTGGCCCAGCACGGAAAACGTCTCGGCCATGAACACGAAGCCGACGAAGAGCAGCAGGAATTCGGACTTGAGCAGGATCGCGACCGCCCCCAATCCACCTCCGAGCGCGAGCGAACCCGTGTCGCCCATGAAGACCTGCGCCGGAAAGCAATTGAACCAAAGAAACCCGATCAGAGCGCCGATCATGCCAGCGCAAAACACAGTCAGCTCGCCTGCGTTCACCAGGTAGAAGATGCCAAGGAAATTACTGTAGTCGATGCGACCGGATACGTACGCGAAGACCGCCAGCGTCGCGAAACCGATCGCGGCCAGTCCCGCGGCGAGACCGTCAATGCCGTCCGTGAGATTCGCCGCGTTGCTGACGCCGACGAGGATGAAGGTCGTGAACAGGACGTACAGCGGCTCGAGTGCCGCGAACATCGGCAGCACGAGGACATACTTGAAGAACGGCAGCGTCGTCGAGGCGCCCGGAAGGTTCGGCGAGATGGGAAACTTCCAGAGATACCATCCGAGGAAGACGCCGACGATCACCTGGCCGGTCAGCTTGTAGCGCTCCACGAGCCCCTGATTTTTCTGGCCCGCGCGCTTCTGACGCAATTTGAGGATGTCGTCCAGGAATCCAATGGCCCCCATCCATGCGGTCACGATGAGACCGAGCCAGGTATAGTGGCTATTGAGGCGTGCCCAGAGCAGCACCGACGCAATCGCGCACGAGAGGATGATGAGCCCTCCCATCGTGGGCGTGGCGCTCTTCGACTTGTGCGAATCCGGCGTCCCTTCGCGCACGACCTGATGGAATGCCTTGGCCCGCAATTGCCGGAGGATGAGGGGGCCGATGATGAACGACAGCACGAACGCCGTGACCGCTGCCCCTGCCGCCCGGAACGTGATGTACCCGAAAACGTTCAGGACGTTGAAAACATCACGATGCGGATAGAAGAGGTGGTAGAACACGGTGTGTGAGTGGCTGGGGGAGGACTCGTCTCCTAAGACGCGTCCTGTGCCCAGCGCGTGACGAGCGGCACGAGGCGCTCTAAACGTACGCCGCGGGATCCCTTGAGCAGAATAATGGCGTCGGGACGGAGACGTGACGAGAGCTTGGGCCAGATCGCTTCGGCATCGGGCGCGCTCACGACGCGATCCGCCGGTGCGCCGACGCGCTCGAGCGCCGCCGCAAACTCTCCTACGCCGGCGATGAGGTCCACGTTGGCGTCGAGCGCGGCGCGCGCGATCTGGTCGTGCAGTTGCGGCGTCGTCGGCCCGAGCTCGAGCATGGTGCCAAGCACCGCGACGCGCTGGCGGTTTGCGGCCTCCCCCCCGGTTCCGCCGGCGTGCGCGAGCAGCTCGATTGCCGCGCGCGCGGAATGCGGGTTGGAATTGTACGCGTCGTTAATGAGCAAGGCGCGTCCGATTCGCTCGACGCTGGACCGCATCGGGGGCACCGACATGCGAGCGATTCCGCGTGCCGCGTCCTCCATGGAGATGCCCACCTCCCGCGCCACCGCGAGCGCGAGCGTCGCGTTGCGCAGATTGTGCACGCCGCGGAGTGGCACGGTGACGTCGGCTCCGTTCACCGTCAGTCGGCCACGGCCTTCGGCGTCGAGCGACCAGCTGGCGACGCCCACGTCGCCGCCGTCGAGGCCCGCGGCGACGACGCGACGCGCGCGCTTCCCCGCCTCGCTCACGACATCCGGCTGGCTCGCTGGAACGATCGCGACCGCGACGCCGTCGCACGCCGCCATCTCCTCGCGCAGCACGCCCTGGAGATCGCCCAGCCCCTCGAGGTGCTCCTCGCCGATGGAGGTCACGACCACGATGTTCGGCTCGACGATCGCGCGGAGCGCAGCGATCTCCCCC
Source organism: Gemmatimonadaceae bacterium (assembly GCA_036560265.1). GTDB lineage: Bacteria > Gemmatimonadota > Gemmatimonadetes > Gemmatimonadales > Gemmatimonadaceae > DASPMP01. Next base: position 3,509 of record DATBRO010000216.1, on the reverse strand, counting down.
GGCTGGTTCGTCCCCATCTCGACGACCGCGATGTCCGCATGATCCGAAATCGCGAGAAGCGTCTGCGGAACGCCGATGAGGTTATTCAGATTTCCCTGCGTGGCGTGGACCTCGAGCCGGCTGTCCAACGCAGCGCGGATCAGCTCCTTCGTGCTCGTCTTTCCGTTGGTGCCGACGACGCCGATGACGGGACCATTCCAGGCGCGGCGGCGGTATCGGCCGAGCGCGCCGAGCGCGGCGCGGGTGTCGTCCACGAGGAACACCGGCACGCCCAGCCCCTTCGTTCCATCGAGACGCGAGACGACGACGGCGGCCGAGCCGGAGCGAACGGCATCCGCGATGAAGTCGTGGGCGTCGAACCGCTCCCCGGCCAGCGCGACGAAGAGGTCGCCGCTCTGAAGCGAGCGGGTGTCCGTCCATACGCGGCCCAACTGGTGCGGCCCGCGCGGCAGTTTGTTCGTTGCATGCGCCGCGAGCGCATCGGCGACGCGATTCAGAGTCCAGAACGTCGACGTCCCCTCCGCCCCAGTGGGCGCCACCGGCAGGATCGGACCGTGGGCTTCGATGCTCATGCGCGCGCTCGCGTCAGCTCGTTCACGATGTCCTTCTCGTCGAAGGGGAGCTTCTCCGTTCCACGAATCTGATACGTCTCGTGGCCCTTTCCCGCCAGCAGCACGACGTCATCGCTCTCCGCCATGGACAGCGCGCGCGCGATCGCCTTCCGGCGATCTTCGATGCGCTCGTGATTCCGGCCGGGCATCGCCGCTTCGATCTCGTCGAGGATCGCCTCGGGATCCTCCGTCCGCGGATTGTCGCTCGTCACGATCGCGTGATCGGCGAGCCGCTCGGCGATGCCGCCCATCTCGGGCCGCTTGCCGCGGTCGCGATCGCCGCCGGCCCCGAACACGACGATGAGGCGTCCGTGCGTGAACGGCCGAACGGCCTGCAGCGCGCGCGCGAGCGCGTCCGGCGTATGCGCGTAGTCGCGGAGCACCGTGGGATGCTCGTGCACGACTTCGAGTCGTCCAGGGACCTGTGGTAACGTGCCAAGCCGCGTCGCGATGACCTCGGGCGGAAGTCCGAGCGCGAACGCCGCCGCTGCCGCGCCGAGTGCGTTCGAGACGTTGAAGTCGCCGATGAGCGGCAGGCGCACGGCGTGCCGATCGCCCGCGAGGACGAGCGTCCAGCGCGATCCCTTCGGTGAGAACTCGAGGTCCTCCGCGTGGACCTCCGCGCTGCTCGCGCGCACGCTGAAGCTCACCTTTCGCCGATTGGTGTCCAGCGTGCGCCACACGGGATCGTCGGCGTTCACGATCACCGTTCCGTGGGGCGCGAGATGCTCGATCAGATTCGCCTTGGCGTCCCGGTACGCCTCCATCGTGCGGTGATAGTCCAGATGATCGCGCGAAAGATTCGTGAAGACGACGACTTCGAATTCGATGCCATCCACGCGACGCTGGTGCAGCGCGTGCGACGACACCTCCATTGCGACGTCGCGCACGCCGGCGTCCACGAGAGTTCGAAGCAGACGTTGCAGGTCCAGCGGCCCGGGTGTCGTGAGCCCGACGTCGTCGACCGGTCGTGCTCCGCCCCCAGCGTCGCTGCCCACGAGGGTTCCGACGGTTCCGATCGACGCGGAGCGATGCGCCGACGTGTCGAGCAGGTGACGAAGCATGTGCGCGACTGTCGTTTTCCCGTTGGTTCCTGTGATGCCGGTGAGACGAAGTTTGCGCACGGGCCAGTCATAGGCGGCGCCGGCGACTATGGCGGCCGCCTTTCGTCCGTCGCGAACGACGATGGCGGGAATGTTGGATCGATGTGCGTCCTCGACGACCGCGAGCGCCGCGCCGGCGTCCAGCGCACGATCGAGAAAGTCGTGTCCATCCCGTTCAGTACCACGCACCGCGATGAACAGGCTGCCGCGACCGACTCGGCGGCTGTCGTCCTCGACCGACGTGATCTGCTCCGGCAATTCCCCACGGACCTCGACGAGCAAGTCCGCGGCGGTGAGCGCCGCCGTTATGCGTTTCGTGGAGATGGACATTTAGCGGCTATGACGAAGGCGCACGAGGGATCCGGCGGACACGACTGCACCCGGCGCCGGCTCGGTGACGCTCACAACGGGCGCGGAGGGGCCGCGCGTGAGCTGCACACGCAGTCCGGCAAAATGCAGGGATCGGACCGCGTCGCGTAGGGTCATGCCTCGCACGTTGGGGACGCCGCGCGGTGGACGCGCCGAAACGCGACGCTCAGGAGCGGGCGGCAGATCGAGCACGACCGACCTCGTCGAATCCGAAGCCAAAGGCGAGGGTGGTCCCCTTCTCGCTGTCGCGACGACGCTGCGCAGGCCTCCGGACTGAACCGCGACGGGGGCGGCGGGCGCGGCGGGCGGGGCTTTCATCGGAGCCACAAGTTCCGAGCGATTCAGCGCCGCATCGCGAGCCGCGAGCGCTGCCTGCAAGATCGTCTTGGTCATCGGCGCCGCAGTCGCGCCACCGTAAAAGTTCCCTTTGGGGTTGCTTACTTTGACGACGACCACCAGCTGCGGCGCGTCGGCGGGAAAGAGTCCGACAAAATTCGGATTATACTGGCTCGGCGCGTAGCGACCGTCCACGATGCGGCGCGGTGTACCGGTTTTCCCGGCCAGCGCGTACGTCGCAAGATCCGCCTCGACGGCGGTGCCACGCTCGACGACGCCCGCGAGGAGCTTCCGTACCGTGCGGGCGACGTCGTCCGGGATGACGCGTCGCACCACGCGCCGTGATCCGCGAAAACGTACGGCCCCCCCCTCGGCGGGCGACCGAACCTCCTTGATGATGACCGGCTCCAGCAGTTCCCCGCCGTTCGCGATCGCGGCATACGCCAGCGCCAGCTGCAGCGGAGTCACGGACACCTCGTACCCCATCGCGATCGACGCCGGCGTCTGCCGCGACCAGACGCGCGGTGGGCGCAGCGTTCCCGCCGCTTCGGCGGAATACGGAAGGCCCGTGGGCGTGCCCAACCCGAAATCCCGAAGCGCTTCGAACTCTTCCCGCGGTGAGAGTCGATCGGCGAACTGGACGATGCCGATGTTGCTCGAGTATCGAATCACGTCGGCGAGCGAAAGAGACGACGGCGTCGGTCCCGGATGGGGCTCGTCGTGGATGGTGCGGCCGTGCAACTCGTAGGAGCCGCCGCGCGTCGGGACAATGTCGCTGGGACGCGCCTTGCCCTGCGCGAGGAGGGCCGCCGCGATGAGCGGCTTCAGGGTGGACCCGGGCTCGAAGGGCTCGGTGACGGCCGTCGCCGATGGCGCGACCACGCCGTGCCGCTCACCCGCCATGGCAAGCACCTCGCCGCCCCGCGGATCGAGAATCACGATGTCGCCTCCCTCGGCGTTCATGCGCGCAACTGCGTCGGCGAGGGTCCGTTCAGCGATGTCTTGAAGCTCGTGGTTGATCGTGAGCGTCACGGACTGGCCCGCGCGCGCCGCTTGCCCCGGGACGGTTGGCGAAGCGAAGCTCTGGCCA
>DATBRO010000215.1:0-6891 GCA_036560265.1 Gemmatimonadaceae bacterium | reverse complement strand
CACAAACTTCGTCCCACCTATTACATCGAGCGCAAAAAGCGTTTCCCCATGCTATTCACACAACGACTCGACCTCATCGAGGGGACCCCCGATTCGATTCGCGCCGCGATCGACGACGTGACGCGGTTGGGCGAGCTGTTGCATGCGCGTATTCCAGCGGACTGGCCTCCCGAGCTCCTCGACGTCCCGGCGCTGGAGTGGACACTCCGCTGGTACGCGAATCCCGCGAACGATCCCGCGTTCGGGATGTACTGGATCGTGCTTCGTGAGAGCGCGGCCTCGCGCACGCTCGTCGGTGCGGCCGGGTTCAAGGGCGTGCCGAGCGAGGACGGCACCGTCGAAATCGGCTACGGCGTCGTGCCCGAGTACCAGCGCCGCGGCTACGCGACGGAGACCGTGCGCGCCTTTCTGGCGCACGCCTTCGCATCGCCGAGGGTGACGCGCGTGATCGCGGAGACGTACCCGCATCTCGCGGCGTCCATCGGAGTGCTGGAGAAATGCGGCTTCACGTTCGTCGGCGACGGCTCCGAGCCCGGCGTCATTCGTTACGAGATCAAACAAACAGTTACGTCGCCAACAGCAAAAGCTTGAACCGCAGAGGGCGCAGAGGACACAGAGGAAACTGCAATCAAGTCGTTTACCTCTGTGACCTCTGTGCCCTGTGGTTCACGTTGTTGCCCTGAGCAACACAACGGTGACGCGCCTGAGAGTGCACGCGGTCGCTTGCGCGCCATCGGGCGGCGGCCGTAGCGACGCTCGGCACTTTTGTCGTCGAGGCTTTTCGCGCCCCTGCGTTTTGGAGCGGCTCCGGTCGATCTGGCCGCGCTCCATACGCGCTTCTATATATGGAACGCCTCAGCGGACAGACGTCCTGACCCCCGATCTCCGCTCTCAGATTCAGGCTTCACTCGGCGGCGCCTACACGTTGGAGCGCGAGCTCGGCGGCGGCGGCATGTCGCGTGTCTTCGTGGCCACGGAAACTGCACTGGGCCGCAAAGTCGTCGTGAAAGTGCTGTCGGACGAGCTCGCGGGCAGCCTGATTGCCGAGCGATTCAAGCGCGAGATCCAGCTCGCGGCTGGCCTGCAACATCCGAACATCGTGCCGCTACTCACCGCGGGCTCCGCCGGTGATCTCCCCTTCTACACCATGCCGTTGGTCGAGGGGGAGTCGCTCCGCTCGATTCTCCAGCGCGACGGCGAGCTGCCCGTGCGAGACGCCATCGCCATTCTCCGCGACGTCGCGCGCGCACTCGATTATGCGCATTCGCGCGGTGTCGTCCATCGTGACATCAAGCCGGACAACGTGCTGCGGTCCTCGGACTACGCTGTGGTCACGGATTTTGGCGTGGCCAAAGCGTTGATCGCCGCGCGCAGCGGCGCCGAAACCATCACGCAGCTCGGTGTCGCGATCGGTACGCCCGCGTACATGAGCCCCGAGCAAGTTGCCGGCGACAACGTGGATCATCGCGCGGACATCTACGCGTTCGGCTGCATGGCGTACGAGCTGCTCACGGCGGCACCGCCATTCCGTGACACGACGGCGCCAGCGCTCTTCGCGGCGCACGCCGCGCGACAGCCGACGCCGCTCGCCGACATTCGTTCCACAGTGCCGCCGCCGCTTGCTTCGCTCGTGACGCGCTGCCTCGAGAAACGGCCGTCCGACCGTCCACAAAGCGCCCGCGAGATCATCGACGCGCTCGACGCCGTCGCCACTCCGGGCGCGGGGACGGCAACGTCGGCGAACCTCGTCGCTCGCCGGCGCGCGGTGCGCATCGGCGCGGCCGCGGTTGTCGCCGCGCCATTGCTCGCGGTCCTGGCATTCTGGGCCCTGCGCCCTCCGTCCACTGCGGTGAGCGACTCCGTCGTTGCGGTCACTCCCTTTCGTGTCGGCGGCGCCGACCCGTCGCTGCGCACGCTGCGCGAGGGCATGCTCGATCTGATTTCGGCCAAGCTCTCGGGAAACATGCGGGCCATCGATCCCCGGACCTTGCTCGGCGCCTGGCGCAAACGCGGTGGCACTGACGCCACCGACCTCGTCCAGACCGATGCGCTCGCGCTTTCGACACAACTTGGCGCCGGGCGTCTCCTTCAGGGACAAATCGTCGGAACGCCCGAGCATGTGGTGATCAGCGCGACGCTCGTCGCCGCACCGAGCGGGCGAGCGCGCGCTACGGCATCGGTGACCGGCGCGCAATCACAGCTCGCGCTGCTCGTGGACTCTCTCGTCGCCGAGCTCTTCGTTCAGGAAGCGGGCACCTCCGAGCTCCAGTCGCGGCAGCTCGCTGGCATCCCATTCGGCGCCCTGCAAGCGTATCTGACGGCCGAGTCCTTTTATAGAAAGGGACGATACAAAGACGCTGAGGATGCTCTGGTCCGCGCGTTGGAGATTGACTCTACGTTCGCGCTCGCGTCGCTCAAGCTGACGATCGTGAGCGGCTGGACCGGTGGCCACGTCGGGCTCGGACGACGGCTGGCGCTCAGACAATTCGACAAGCTCGGCCCACGTGAGCGACTGCTTCTCAACGGAGACGATCCCAGATGGCTTCGTGGCCGACGCCTGACCTGTATGGAGAAGAGGTCGGCCGAGGAGCGGGGACTGGTTGAGTCTCCGGATATGCCCGAGCTGTGGTATTACCTGGGCGACAACCTGACGCATTGCGGCTGGGTCATGAATGATCGCGACGTCTGGCAACATGCCCTGGCTGCGTTCGAGCGCGCCCGCGCCGTGGACTCGACCTTCGCGCCCGCGCGAGAACACCTCGCGATGCTCCACTGGCTGCTCGGCGACAGCGCCAGGGCCCAAGCGGCGTTGGCCGAGATGCAAGCAGACAGCTCGGACCTCCTGGGCTGGACCCGGTTCCTGATTGGGTGGATGCCAGACAGCGCAGAACGCCGGCGATTCATCGATCGCCAGATGGTGCGTCCCACCGTGATCCCCAATCTGCTTCCCGTGACGCCGATCTTCTTTTCGCAGTACGTTCACGACGGCGAGACAGCACTCACCGCTGCGCAGCGGGACGCGGCAACCGATCGCGACCGCGCGCGCGTCGCGGTCGTCGAACGCAAGATAGCGCTCAATCGCGGCCAACCCGCGCGTGCCGCCGCGGCAACGCAGGCCGCGGGATCGCCTGCCAGCGCGCCGATACTTGATGCCGTGTTCTGGGAGGGCGACTCGACCGCCGCGGCCGAAGCGCTGCCGATTGCGTCGCGAGCTTACTCGGCAAAACCAAGACAGGACAGCCTCGCTCCCTGGGCTGACGACATTTTTGCCGTTGCTCAGAGCGAGGCCGCGCGCCAGGACACGACTCACCTGCGCCGCGCCATCGCACTGCTGCGCGGCATGAAGCCACCGGCGGACCGGCCCTGGCTCGCAAATCCGCTGATGGCTCGAGCACTGCTTCTCGACCTGCAGCTTGCCACGCAATTGCGCCGCGGCGACGCACTGACGCTGTTGGAGCGAGCGGATTCGCTGTTGCGACAGGGGCCGCCTGACGAAACGTTTCTGTATTGCGGCGGGCTCATCGTGAGCCGCATTTGGCAGTCGCGCGGGGATCTGCATCGCGCGTATACCGCGATCAAACGCGTCACGTTCGAGCCTGCGTCGCCACTCTATTACTCCACCTATCACCTCGAGCGCGCGCGGATCGCGGCTGCGCTCGGCGAGACGAAAGATGCCATCGCGGAGTACACGTACTACCTGAATCTGCGGTACGCCCCCGAGCCGTCGCTGCGCGCGCAGGTCGCGTCCGTGCGCGCAGAGTTGGAGAGACTCCAGAAGTCAGCCAGATAGCCGGATCACACGCTCCGTTTCGCTCTCAATAACACGAGCAGCGGAACCGCATACGCGGCGAGCGTGAGCGCCGCAAACCCGACGAAGCCGACCCTCGCGATGGCCATGCTCGCGGGCAGAGGCAGCGGGTCGATGAGCTGGTAAATGAGGTTCGCCGCCCAGAACGCCGCCATGACGATGAACAGCGCGCGATTCTGCGGCAGTCGCCACGCATCGCGTCCGAGGGCGACGAACGTCAGAATGCCGCCGCAGATCAGGAGAAAACTGAAGAAGAAGTTGATCGAGTACGACGCCCACCTGATGGCCGGCGGCATCTGAACCAAGGCGCTGTCCCAGTTCCACAAACGCGGCAGAAAGAAGTGATACGCGGCCAAGCCCGTCGTGTTGATCGCCGCGACTGCGACGGACGTCCGGACCAGCATGTGGTTGGACATAAGCCCTCCGTCCTCCACGAGTCTCAACGTGCCACGCAACGCCCAGGTTTCGACGGCGACGCTTCACGCCAGTTCGGCCAACTCCTTGGGTCCCATGAGCCAACGAAGCACGCCGTCGCCTTTCTTCACCTGGCCCTCGAACTCGAGCAGACACGCGCCGCCCTTCTTGAACTCCACGTGGGACTCGCTCGCGCCGGTCATGAGCCAGGTCGCGAGCCCGCCGAGGTGCGGCTCGTGCCCGGCGACGATCACCACGTCCACGTCGCCACGCTCGCGCAGCCAATGGACGAAGTCGTCCGGCGCCGACTCGGGCTCCAGCGCCGACGTCTCCTCGACCGGGGCGTCATAGACCTCGCTCACGATCTCCGCCGTCTGCACCGCGCGCGTGTACGGGCTCGTGACGACGACGTCGCACTTGGGCACGAGCGCGCGCAGTCCGTCGGCGGCCGACTTCATCTGCTTGCGTCCCTTGTCCGATAGCGGGCGCAGCTCGTCCGGCTCGCCCGTCTTCTCCCATTCGTCTCTATCGCCCGCGTCCGCGTGACGCACGATTACGAGTTTCATGAGGCCTTTCAGGCTGCAGGAAAAAGCTTTAACCACAGAGGACACGGAGGACACAACGGTCTTAAACACAGAGGCACAGAGGAAACTTTGGTTGTTTCATTCGCCTGCGCAGAGTCTCGCGCTGGCTCGACAATCGTTGTTCCTCTGTGTCCTCCGTGTCCTCTGTGTTTAAAGCTCTTATGTCAAAGAGAATCAGCGAGTGGCGGCCGCGATAGTCCGTCGAACCACAGCTCGCCTCTGCGTCCTCTGCGTCCTCTGCGGTAAAACACCTGTCATCGGATCAGCAAAGAGCTCAGTGCACCAGCTGTAGGTTGTCGAGTTACACGATCGGCAACATGCGCCATACATTCCCTTCTGTGAACAGCACGAGTCCCCAAACCGAACCTCTCGGCGCGAGGCGGATCGCGGCAATCGACGTCGGCTCGAACTCAATCCGTCAGATCATCGCGGACGTTCGTCCCGACGGCACGATCGACGTCGTCGACGAGATGAAGGCGCACCCGCGCCTCGGCAAAGGTTTGGACTCGACCAGGGTGTTAGCCCCCGAGCAGATAGCTCTCGCGGTGGACGCGCTCCAGCGCATGGCGACGCTCGCCAAGCAACAGGGCGCTGAGCGCATCGAAGCCGTCGCGACCAGCGCCGTGCGCGACGCTGAGAACGCCGAGCTGTTTCTCGCGCGCGTCAAGCAGGCCACGGGCCTCAAGCTGCGCGTCATCAGCGGCGAAGACGAAGCCCGGCTCTCCTTCCGCAGCGCGCTGGCGCACTTCGACCTCGGCGCGGGGCGCTCCGTCATCATGGACATCGGCGGCGGCTCCTTCCAGCTCGCGCTCGCCGCCGAGGGCGTCGTCGACGAATTAGTGTCGCTTCCGCTCGGCGCTGTCCGATTGACCGAGAAGTTTCTCGCAGACCCCAAACCGCAAACCCCAAAACAGCTACGTAAGCTCCGCAAAGCTGTCCGCAAAGCCATCAAGCCGATCATCTCGGGTCGCGACTGGCGCGGTGCGCGCATGATCGGCTCCGGCGGCACGTTCACGAATCTCGCGGGCACGTTCCTCACGCGGCAGGGAACGTTCGCGGCGAAGTCGGTGCACGCGACCTTCATTCCCCGCGAGGAAGTCGAGCACATCCTCGACTGGCTCGCGGAGATGACGCCAGCCGAGCGGGCCGCGACGGAGGGTCTCAACCCCGATCGCGCCGACATCATCGTCGCGGGGATTGCGGTGATCGCCGAGGTGCTGTCGCGCGTGGACGCGCGCGGCGTCGAGGTGTCGCGCTACGGCATTCGCGAAGGGCTGCTGCTCGAGGCGGCGCGCGTCACGCCTGTCGTCGCCGATCCCGGTGAGGCGCGCGAGCGGTCTGTTCGCGACTTCGCCGAGCGCTGCCACTACGAGAAGAAGCACTCGATGGCCGTGCAGTCGCTGGCGCTCAAGCTCTTCGACGCGCTCGCCGACCGGCTCGACCTCGGACTGGACGACCGCCGGATTCTCGCGGACGCCGCGCTGCTGCACGACGTGGGCTATCACATCAACTACGACCGGCACCACAAGCATTCATATCACCTGATCCTGCACGGCGAGCTGCTCGGCATCGCGCCTGAGGAGCAGGTGCTGATCGCGAACGTCGCACGGTATCACCGCGGCGCGGCGCCCAAGAAGCGGCAGCGCAACTATGGAGATTTGGACAAGCCCTTGCGCCAGCGTGTGAAAAAGCTTGCCGCGATCCTGCGCGTGGCGGACGGATTCGACCGCGGCCACGTCGGCGCGGTGGAGTCGCTCAAGGTGCGGTGGCTCGACCGCGCGATTCGGATCGCGCCCGTGCCCACACGCGCGGACGCGCCGCTCCGTCTCGAGATCTGGGGCGCGCATCGCAAGTCCGCGCTCCTCGCGCGCGTCACTCGGCGGCCGGTCGAGATCGTCGCGCCCGACGGCTCGGTGTTGTCGTCGGACGCACTCGCAGCAGAGGTATGATCGCGTAGAGACGAGAGATGGCGTGTCCCTCTCGCGAACCGTGCGCAATACTGCCGAAAGGAGAGCACTTTGGCAGTATTGCCACGGCCTCGCTTCGGGCCACGCCATCCCCTCGTCTCCTTGATACCTTGGCGCT
>DATBRO010000214.1:0-8702 GCA_036560265.1 Gemmatimonadaceae bacterium | reverse complement strand
GAGTCCCTCTACTTTAAATGCGCCATCTTCGCGGATTAGCGCGCCGCTCGCGAAGGCTGAGTCGCTGGCGCGTCGCACGGTGATGGAGCCAGCTCCGACGGCGCGTCCACTGATGGAATCGACCAGTTTCCCGCGGATCTCACCCGGTCCCGGTGCGATTGCGCGCGCCGGAACCTGCGCCTGCCCTGCACTGAGCGGAGCGACCGTGAGCGCGGGCGCCGTCACTAGCATCAGGAGCCAAAACGCCGTGAGCGAGCGGGATGTCATATATCTGTCATACGCAGTGGGTCCGCTGATTCTGAGCCCTGCCCTCTGCGTTTGACAACCTGCTCACCCTAATGGTTCGCCGCCAGGGACGCCGGCTTGGCTGTACCACTCGCACGGACAAGCGGCTCAGAGCATACCTGCCGCTCCGAACCGCCTGGGAATGACCACGCGCTCGTCAGATCCTACGGCGTAAAGCGCCGCACCTGACTCGATACAGAGACGTACACGTTGCCGTCGTCATCCACCGCCACACCTGCCGACGCCTTGAGCCCCGTGATCAGCGTCTGACGCGAGCAATCGGGCGCCACCTTCAGCAGCGAGCCACCGCTGTTGGTGAGCGGGCCCACGCTGTACTGCAGCGCGTAAATGTTTCCGTCCCGGTCGAACGCCATCGCGATGATCCACGTGAAGCCCGAGCAATACACCTGCGGCACGCCACCCGGCTCGAGGCGCCAAATGGTCGAGGTTCCCGCGAGGATCGGCAGTCCGTTCAGGTGTCCGATGTAGTAGGCGCCATCCGGACCCTGCGCGAGCGCCGTCGGAACGAAGTCGCGGCCCGGATTCGGCGGACAACCCGCACCGGCCGTCGAGTTCCTGCTCGGAAATGCAACCACCGTGGAGACGTCGCCACTCTTGTCCACGCGGACCAGTGAGTTCGCGCTCGCGTCGGTGACGAGCGCGCCGCCGGGCACGGCCAGCACGCCGAAGGGATTGCTGTCTTTCACACCGCAGTCGGGGTTCGCGTCCAGCTCGTACTGACCGAGGTCGGCCGCGATCTCCCAGTCGGGACCGTCGCGCCCTTCTCCCCGCCCGGGTGACAGTGCCGACGGAAGCAAATGCACGAGCGTCGCCATGTTTCTGAGGTCCCCGGTCCGCTTCGTGGGGTCCGCCTCGAGCGCGATCGTGACGTAGCCATTCCCCAATCCGTTGAAGCTGATCGCGGCTGGCCCCTGCGCTGCACCCGACTTGTTGCTCGTGACGATCCACGAGGGCAGGTCGGAGACGACGCGCTCCTGGTGGCCGTGCCACAGGCGGCTCACGGCGCCCGTGGGTCCGTAGCACACAGTTTGGCCGAGCGTTTTCAGGCACGGGCCCTTCCCTCCGCTCCCGGCTTCGGCGACATACAGCGCGCCCTCGGGTCCCCACGCGAGACCGCGCGCGTTCACAAGGCCCGTCATCACCGGCGTCCCGTCTGCCTGCGTGAGCGACGCGCGCCTGGGCGTGCCGCTGACGAGTTGCGGACCGGAGATGATCGAATTCGAGTCGGCGCAACCGAGGAGGGTCGCGCCGCAAAGCAGAGAGATTATGCGCGTTTTCATTTGGACAGTTCCGTTGGAGGTACTTGTCCATGCGCAAAACCAGGCCGAAAGCGGACATCGTTTGTCATTCCGAGCGCAGCGAAGAATCTGCCCTGCGCGTCGTGCGCCTTCGCGACGGAAAGCTTTACTACCAGCGCCACGTCAATCGCGCGGGCGAAGAGCTCATTCCGATCGACGACCACACCTTCGCGCTCGGTGAGACTGCGCGATTCGAGTTCCTACGTCAGGGCTAGCGCGTCACGACGATCTCTCCCGGTCCCGCGGACATCGCGCGGGGTGGGGTCTGCGCGGATTCATACGAATGGTTCGACGCGCGACTTACCGCCGCCGTTATCGCCGCTTCTTTCGCGGGACCTTTGCGCGGGAGGCGGTTCTCCGCTTGGGGAGTCCGATGACCCCTCGAATCAGCCGGCGCAAGAGGGGCACGACGTCCTGCGGCGTGCGATCGGGACCGGCGATCATGTCGAACGTGTTGAAGCTCAGCAGCACGTCGAGGGTGGTCACGAGCTCCGCCGCCGGAACAGACGGTTGATGCTGCTTGCCGAGCCGCTGGACGAGTGTCTCGATCCCCCGCTTACGTCGTTCGTTGCGCTTGCGCATTGCCGCGTCGAGGTCGGGGTCTGATCCGGCCGCAGCGCGCATTTTCGCCATGACCGGCCGATTCTCCGTGTAGAACCGCCCGAACACGGCGACGAATGCGTCGAATGCGGCACCGACATCCTTCTCCGCGAAGATCGCCTGCATTTCGCTGAACGCGCCGCGCGTGACGAGCAGGTCGAACAGCTCCTCGAACAGGCCGGCTTTCGAGCCAAACTGGTTGTAGACGGTCATGCGCGTGATGCCCGCGCGCGTCGCGACGGCGTCCAGCGAGAAGGCCGCGAGGTCGCCCTGTTGCATGAGCTCGAGCGCGGCGGCGAGGATCCGGTCGCGACCGGCGTCCACGGTTCGCTGGCGCTCAGGGGATGAATACGGCCGCGGCGTCATGGGAAGGGGAACATTAGTTCAGTTGACAAGCTGTATAATCCCATTATACATGGAGTATAACGAAGCCACCGTTCGCCAGGGAGAAGCAATGAGTTGGTACGCGATCCTCAAGGTAGTCCACGTACTCTCCGTCGTCGTCTGGATCGGCGGGGCTACCGCGCTCGCCGCCGTCACCGCACGACTCGTCCGCGCGCGCGACCGCGCCACGCTGGCAGCCTTCCTGCCCCAGTCGATCAAGTTCGGCCAGACGATGGGCGGGCCGTCGTCGATTCTTGTCCTGCTCACCGGCATCGCGATGGTGATCGTGGGCAAGGTTGGATTTCGACCGCTCTGGGTGAGCTGGGGATTCGCGGGAATCCTGCTGCACTTCGTGTTCGGTGCCGTCGTCATGCGCAAGCGCACGATGAATCTCGCCGCGGCGCTGTCAGCGACGCCGTCGGACGACGCGCGCATCGCCGCGGCCGGGCGGAGTGTGCGCGTGGGGACGCTGATCTACCTGCTGATCATGACGTCGGTCATCGTCGTCATGGTGCTCAAGCCGACGCTGTAGCCATGACCACGCTTCAGATGCCAGCGACGCCAGTGACGCCAGCGACGCCAGCGACGCCAGCGACGCAGTCTACTCTCAGGGCAACGGTACGCGCGTCGGACGGCGTGCTATTTGTCGCAACCTCGGACAGTCCACGCGCGCTGGCAGCTCAGGTGGCCAGCTACGTCCGTGGACGCTGCGATGACGTCCTTTGGCCGGCCGACGCAGCCGAGGTTCACTCGCTCATCGACAACGACGAGCTCGAGGCCGCGATCGCGACGTATTTCGCGAACGTCGGAGAGCGATGGGACGCGGAGCGGCTCGAGCTTGGACGCGACGCCAGCATCCGCTGAATCCACCCCAGGCGCATCGCGCCATACAGGACAACGGGCGACACCGCTCAACGCGAGGGCAACCGGCCGTGCATCATCCGTCGGATCTCCTCACGATACGCGCGTCCGCTGCGCAGCTTTGTACCGTCGGCAAGGATCACGACGTAGTCATTCCGAAACCAAGGCTGAATCTCACGGACTCGCTTTACGTTCACGATCGTAGAGCGATGAATTCGGGCAAAGCGAGCGGGATCAAGATCACTTTCGATGGCGCTCATGCTCGTGCGTGTCTCGACGATGACTTTTCCCGTGTGAATGCGCAGGATCTTATCAGCGGCCTCGATCCAATCGATCGTCTCAACGTCAATCAGTCGTACGCGCCCGTCTCCTCGTATCGCCAAACGGTCGCTGTAAGAGCGGCGCTTGCGCAGGTCCTCGATGACCGCCGACAGCTGATTTGCGATTGCCCCCGGCTCGTGAAGTCTGGCCAGCGCGTGCTGCACTGCCTTTTCCAGGCGCCGCTGGTCATACGGTTTCAGCAGGAAGTCCACAGCGTGAACATCAAATGCCTTCAAGGCATGACGGTCATAGGCGGTAACAAAAACGACAGCGGGCATGTGCGCGACTCCAACGCGCTCGAGCACGCCGAAACCGTCAAGCTCGGGCATCTGAACATCGAGAAATACCAGTGCTGGCTTGAGCGATCGAATCGCTTCCACAGCTTCTGCGCCGTCGGCCGCTTCGCCTACGACAGCAAGTTCCGATACCTGCGCGAGCATTGACCGCAACAGATTTCGTGATGGCTCTTCGTCGTCGACGATGAGAGTGCGTATCGGGCCGCTCACGATGACCTCTGATCCGCACCCCGATAAGGAATGTCGATGACTACGCGGAATCCCCCTTCTCTCACATCTCCCGCCTCAAAACGCTGTTCTTCGCCATAGAGCTGCTTCAATCGCGCGCGAGTGTTTCGCAGGCCAATTCCTTGATGTGGGATCGAAGAGGACCCTTGGGCGCCTGGCCCGTTATCGCGGACCTCCAGGCGAAGTCGCTCACCGTTCCGCGTCGCGCTGATCCACACGCGACCGGACTCTCGGCGCCTTTCTATGCCGTGTCGTATGGCGTTCTCCACCAGCGGTTGCAGCAGCAGGCTGGGAACCAGCCCGTCACGTGCGGCGTCGGTCACATCAACTGAGAAGGACATCCTGTCGCGAAAACGCGCTTGTTGGATCTCCATATAGTGTTCGAGAAATAGCAGCTCTTCGCGTAACGGGATCTCCTGCGCGCCCATTTCCTCCAACGACATGCGAAGAAGATCGCCGAGGGACGCGAGCACTCGACGCGCCGATTCAACGTCGTGATTCATGAGCGACGAAACTGTATTCAGGGTGTTGAATAGAAAATGCGGATGCAGCTGCATCTTCAAGACGTCCAGTTCCGCCGTGGCCAGGCGCGCCTCGAGCCACGCTTCTCGAGTCTCGCGCTCGCGCGTCTCAGCGTAATGATTCCACAGGTGAATTGCGGCCGCGAAAAGCACGAAATACAGCAAGTTGGAGGCAAGATTCGCCGGAAAGTTCACCCAGATGGCATAGCCGAGATGAGGAGTCGCAGGGGGCTTCGGCGGCGCAAGCCAGCCCAATGCGTGAGCGATCGTGAGCATCACGGCGCCCTGGGTAAAGCAGAGTGCCAGCGCGACCAACGCCCAGATTGGAAGCCGCTTACGAAGCGTGCCTGGTCTGAGGGGCAGGCGGCGCTGCAGAAACACGATGAAGGGAATCAGCGCCGCCCAGGTGAACCATCGCACAAGCTGTAAACGGAAAAGACGCAGCCAGTTCGCGACGCCGTTCTCGAGCACGATCGACGCGTACGCCTGGGCGGCGAAAGCAACGGCAAGGCTAGCGGCTCCCGCGAGGGCTATCACGGTCCAAATCCCAACGCGGCGCATTGAAACAGTATCGAGCGCTTACCCGATGTCTGCTAGTTCTTCAACGGCGAAGAATGCGACGCCACGGGTCGCCACCGTCCAAGACGAAAGGCATATACGTCCGTAAACCGCTCGTGCAAGGACGAACGTTTATCTCCGACCTCGATCACGTACGACCCAACACCGGTGACGACGGCAGCGGAGCCGAACACACGAACCCGCAGGCTATCGACTGAAGCGGATACGAATCGGAAGCGGTGCGCGAGGACTGGCGCGAGATCCTGTTCGCGATTGAGAACGCGCCCATCACCAAGCGTTATCGCATAATCCTCGGCAATGATGTCCCGTAGCGCAGTGCTATCTGCCCTTTGCAGCGCCGACAGCCAGTTCTGCAGAACGGCGACAACCGCTCGCTCGTCCTCGCCCGCGTCCGATGTCGACGTTCCGACTTGCGGGCGATGACACGCCAATGCAACTGCGGATGCGGCCGCAAGCGCGAATACGCGGTTCAATCTCATATGCGTCACTCTAGTTCACTCTAGTCGTAAGAATGAACAGTCGCGCGGTGCTGTAGAGCTGCTCGCAAATCATCGATCGTTCCCGGAACGCCATGGACGGGCACTATGCGGTTTACGTCCAACCTCAGCGAGTCTATCAGACGGCTCAGTTGTGCGGTGTCGTCGCCACCTGGCGCTGGCCGACCGTCGGGGATATCGAGCATATCGCCTTCAAAGAGAATCTTTTCGTTCGGCAAGTAAGCGATCAACATCTGTCTCGCGTGAGGCGTCGGACCAATTTGATAGAGAACAACGCGGTGTTTTCCGTCTTCGAAGGTTCGTGTCTCACTCACGGTTTGTATGACCGTCGGACGGGGATTTCGCGACAGACCGTCAGGTTTCAATCGATGAGGCGTCATGGCCATGCGCTCAATCACCGGCTTTGCGTCAGGTGTCGTTACGATCGTTGCGTCCTCTGCGATGTAACTACGCAGACCGCCGATGTGATCGTAATGATGGTGGGTTGCCACCACGTAACGAATGGGCTTGTTCGGGGCGATGGTTCTGACCTGGCGAATAACGTTTTCAGTTGCGCGCGTGTTCTCCCCTCCTTCGAGGACGAGGACAAAGTCGCCGAACACGACGAACAGACTGGAGTACACTCCTGGCACGACGTACACGTCGTCCGCGAGTCGCGTGGCAACGCCTGGTGTAGGCGTACCTTGCGGCATTATCGCGCCCAATGGCGCTGCGAAGATGCTGTCCGCTGGATGGCTGTTAAATACGATTTGCGTGATGTTGCTGTCTTGCAGCGTGTCGGCGCCGAGCAGCTCGATGTACCGTCGCGGGAGCACCAGGCCACCGGCTATTGCGTCATACGCGAGATACAGCGTTGCGCTGATGACATCGCCGAGGACGGGATCGTCGAGCAATTGCTCCGATCTCGCGAGACGATGACTCACCTGATCGACGAACAGTGTCACCAGCTCGCCGTCAACGTCCGCGAAGGAAACAACGTCACAATTTGCATTGTCGACGCGAGCGTCACCGACGAAGCGCAATGTCTGCGCGCGAGCTAGTGCAGCGGTGAGCGCGCTTTCAGGATCGCGTCGGAGGAGCACAGCGCGATTGGCAGCGACAGCCGCCTGTGGAATGTTCCGAAACGTTCCGATTTGCAGGTTGACAGTGATGCCCCCGCTTGGCGTGATCGCGGTCAAGAAGCGTGCGACCTGGCCGCCGGTGATATCCAGGTATCTCGCGTCAGCGAGACGCTGGCCGGAGAAATCACGCGTTGATCGCATAGCGCCTGCATTTCGTGCGGGGACTCCTGGCTGAAGCCCCTGTCCAAAATCGGTACGAACACGCACGACGTATCGCGTGAGGTCGGACACCTGTTGAATCGCCGATAGTCCGCCCAACGCCGTGATTGCCGCGTCTACAATGGAGCGTGCGCGCGTCGCAGACCCTACCAGATCATTCGCCGGCGTCGTGACTGGACTTTGTGCCGTTGCTGCCCTTGGCGTTAGCCAGACGACAGCCGTCGTGGCAAAAACACGCAAGCGTTTGGCGAGCATTGGTGCTCCGTGAGCGGATAGGATGCAGTCACGATGATGAGTTTCCACCGCTCGCACGAGGGAATTGTCGCGAGACGCTGAAATAGGTTCGCGAATGGTGGGTACCGAGTCGCCAGCAAGTGCTCGCCACGTCGTTGTATGGAATCAAACCCTGGAACCGGGAGTATTTTCTTGGCTCTGCGCTGCTCGCCGACTGAGGCGGAGTCCGGTGTTCATTTCCCGCAGGAGCGCTAAGCGGTCCATTGCAGCGCCGCATGTACGTCCGCCGGGCGAAACGTGTGCGGGCCGTCGAATTCTTCGTAATCAACCGCAAAGCCCGATTCACGAAGCAGGCTGGCGATGCGGCGTGCGCGTCGCGGAGCTGGCGCGCCGCAACCTGGCGAGCGAGCGCGGCGAGTCGCCGTCGGATGCGGCGATCTTCGCCTGGGCGGCCACCGACCCGCGCGTCGCCGAGCGCGCGAACCGCGCGGAGGCGGAACGCATGCGACTGTTCCGGACGCTGACGCGGAAGCCAGGCGTGGCGGACCTGTTCTATTACGCGTATCACGGATTCCTGCTGCGGCGCCGGCGCGTGCCGCAGGCCGCGGGGGATTTCGACTCCATCGCCCGGCTCGCGCTCAGGATCATCGCGCGCGAGTGGGTGCTCGCGTCCACGACCCTGGACTCCTCGCGCAAGGAGCCCGAGGTACCGACATGGTGGAAGATGCAGCCCCAGAACCTGTGGTGGATCCCGATGCACAACTGGGAAGCCGAGCGCGTATTCTACGCGGACGGCTCGCGCGGGCAGCGGATCTATGTGAACCCGCGACTCAACACCGTCATCGTGCAGTTGGCGGACGAGAGCGCGCAGGACTTTCCCTTCCGCAAGATCGCACACTTACCTGGCGGGGGAGTCATACACGTATCCGCGGGTGATCGCGAACCAACTGTATGCAGCCATTGTGGGTGGCGCGAATGCGGACTCAATACGCTCGTTGCACCGCGCGCTGATCGCGCGCGCCGAGCGAGATCCGGCGTCGGAAACCAGCGCCAGCGCATCGCTGTTGGCGCTCGTCCAGCGGCTGGAGGTGGAGAAGCGGCGCGCGATGGCCGACGTCGTGCGCGCGCTGATCAACCCGAGCCCGTGACGGCTAATTCCCGCTGGCGGGTCGCGGGCGCGGCAGCGCCGTCGGCGGGAGCAGGCCGTTGAGGCGCATGTAGTTCGCGATCTGGCTGTAGTGGTCGGCCAGGTCCAGCGCGTGCCCGAGCACCATGGCCGCCCGCGAGACTTGGCGCG
>DATBRO010000213.1:0-1818 GCA_036560265.1 Gemmatimonadaceae bacterium | reverse complement strand
CTCCGAGAACGCCGCCACGCGCATGACATGCGCGTCCGGGTCGACCGCGCGCACGCGCTCGCGCGCAAGGCCTGCTACCAGCGGAAGCGGTGAGGCGGTGCGCAAAGCAAGCATCTGCGCCGCGACGATGAACTGCTCGGCAGGCAAGTAAAGCGTGGCGCGTGCCTCGAACAGCTCGCGATACCGTGTCCGCCTTGCCACACCAACGATAGCTCGCCAGGAGCCGTTCGAGTCTGGCCCGCCAAACTTGATCCGCTTGCCGATTGGATCCTCCCCCGGCCAGGTGCGCGCCGCGACGTCTTCGCTGACGATTGCCACGTCGGGTGCGCCTTCCCGGTCCGCGTTCGTGAACGGCCGGCCGCGAACGAGCGGTATTTGGAATGTCGCGAAGTAGTTGGGATGAACCGACTCGAGATTCAGTGAGGGATTGGCCGCCGCACGGTCCGCGCTCTGGCCCTCCGCGGTGAACAGCGGCAACTCCCAGCCGCCGACGCCCGAGAACGGTTGCACATTGAGGGGTGTCGCCGCCGCAATATGTGGTGCGGCCTCGAGCTGTGCGACCACGTCCTTGAGGAACTGGAGATGGCGCGTGCGGTCGGTGGACTTCGCGCGCGGAAGCGCCAGCTCCACGAAGACCAGGCGGTCCGCAGCGAGTCCCATATCGACGGCCTGCAGTCGCGCCAGGCTGCGCGTCAGCACGCTTGCCGCGGCGACAACGGCGACAGCGAGCGCCACTTGCGCCACGACGAGCGTCCGGCGGCCATGCCTGGCCGCGCTCCCGGTGGCGCCACGTCCGCCAGCCTGGAGTTGCGTAACAAGATCCAGACGCGAGGCGGAGAGAGCCGGTACGAGTCCGGCGAGCGCGGCGGTGCCAAACGCCACGGCGATGGTGAACAGCACCACGCCCGCGTCGATGCGGATCGAGGCGACGCGCGGCAATCCAGCGGGTACGAGGGCAACAAGTGCCTGGAGAGTCCAGGATGTCACGGCCAGTCCGATCAGACCTGCGCAAAGGGCCAGCACGAGGCTCTCTGCAAGCAGTTGGCGTATCAGCCGCCCCGGACCGGAGCCGAGGGCTGCGCGCACCGCCAGTTCAGGCCGTCGCGCCTCGCCACGCATCAGCAGCAGGTTCGCGACGTTGGCGCTCGCGATCGTCAGCACGAGCCAGACGACGCCGAACAGCACGAGCAGCGCAGTGCGGACGTCGCCTACGACGACGTCTGTGTAGGAGCGCACAACGGGCGTGCGCCCTCGCAGAGCGCCAGGCGGCGCGTCGGCATCGAGTCGCGCGATGAGCCCCCGCAGTTCGCTTGCTGCCTGCTCCATCGTCGTGCCCGGGCGCAGCCTGGCGACGAGATCAACATCAATGCGGAACGCCGGTTTCGTCAGCGTTGACGTCGATGACGTCACGGTCATCCATGCCTCAACCCCGCGTGGATACTCGACGTCCGGCGGCATCACGCCGACGATCGTGAACGGCCGGTCGCCCAGCATCAACCTGCGACCGAGTACTTCGTTGGCGCCTCCGTACCGGCGCTGCCACAGTCCGTGAGAGATGACGACCACGTTCTCCGACCCGGTCACGTCGTCGGCGCGAGTGAGCGCGCGTCCGAGAATCGGATCGACGCCGAGCACGGCGAAGAAGTCGCCCGTGACGTCCGCCCTGCGAATGTAGCTGGCCGACCCGTTCTCGATTGCGACAACGGCACCGGCACCGGTATGACCGACGCCCGCGACGCGCTCGAGGGTCTTGCTCTCGCGGCCGATCACCTCGACCTCGCGCACCGGCAACGGCCAGTGTGCGGCACCGGCCTCGCG
>DATBRO010000212.1:0-2365 GCA_036560265.1 Gemmatimonadaceae bacterium | reverse complement strand
TACACGACGCGTTTCTATCGCCTCCTGCGCAATCACCTGACGCCGGACGCAGCGGTGGCGGTGCAATGCACTTCTCCTTTGTTCGCTCGACGTTCCTACTGGTGCATCATCCGCACGATCGAGGCCGCCGGATTCGTCGTGCGGCCCTATCAGGCAACGGTTCCGTCGTTCGGCGTGTGGGGATTCGCGCTGGCGCGTCTGCAACCGTTCGAAATTCCCGCACGGGTCTCGTTGGCGTTGCGATTCCTCGATGAAAAAACGCTGGCAACGATGTTCGTCCTGCCTCCAGACATGGGACCGGTGCCGGTGGAGATCAACCGCCTCGACAATCAGATGCTGGTCCGCTACTACGAAGAAGAGTGGAAAAAGTGGAGCTGAGCCGCCGGGATCTGTTGACGGCATTTCTCGGCGCGCCGCTCGCTGCGCTCGCGTGTCAACGGAAGCTGCGGGCGCCATTGCCAGAAGGCGAGATCGCCGGTGCATCGGATTCCGTCGGACATCGATTGCGCGCCGCGGCGCGGGCGGTCCCGGCCGCCGACGCCTGGCGGTCGCACGACTTGGTCATCGTCGGTGCGGGGATGTCCGGTCTGTCCGCAGCATGGCGCCTCGAGCACGCTGGATTTCATGACTACGTCCTGCTCGAGCTGGAGCCTGTGGCCGGCGGGACTTCGCGATCCGGAAAATCTCGCGTGAGCGCCTATCCGTGGGGCGCCCACTACATTCCCGCGCCGATGGCAGACAATCGTGCGCTGATCCGGCTACTCGGCGAAATGGGTGTGATCGAGGATGGCAGTGTTGCCGAGGAGTGCCTGTGTCGCGATCCACAGGAGCGGGTTTTCTTTCGCGGGCGCTGGTACGAAGGCCTCTATCTCTACGCCGGTGCTAGCGACGCAGATCTTCGGCAGCTGCGAGCGTTTGAAGCGGAGATCGCAAAGTGGGTCGGGTGGCGGGACGCCCGCGGGCGTCGCGCGTTCACCATTCCCACCGCGGCCTGCTCGGACGATGCGGAAGTCATGCAGCTCGACCGCATCTCCATGCACGACTGGTTGGATCGACACGGATTCGACTCGCCGCGACTGCGATGGCTCGTTGCCTATGCGTGCCGCGATGATTACGGCTCGCGGCCGGAGGACACCAGCGCGTGGGCGGGCGTTTTCTATTTTGCGTCACGCGTCCCGAAGCCCGGCCAGGAGAGCCAGCCTTTGATCACCTGGCCCGAGGGGAATGGCAAAATCGCCGCGCATCTCGCAAGGGCGGCGCGCGGCCACGTCGATACAGGATGGCTCGTCACGAACATCGTGCCGACGAATGACGGCGTGGACGTCATCGCCGAGTCACGCGATGCCCGTCATCTGCGCGGGATCCACGCGAAGCATGTGATCTTTGCGGCCCCGCAGTTCATCGCCGCGCATGTCATCGCGCCGTACCGCGAGGACGTTCCGGCGCACGTTCGCGAATTCGTTTACGGATCATGGCTGGTAGCCAATCTCACGCTGCGCGATCGGCCGCAGTCGACCGGCTTTCCGCTCGCGTGGGACAACGTCCTTTACGAGAGCCCATCGCTCGGCTACGTCGTGGCCACACATCAGAGCGGGATCGATTATGGAGCGACGGTTCTGACCTATTACTACGCACTTTGCGATGCGAATCCGCGCACCTCCCGCGAACGGCTGCTATCTGCCAATCGTGAGGAGTGGTCAGAAGTAGCGCTTGCCGATCTGTCGCGCGCGCATCCGGAGATCCGCGACGTGACTGAGCGGCTGGACATCATGCGCTGGGGCCACGCCATGATTCGACCGCGGACCGGCTTCATCGCCAGTGCAGCACGCCGCCGCGCGCGCGAGCCGTATCGCCAAATCCATTTCGCGCATTCCGATTTGAGCGGCGTGGCGTTGTTCGAGGAAGCGCTCCACCACGGCGTTCGCGCCGCGGAGGAAGTTCTTCACGAGAGCGGCCGGTCCGTGGAGACGTTCCTATGACAAGACCCTGGCTCTTCTCCCGCTCCGTCGACCTCGGCGTCTTCGGCGGCAGCGCGATCGTCGCCCTCATTGCCGTCGCCGCCGGAATCCGTCTCGGAGTGACGGATGACACACCCGCCTGGGCCTGGATCGCCGCGGTGCTTTTTGTCGACGTGGCGCACGTACACGCGACGCTGTTTCGCACTTACCTCGATCGCGGAGAGCTGCAACGCAGGCCTCTGCTCTACACGTTCGTCCCGCTCGCGTGTTTCGTGATCGCTTTCGCGCTTTATCAGTCGGGAGCGCTGCTGTTCTGGCGGTGTGCCGCATATCTCGCGGTCTTTCACTTCGTGCGGCAGCAATACGGGTGGGTCGCGCTGTACCGCAGTCGCGCCGGGGAGAGGGAC
>DATBRO010000211.1:0-7090 GCA_036560265.1 Gemmatimonadaceae bacterium | reverse complement strand
GATCAGGGCATGGGTCGCGGACGCGGCCAGGGCCACGGCCACGGATCCACGCGCCGACGACCAGCGAGCGCGCGCACAGCCATCTGCCGAGTGTCGGCGTCCTTGGACTCGAGCAGACGGCGGAACACTTCCTCGGATCCCTCGCCGGCCTTGAGCAGCGCGCGGACCTCCGCCTGCTGCACGTCGTCCTTGGTCTCCGTTTTGAGCGCGTCCGCGATCGCCGCGCCCACCTCCGGGTCGGCGATCTCTCCAAGCGCCCACGCCGCCTTCACCCTGACCTCGCCGCTGGGATCGCGAATCGCTTTGATCAGCGACGCCGGCGCTTTGCCGGGATGCAGTTGACCGAGCGCCCAAGCCGCGGTGCCGCGGACCTCGTCGTCTTTGTCGCTCGCGACGACGTTCGCGAGCGCATCCACGGCTCGTCGCGCGTTCAACTCGGCCAGTGCCCACGCGCACGTCTCCCTGACTTCGGCGCTTTCATCCTTCTGCAACGCCGTGATGAGAGCGTCCACCGACTCGCGCGCGTTGGAGTTTGCCAGGGCCCATGCCGCCATCTCGCGGACCTCATCGCTCTTGTCCGACGTCAGTGCTTGCGTCAGCGCGGGTGCGGCGCCGCGATGCTGCAACTCGCCGATCGCCCATGCGGCCACTCGACGCACTTCGTCGCTTGGGTCCGTCCGCAGAATGCGCAACAGCGTTTCGATGGAGTCGGCTGCATGCAGTCTGCCGAACGAGACCACGGCGGCCGCGCGCACGGTCGCATCGGCGTCTCGCATCGCCGGTACGAGCGCGGGCGCCGCACTGCGTTCTTCCAGCCGGCCGAGCGCCCATGCGGCATTCGCTCGCACCGCGGGCGTCTCGTCGCGCAGCGCTCGAACGATCGCCTGCATTTGGCTCCGCGCTTCGAGTAGTCCGAGCGCGACCAGCGTGCCTTGCCGCTCCGTCGGCGTGCCGGCGGCCAGGCGGTTCCCGAGATCCTTCACGATCGACGAGTCACCGAAGCGCCCGATGAGCGTCGCCGAAAGGTGCCGCTCGCACGCGTCCGTGGAGGCGATGCCGTCGAGCAACGCCCGGGCTTCGTCCACCTGCAAGTGCCGGCGATGGTACATGCGCACGCGCGACCGGATGTCGCTGCGCACGGCCTCGGCCGGCGCGTTCCATCGACCGCCCCACGAGTACACACCGTCCGCCGCGAGCGTGCAGAGCGACGGCGCGACGCCGCGCGCCGCGACCAGCAGCTCACGCACCTCCTGCGCGGCCGCTGCCGTCGACGAGCTCGGCCTGCCGTTGCTCATTACGAGCAAACCGAGCGTGAACGATGCCAGTTTCGAGAACATAGGAATGCTCCTCTGTTGATTTTTCAGCATAAATAGACACGATCGTACTTCAGCGTTGATTTCGTTCGCCAACTACTGCGGCTCGGGCCGGGGGTCCGGCCACGGCCATGGCCACGGCCACACGCCGGGCCCGCGACCGCCGAGCATCTGCACCGCCCTGGCGCGAATCTCGGCCTTCTCGGATTTCAGCGCCGGCTCGATGATCGACCGGTCTCCCATGAACGCGAGGGCCCGAAACTCAGCTTCCATCGTCTCCGTGTCGCGCTCCGTCGTAAACGCCTCTCGGAGCGCGGGGATCGTCGTCTTATCGAGGACCCGTCCCAGGACCCACGCCGCCATGAGGCGCACCTGTTCCTTGTCGTCCTTGAGCAACGCGACAACGCGCGCCGGCGCGGCGTGAAGCTCCTGCTGCCCTAGTGCCCAGAGCGCGCGCTCCCGCACGTCCGGGCTCGCGTCGCCCAGCGCTCCTTCGAGCGCGGCAACGTCGGTGCGTCCGCCCATGTGCCCCAACCCCCACGCTGACGTCGCCCGGACTTCCTCGCTCTTGTCGCGCTTGAGCGCGTCGGCAAGCGCGGCGGCAACGTCGGCCGAACCCATCCCCGCCAGCGCCCACGCCGACATCTCGCGCACCGAGTCGTCGTCGTCCACGCGCAGCCGTTCGAGAAGAAGGGGCACGCCGTCGCGACGACCCTGGAGCGCCCACGCCGCGGCCTTGCGAACATCCGCATCCTTGTCGGTCCGTAGAATGCGACCAAGGAGCGCCGTGTCCGGTGGGGGACCCTGCTGAGACTTCTGCCGCTGAAGCGCCTTGAACGCCGAGTTGATCGAGGACGTAACCGTCTCGGTCGTAGTCGCGGAGATCGTGGCGCTCGTCGTGGCCGTGGCGGTGTGCATTTCAGTAATCAACGACGCCTTCGTCGTGTCGCGCTTGTCGATCTTCACAGGTAGTTGCGCCACAGCGGCGTCGGGTGTCAACGCGCGCGACGCCGTCGGCGGGGCGGTGATACTCGGCTCGTGAATCGGCGGAGCTGCTCGGCGCGCGGGCGCTATTGCCGCGATCGTCAGCGATAGGGCTCCCAACCCGAGTGTGAGAACGAGCGTCTGCGCGCGACTCGGCGTCGCGCGTTTCACCGCGGGATCGAGAATCGCGAGCATCCGTCCCTCGAACTCCCGTTTGTTCGCCATCGGCAAGGCAGTCGCTGGCGCGCCCTGCACGCGAACCGTGGTCACGATCTCCAGCAGATGGTTCGCGTAATCGCTGGCGCGCGCGCCGGCACAGGCGAGCACGAGATCGTCGCACGCACGCTCGCTCTCGGCGCGCAGATGCTTCGCGGCCGACCAGACCATCGGATGGAACCAATAGAAGGCGCAGACGATCCGGCCCAGCGTATGACCGATCAGATCGCGACGGCGAATATGGGCGAGCTCGTGAAACAGAACGACGCGACGCCGCTCATCGCTCCACTGCTCGGCGCTGGTCGGCAGGACGATCGTGGGTCTGAGGATGCCGCACGCAAATGGCATCTCGATCACCGGACTCATGACGAGCCTTGGCGCATGATCGAGGTCCAGGCGGTCGGCGACGTCGTACATCGGTCCGAGCCACGATTCGTCGTTCAAGATCCGCGCGCGCTTCACGATTCGTCGCACCGCGAGCGCGCCGAGAAGCAACCATCCGAGCAGCAAAGCTCCGATGGATCCCCACACGAGTATCAGGGTCGTCGTTGCCGACAGTTGGGTACGCGAAACCGGAGCCACGTCCGGTGTCGACGGTAAAGACGTCGCGGGGCCCCGTGTCTGCGGTGACGCTGCTGGTACGGAAGCTGGCTGCTGCTGCGCAACGTTTGCGAGGATCGCCGGCTCGCTCGGCAGAATCCGAAGCGGCAGCGGAGACAATTCCGACACCGCGGGAACGAGGAGGAGCGTCGCGAGTGTGGCGAGCCAGACGATATAACGGGCGCCGGCCGGCGCCCGGCGCAGGCCGAGGGTGACGCCCAATGCCAACATCAGAAGCACGGTCGCCTTCGCCAACCAGATGACCAGAGTCACAGTTGCGGACATCGTTACCTCCCGCTGACGCGGGCCTTCCGAATGCGATCGCGCAGTTTTCCGATCTCGTCTTCGCCCAGATCCGCGTCCGACAACCGGAGCAGCGCCGTGACCGCCGCGTCGGCGGAGCCGTCGAAGAACGTCCTGACCACCTGATTCAGCGCCTCGTCCGCGGCGCGGTCGGCGCTGACCGCCGGGAGATACACGTACCGCGGCCCATCCTCCTTGTGCGTGATGAGCTTCTTCTCGGCGAGAATGCGCAGGATGGACCGCACGGCCGAATACGTCGGAGGGTCCGGAAGATCCGTCATGACTTCCGACACGGTCGCCTCACCGCGTTGGAACAGGATGTTCATGACCTGGCGCTCGCGTCGGGACAGGGAGTCGCTGAGCTTCGGTTTTGCCATATGTTGATTTTTCAACAGTGCGCACCGTTTGTCAAGGGGGTTTTTCAGCATAGCGACCTTGGGGACGCGAGGATCTGGCGTAAGCGCGCGCGGCGAAACAACCTGGTGAGTCAGGCGTAGTATCTCCATCCCTCCGGGAGCTCTCTGCTCATGCGTTCGCGTCTTCTGATCCTTGCGTTTCTTGCGGCATTCACGAGCGTCCGCGCCCAGACGCCAGCCGCTCCGATGATCGTCTCCTCGGACTGGCTCGCGCGGCATCTTGCCGATCGGTCGGTCGTGGTGCTGCACGTCGTCCACGACTCGATGGACTTCCGCATGGGGCACATCCCCGGCGCGCACGAGTTGTCCTACGCGGCGTTCACGACGACTCGAGACAGCATCGGAACCGAGCTTCCGTCGGCCGATGTGCTCCAGCGGGTGTTCGAAACGCTCGGCGTATCGGACAATTCCCACGTCGTGATCTACACCGGTATGACCGGGATGGCGCCGATGGCATCGCGCGCGTTTCTCACGCTCGACTACCTCGGCCTGCCAAAGATCTCGCTGCTGAACGGCGGGCTCGCGAAGTGGCGCGCGGAAGGCCGACCCGTCACCATGGAGCAGACGCAAGCCACGCCCGGCCATCTCACGCCGAAGCCGCGCGTCGTGACCGTCGATGCGAACTGGGTCAATGCGCACACGGGACACCGTGGCTACGCGTTCATCGATACGCGCACGACGCCGGAGTATCTGGGGACCGGCACGCGGAGCGGACTCCGGAGCGAGGGACACATTGCGGGCGCTCGTCAGCTCGAGTGGGAGCAGCTTTTCGCGAACGCCGACTCCACCATTTTTCTCGAGCCGAGCGCGATCGCCAAGTTGTACGCCGACCGTAGCGCGCCCGGCGATACGCTCGTCACCTACTGCCTCGTGGGCTATCGCGCGAGCATGACGTACTTCGGCGCGCGCTTGGCCGGCTTGCCGGTGCGGATCTACGACGGCTCGTATCAGGACTGGGCGCGTCGCAAGCTGCCGGTGAACAAGGGCGAATCACCGTAGTCGCGGGACAGCTCCGTACGGGGTCGCTGTGTCGCTCTCTTGACAACCGCCGTTCCTCCGACGACCGTTCCCCTGAAAGCTTCAGGGTAAAGTCTAGATGAACGGAAACCAGACCCTCCTCAAGGGAACGCTCGACGTCCTCGTCCTCAAGACGCTGTCCTGGGGACCGATGCACGGCGTCGAGATCACGACCTGGCTCGAGGACAAGTCCGACGGCACGCTCGGCGTCGACGACAGCGCCCTGTATCACGCGCTGCACCGCATGGAAGAGCGCGGATTGGTCTCGTCCGAGTGGGGACTCACCGAGAACAACCGGCGCGCGCGGTATTACAGAATCACGGCCGCCGGCCGCGCCTGGCTGAAGGGCGAATCGGCGAGGCTCATCACGTATGCCAAGACGCTCGCGCTCGTGCTTCGCGCGACGAGTCGCTACGCATGAGCTCCGAGCGTCGCTTTCGCCGGCTGTTTCGCCTTCCCCTCTTCAGAGCCAAGCCCGAAGACATGGATGAGGAGATCCGCTTTCATCTCGAGACGCGAGCGGAGCTGTTCATGCGACGCGGCATGACGCGTGAGGACGCGATGGCGGAAGCGCGGCGACGCTTCGGAATCAACGAAGACACGGATCTGTCCACGATTCGGGAGGGTCTCCAACGCTCGGCGATGCACCGAGAGGGCCGTATGCGACTGCACGATCGGATCGATACGCTGCTGCGCGACGTGCGGTACGCCCTTCGGGGCATTCGCACGCGGCCCGGCTTCACCGCCGCCGTCGTGCTAACGCTCGGACTCGGCATCGGCGCCACGACGGCGATCTACAGCGTCGTGCAGGCGGTTCTCCTACGGCCCCTGCCGTACCCGAACATCGCGCGCACCACGATGGTCTGGAATCACTGGACGAACTGGCCTCGTACCTGGCTTTCCGAGCCGGAAGCGTACGAGTACGCCGAGCGGAAGGACGTCTTCGAGAGCTTTGCTCCTTTCAGCAGCGGCGCGCTGAACCTCACCAGCGGCGAAGGAGATCCCGAGCGCGTCAACGTCGGATTCGTCTCCGCGCAGATGTTTTCAGTCACGGGAGTCCATCCCATCGTCGGACGCGCGTTCACCGCGGTCGAAGACGTTCAGAACGGTCCGCGTGTCGCGATGCTATCGGAGGAGCTGTGGCGGAGGCGGTTTGCGGCCGACAAGTCGATCGTCGGCAAGACGATCTCGTTCAATGCCAACTCATACGAAGTCGTCGGAATTTCGCCCGCCGACTTCCGGCTCCCGCTGCAATTCGCCGGCGACTACGCCCAGGCATACGTCCCGTTGCAGCTCGGGCCGCCGACCGAGGACAATCGCGGCAGTCACTACTTGAACGCGGTCGCCAAGCTGCGCGCTGGGGTCACCCTCGAGCAGGCGCAGCGCCGATTGACCGACTACATCGAGCAGTTCAAGCGGGATCACAAGAACACGTACGGTCCGGATTTCGGCCTCACGCTCGTTTCGGTGACCGACCAGGTACGCGGCGACATCAAACCGATCCTCTTCGTGCTCCTCGGCGCGGTCAGCTTCGTGCTGCTGATCGCGTGCGCGAATGTCGCCAACTTGCTGCTGTCGCGCTCGGAATCGCGGCATCGCGAGATCGCGGTGCGTGCCGCGCTGGGCGCGAGCAACGGCCGGATCGCCTCGCAGTTGCTGACCGAGAGCGTCGTGCTCGCGGTGCTCGGCGGAAGCCTCGGGCTCGCTCTCGCTGCATGGCTCGCTCGTGCGCTGATGTCGGCGAACCTCGCGAACCTGCCCCGCGCCGATGACATCTCGATCAATGCTGGTGTGCTCGCGTTCGCCGCGGCGGTATCGATTCTGACAGGAATTCTCTTCGGGCTCGCGCCGGTCGTCCACACGCTCCGCGGGAATGCGCAGAGCATGCTGCAAGGACGCGGCAACACCGCGGGTCGCTCGGTCTTCCGGATGCGGACGGCGCTCATCACCGCGGAGATCATGCTCGCCGTCGTTGCGACCACGGGCGCCGTCCTGATGACGCGCAGCTTCACGCGACTGATTTCCGTCTCACCGGGATTCACGCGCGAGAACGCGCTGACCTTCCGCGTTTCGGCGCCGCAATCGAAGTATCGTGAGACGTCGCGCGTGCGCGACTTCTACGGCCGATTGTTGGCGCGCGCGCATGCCATTCCCGGCGTGCGCGACGTCGGAGGAATCACCAACCTTCCGCTCGCGAGCGAGCTGGGCGACTGGGGTGTCGGCATCGAGGGTGTTCCCCCC
>DATBRO010000210.1:0-2201 GCA_036560265.1 Gemmatimonadaceae bacterium | reverse complement strand
CTCCGGTGGACAACGGAACGGTGCTGATTCGGGACGGCCGGATCGTGCAAGTGGGCGCGAACGTCGCGATCCCGGCCGACGCGCGACGCATCGACGCCACCGGCAAGTGGGTCACGCCGGGACTCATCAACGCGGCAACGCAACTGGGCGTCGTCGAGGTCGATGCCGAGAACCCGACGCGTGACGCCTCGGCGCGCGGAAAGGACGCCATCGCGGCGGCGTTTACCGTCTGGGAGGGGTTCAATCCGGCGTCCGTGCTGCTCGCACCCGCGCGGCGCGAAGGCATCACCACTGTGGTCGTCGCGCCGACTGGGGGACTGATTGCCGGCCAAGCTGCCGTCGTGGATCTCGTGAACGGCTCGCTGTCGGAGATGATGGTACGGGCACCGGTCGGCATGGTCGCCGAGATCGGCGACAAGGGGTCTGCCGGCGTCGGTGCCCGCGCCGAGCTGGCGGTAAAGCTCAAGGAACTCTTGGACGACACCCGCATCTACTCACGTCGGCGCGCCGAGTTCGAGCGGTCGGCGACACGCAACTTCGTCGCGGGCAGACTCGATCTCGAGGCGATGATTCCCGTGGTCGAAGGCCGCTTGCCTCTCATCGTGTCCGTCGATCGTGCGAGTGACATCGAGTCGGCGCTGAAGATCGCGAGCGACTACGGCGTACGGTTGGTCATCGCGGGGGGCGCGGAAGCATGGCTTGTCGCGGACAAGCTCGCGGCCGCGCACGTGCCTGTCCTCACGGGGGCGATGAACAACATCCCGCAAAGCTTCTCGTCGCTCGGGTCGTATCAGGAGGCAGCGGCGGTATTGCGACGCGCGGGAGTCGACGTGATCCTCATTGGCGATTCGGGCGTGAGCAGCGGTGAGACGTTCAACGTGCGCAACCTGAAACAGGAAGCCGGAAACGCCATTGCGTACGGAATGAGCTGGGACGATGCGCTGCGAGCGGTGACGCTCGCGCCCGCGCGCGTCCTCGGCATCGCGGACCGCTACGGCTCGCTCGAGGCCGGCAAAGTCGCAAATGTCGTGGTGTGGAGCGGCGATCCGTTCGAGTTCTCCACGCAGCCGGAGCACGTGCTCGTTCGCGGACTGGAGATCACGACGCCGAGCCGGCAGGACATGCTGGAACAGAGATACAGAACACTGCCTCCGGATTACCGGAAACCCTGAGATACAGTGGGTAAGTGGGTAGTGGTAAGTGGGTAGTGGGAAGTGATTGGTCGGTACTTTCCACTAGCCACTTCCCACTTCTTCCCACTTCCCACTCATTCAGGTGGCGACGCGGGCGGCGCGTCGGCAGCCGGCCCTTTGCGCCGGCCCGCTGCCTCTTTGAGGAGCGTCTCATAGCGCTCGACTTCGGCCTCGGCGTTCGCGACTTCAGCAGCGACGCGCGCGTACTCGTCCGTCGGAATGTCGCCGCCCAACTTGCGCGCACGATACACGGCATAGCCGAGTTTTTGAGCGGCGCGATCCATCGCCTGGCGGCTGCGGAGCAGATCGAGCCGCAGCTTGCCTTCGTCAATCGCTTCCTGCGCGGCGCGGCCAGCGCGACCCAGCTCGTCCTTGAGTTTGTTCCACAGAGCCATGTGCATTCCCCCTGGTTCAGCAGTCCCTACGTGAGAATAACTCACCGAGTTCCCGAGAAAGCAAACGGCGTCCCGCCGGAGCGGAACGCCGCAAAGCAACCGTATGTCGCGCGACGCGCGTCTGGGTGCGGAGCTACGCCGCCGTCGTCGCCAGCTTCGTCTTGGGCTCGACGCTGACCTTGTACCGCCTGCGATTCTTGTGCTCGAATTTCACGACGCCGTCGATCAGCGCGAAGATGGTGTAATCGGTCCCCATGCCGACATTGCGGCCTGGATGCCACTTCGTACCGTCTTGGCGAACGATGATGTTGCCGGCAATGACCTTCTCACCGCCGAACTTTTTCACACCCTGGTATTTCGGATTCGAATCGCGGCCGTTGCGTGACGAGCCGACACCCTTTTTATGAGCCATACCTTCTTCGCCTAGCCGAGTGAAATGTCGTTGATCTTGACTTCGGTGAAGCCCTGCCGGTGTCCCTGCTTTTTTGCGTAGTTCTTCCGGCGCTTCATCTTGAAGACGACGATCTTGTCGCCCTTGCCGTGACGCACGATCTCGGCGACAACTTTTGCTTTGCCGAGCTTCGGCTGTCCCGTCTGCACCTTCTTGCCGTCG
>DATBRO010000209.1:0-7857 GCA_036560265.1 Gemmatimonadaceae bacterium | reverse complement strand
CTGGAGCTGATCGACGAGTGGCTGGAGCTGGGTGAGCACAGCGGATATCTCACCTATGTCATCGAGGCGCGTGACGAGACGATGTCGGAGGTACTGGGCTATGTCTGCTTCGGTCCGACCCCACTCACCGAGTCGACGTACGATTTGTACTGGATCGCGGTCGATAAGTCGAAGCTTCGCGGCGGAGTTGGAAAAAAGTTGTTGAAGTTCACCGAGGAAGAAATTGTGAGGCGTGGCGGGGAGATGCTGCTGGTGGAGACATCGTCGCAGGAGACGTACGGCGGGACGATCCAGTTTTACGAGAAGACGGGTTACGAGCTGGTCGGAAAAATCAAAGAGTACTACAAGCCGGGCGACGACAAGTTGATTTTCGCGAAGAAGCTCGCTCAGAAAAGCATGGCCGATATGATAGCTGTTCCGGTAGAGAGCAAACCGCCCTCGCCGGCGAGGGAGCTAGTGGCGGAGGCAGCGCCGCCCGGCTAGGTACCAAGCCAAATAAGTGGAGCTGATCGTGACACCTTCCTCGTCGTCAAAAGAAAACGCCTCACGAGCTCGATCGCAGGTACGAACCTACTTTGCGTCGTTGCCGCCTGATGCTCGCAGGCGCCTCAAGAAGGTACGCGAGACGATACGGGCTGCCGCGCCCGCTGGTGTCGACGGCTTCAGTTACGGAGTTCCTTCCTTCAAACTCGATGGAAAAACGCTCGTGTGGTACGCAGCCTTCAAACACCACACCAGCCTCTATCCGATGACCGCCGCGATCAGGCGCGCCCATGCCGCCGAGCTGAAGGGATACGAGATGTCGACGGGAACGGTTCGTTTCCCATTGACGAAGCCGCTACCGTCCGGTCTTGTGAGGCGACTCGTAAAGGCACGCATCACCGAGTTACGAGGGAAGGACAAAGCGTGAATCCAAAGGTGATTGTGGGACAAGTGACGATTTCGTACCGCACGATCGCCATCGTTACGTCCGTGAGCAGTTTCGCCGTCGCAGCCTCCCTTCATTCACAGGAACCACACGTCGAAGCCTTGAGGACGGAGTATCAGCAGAACCCCATCGGCCTCGACGTGCGCGCGCCACGTCTGAGCTGGCGCATGCAGGCCGTACGGCGCGGTACGATGCAGAGCGCTTACCAGATCCGCGTCGCGATCGATTCCGCGTCGCTGCAACGAGCACCGCTATGGGATTCTGGCAAGCTGCAATCCGAGGCGTCCATCCTGCGCCCGTATGGCGGACCGCCGCTTCGCTCCGGCACGCGCTACTACTGGCAGGTGCGCGTGTGGGATGATTCCGGACGGCGGTCACAATGGAGTGCGCCGGGCTTCTGGGAGATGGGCCTGCTCGATCGCACCGACTGGAAGGCAATGTGGATCACGCCAGATCTCAGCGAGGACAGCACGCGGTCGAATCCGAGTCCGATGCTGCGGCGCGAGTTCAGGCTCGCGAGCAACATCTCATCGGCGCGACTGTACGTCACGAGCCTCGGACTCAACGCCGTCGAGTTGAATGGCCAACGTGTTGGCGACCGACTGTTCAGACCTGGCTGGACGAGCTACGACAAGCGCCTGCAGTATGACACGTACGACGCGACTGCTCTCGTCCGCGCAGGTGCCAACGCCCTCGGCGCGACGCTCGGTGATGGATGGTACCGCGGACATCTCGGCTTCGAAGGCAAGCGCAACAACTATGGAACGCGAGTCGGGCTACTCGCGCAGCTCGTCGTGCGCTACGCTGACGGCCAAACAGAGGTCGTCGGTACGGACGAGCAATGGAAGGCATCAACCGGCCCAATTCTCACGTCCGACATCTACGACGGCGAGACGTATGATGCGCGGCTCGAGAGGTCCGGCTGGAGTCGCGCGGGCTACGATGATCGTGGGTGGCGTAGTGTGCGGCCACTCAATGGCATCGCCGCGTCGCTAGTCGCGCCCGTTGGTCCTCCAGTGCGGCGCATGCACGAGCTCAAGCCGGTTCACATCCTCCGTACTCCGGCCGGAGAGACGGTGTTCGATCTCGGTCAGAACATGGTCGGATGGGTGCGACTAAAGGTAAGCGGACCTGCTGGCACCGTCGTGCGCCTCCGCCACGCCGAGGTGCTCGACAAGGCTGGGAACTTCTATACGGAAAATCTGCGCGACGCCTCGGAGACGGTGAAGTACACTCTGAAAGGCGGAGGCGTCGAAGTCTACGAGCCGCATTTCACCTTTCAGGGATTTCGATACGTCGCCGTCGACGGCTTTCCCGGCACGCCGACGCTCGATGCGATCACAGGCATCGTCATCTACTCGGATCTGCCGCTGACCGGGGCGTTCGAGACATCCAATGCCCTCGTCAACCAGCTCCAGCACAACATCGCGTGGGGACAGCGCGGCAATTTCCTAGATATCCCCACCGACTGTCCGCAGCGCGATGAGCGACTTGGCTGGACCGGTGATGCGCAAGTCTTCGCGCCCACCGCCGCGTTCAACATGGACGTCTCCGGATTTTTCGCGAAGTGGCTCGCCGACGTCGCAGCGGACCAGAAACCGAATGGCGCCGTACCTTGGGTGATCCCCGACGTTCTCGGGCGATCTAGCGCGGGCATGGCGGCGAGCGCGGGATGGTCCGACGTGGCGGTCATCGTTCCGTGGACCATGTACCAGGCGTACGGCGACACGAGTGTGCTAGCGCTTCAGTACGCGAGTATGCGTGCGTGGGTCGAGTACGAGCGGGCGCAGGCCGGAGACAGTCTTCTCTGGAAGAAGGGCTTTCACTTTGGCGACTGGCTCGCCTTCCAGACGACTCGTGCCGACTACCCGGGCGCGACGACCGACAAGGACCTCATCGCGACCGCGTACTTCGCACACTCCACCGACTTGCTCGCCCGCGCTGCCGAGGTATTGGGACGTGGTGAGGAGGCGCGGAACTATCGCGCGCTGTTCGAGCGCATTCGCGCCGCATTCCAGCGCGAGTACGTCACGGCCAACGGGCGGCTCACCTCCAACACGCAGACAGCCTACGTGCTGGCGCTCCACTTCAATCTCCTCCCGAATTCGTTGCGCGCCGAAGCCGCGCGTCGCCTCGCTGAGGACGTGCGTCGAATGGGACATCTCACAACAGGATTCCTCGGCACTCCCGCGCTCACGCGCATGCTGAGCGAGAATGGCTACCTGGAGGACGCCTATAAGCTTCTACTCAACCAGGATTATCCGTCGTGGCTCTACGAGGTGAAACATGGGGCGACGACAGTGTGGGAGCGTTGGGACGGACAGAAACCCGACAGCTCTTTCCAGGAGCCGTCGATGAACTCATTTAACCACTACGCGTACGGCGCGGTCGGCGACTGGATGTACCGCGTCGTGGCAGGTCTAAACGGCGATCCCGCGCAGCCAGGCTACAAACACATCGTAGTACGGCCACAGCCCGGCGGCGGGTTCACGTACGCGACGGCCACGCTGCTGACGCCGTATGGCGAGGCGGCATCGGGATGGAAGATCGACGGGGATCGGCTGCGGGTAACGGCGCGCGTTCCCGCCAATACGCGCGCGACCGTACGCCTCCCTGACGCACGGCTCGAACAGGTGCGGGAGAATGGCTCGGCACTCGCGTCAACGCTCGGCGTGACGCGAGCCGTTCAGTCGGGTGACACCGTGGTCGTAGAGATTGGGTCGGGCAACTACGACTTCGTGTACGATGCGCTGGCGCTCGCTGCGCGACTGAGAGCTGGAGCAAAGCGATGACGGACAGGTCACCCAAAGAGCAGCTGACCTACCTACTCTCAATTCTCTTCGCGATTGCACCCTTCGCCGTCGGCCTGATTCGTGTCTTCCGCACCGGCAACGACTTTCGCTACCTATGGATTGCGTTCGCAACATTCTTTTCGACGATCGCGGTCCTGGCGATAGGGAAGGCACGGAGCCTAGAGGCGAACGCTGTAATCACGCTATCGGCCGCGGTTTTCATTATCGATACACTAATTGCGGCGGCAACCGCGTTCCTGCTCGGAGCGAGAGCAGCTCCGGGTGTCTGGCTCGTTGCGCTTGCCTTCGGCCTCTCCTGGGCAGCGGCTACTGCTGCGCTAGCTTCTGCAGCTGCTTCCAGGTAACGAGAATGACGCGGTTGTCCTGCAGCGCCTTCCTGAACTCGGGACTCCTCACCACGTCGTAATCGCGCTGTCGCCACGCCGAGCCGTAGGGCTCGTGGTTTACGGTCACCGCCTGCAACTCGGCGTCGTCGTGCCCGAGATGGACGATGATCTCCGTGAGACCGGGCTTGAGGTTTGAGATCGCGTTCAGGTAAAACTCCTTCCAGTGATCGCGAGGAACCTCCGTACCTGCGACGATCACCGCGTCGAGCACGACGTCATTTGGCGAGAGCGGCATTGGGGCTCCGCCGAAGGGATTGGTTCTGAGCGCGAGAAACGGTAGATGATAGTCATGCGCAACCTTTACGTAGGTCGCCAGCAGTTGGGGCGTCGTGAAGAGAGCGGCCATATGGCTGTCGACATGGGTGGGATGAATCCCGAGCGCCAACGCGCGCTCGATCTGCGCGCGAAGCTCACGCTCAACCTCCGTTTGCTTTGCATTCTTCGCGACCGGTCCATCCTCGTTCGGGAACGTTCCCGCAGAGTCGAGCAAGCTCGGAACCTTGTCCTTCGACTCAACGCTGCCCCAGCGATACGTCTCCCATTCGCTGGTGAGCGTGAGATGCAATCCCAGATCTGCATTGGGATGCGCCCGGGCGTAGGCCGCAACCTCTGTGACCCAAGGTGTCGGCATCATGATGCTCGCGGAGGAGACCGTGCCTTTGTCGAGAGCGTCGAAGCTCGCCACATCGGCGGAATGGGCGAAGCCGAGGTCGTCGGCGTGGAGAATCAGCAGCTTCGCGTCGGCGGGATAGCCGAGTCGCTCGGCGATGCTCTTCATTTGGGCAGAAAGTGTCGACGCAAGGAAGAGCGACAGCGTTAACGATCTTAGCAACAGCTGCATGGGAAGCCTCGAGATCGTGGAGGGACCGGGGATCGGACGATGCAATGCTATCCGAGTCGACATAGTATGGAAAGAATCCCGGCCGACCGTAAAGCCTCTGCATCTCGCGGTTCGCGGCCCAGCGCGTAGAATTGTGCTCGAAACGAAAGACGAGATCGTTAATGAAGCGTTTGCCGGGCAGCAGAATGATGATCGTCGCGATGAGTCTCGCCGTAGTCGGCACCACCCTTGGGGCCCAGACCGTCGGCATCTTTGACTCGCAAACGGACATCGGCCGCGTGCGACGCGCGGGATCCGCGTCGTACGAACCGCGGCGTCAGCAGTATCTAATTGCCGGCTCGGGTCACAACATGTGGAACGATCGCGACGACTTTCATTTCGTGTGGAAGCGAATGTCGGGCAACTTCATTCTCTCCACGCGGGCGCACTTCATCGGCAAGGGAGTCGAGCCGCATCGAAAGATCGGCTGGACAATTCGCCCGTCGCTCGAGAGCAACAGTGCGCAAGTAACGGCGGCGTTGCACGGCGACGGACTGATGTCGCTCCAGTTCCGTCGAACCACGGACGGGATCACGGAGGAAGCCAAGTCGCGTGACAGTCTCCCCAATGCCGATGCAGTGATCCAGCTGGAGCGACGTGACGGCGTTTACATCATGTCGGTCGCGCGATTTGGCGATACGCTCGTCACGCAGCAGCTGGCCGATGTAACGCTCCCTGACACGGTGTACGTCGGCCTGTTC
Source organism: Gemmatimonadaceae bacterium (assembly GCA_036560265.1). Lineage (GTDB taxonomy): Bacteria > Gemmatimonadota > Gemmatimonadetes > Gemmatimonadales > Gemmatimonadaceae > DASPMP01. The sequence continues at coordinate 2,149 of DATBRO010000209.1, read as the reverse complement.
GTGTGCGCGCACAACGACACGGTTGTCGAGCGGGCGGCATTCAGTAACGTGCGCATCACGATTCCGGCGAAGCGCGACTTCGTACCGTATCGCGATTACATCGGCAGCAACCTGGAGATACTCGACGTTGCGACCGGCAATGCGACGATCGTGCATCAGTATCGCGGATCATTTCAGGCGCCGAACTGGACTCACGATGGAAAGGCGCTGATCTACGCGCAGGAGGGCCGCCTGTACCGATTCGATCTCGCCTCACGTTCCGCTGAGGCAATCAATACAGGATTTGCGACGCGCAACAACAATGATCACGTCCTTTCCTTCGACGGTCGGATGTTGGCAATCAGTAATCACTCGCCCGAGGAGAGCGGCGCGTCCATCGTCTATGTCGTGCCGGCGACGGGCGGTACGCCGCGGCGCGTGACGGCCAAAGGACCTTCGTACTTGCATGGCTGGTCACCCGACGGCCGCTGGCTGGTCTACGTTGGCCAGCGAAGCGACGAGTTCGACATTTACAAGATTCCCGTCACCGGTGGCGACGAGATTCGACTCACTTCGGCGCCGGGATTGGACGACGGACCCGAGTACACACCCGACGGCAAGTACATCTACTTCAACTCGGCCCGCAGCGGCCGGATGCAGATCTGGCGCATGCGACCGGATGGAAGCGCCCAGGAGCAGATCGCCAACGACAGCTTCAACAACTGGTTCCCCCACATCTCGCCCGACGGCAAGCGGATCGTCTACATCTCGTTTCCAGCGGAGGTCGCCGCTGACGATCATCCGTTCTACAAGCATGTTCTTCTTCGATTGATGCCCATCCGCGGCGGGCCGTCGCGTGTGATCGCCTATGTCTATGGCGGTCAGGGAACAATCAACGTCCCATCGTGGTCGCCCGACGGAAAGCGCCTCGCGTTCGTGAGCAATTCGGTGCTGCCGTGAGGGGGAGGGGAAGGGGAGGAGTGAGATGCGTGGGATGATCGTCCAATGTCGTCGTTTGACACTAATCAATTGTCTCTCAGTGATAACGCTTGCTCAGGTCGCCAAGTCGCAGCAAACGCCCACAAATCCACCACCCGACGAAAGGTTCAAAGCCGATATCCTCGTCATCGCCCCACACCCTGATGACGAGTCGACGATCGCCGGCTACCTGGCGAAGGCTGTACTCGATCAGCACCGGCGCGTCGCCGTAGTCCTCACCACCCGCGGCGATGCAGGCCAAAATCTTGTTGGTTACGAGCAGGCCCGCTCATTGGCTGAGATACGTGAGATCGAGACGAGACAGGCGCTGGCCTCGATCGGGATCGACCACGTTTTTTTCCTGCGCGCGCCGGACACGTGGGCGCACGATGTCGCCGACGTACTCCGCTCGCTCGAAACGTCGAACCACGGCAGCTCGCTTGGCGAGGCGGTGCGATTCATTAGACTGACCCGCCCCGAAGTCGTCATCACGATGTTGCCCGCTACCGTCGTCGGCGAAAATCATGAGGACCACCAGGCAGCCGGCATAATTGCCACCGAGGCATTCGACCTCGCGGGCGATCCGACGTGGTTTCCTGAACAAGTCGCAGCGCCCGAAGATCGGCTGTGGTACGGCAACCTGATGGAAGGCTTACGCACATGGCAGCCAAAGAAACTCTACTACTATACCGATGCCTCGCACTTCGACTTCATGAAGGGCAAAGGCCCCGAATATTCGATGACCGAGGTGTCGCCATCGCTGCACGTCTCCTACGCGCGGATCGCGGCAAAGGAGCTCTCTTTCCATCGCACGCAGTATGGCGACCGTCCGGCAAACGATCTGGCGACGAACAACCTGCGTGATTATGAGCAGCCGCTCCCATTTGTACTCGGCAAGTCGTTGGTTGGCGGCGTAGTTACCGGAGACATCATGGACGGTGTCGGCTCAGGACAGATCCCATTCGCACCGGTGCGCGGATACCGTCCGCCTGAAAACGCGTCCGGCTTGTCGATGGAGCTCGGTGAAGGGTGGGCTTTCTACAAGCGGTTTTATCCGGCGCACAATCTCGACGTCATGCCCGGGCTACTCGCGCCAGAGCTGGGCGTTGGAAGCGGACAACATTTCCCGGTCATGCTGTTGCTCCACAATGCTACGGACAAGCCCGTCACCTTCCATTTGCAGACGCAACTT
>DATBRO010000208.1:0-3754 GCA_036560265.1 Gemmatimonadaceae bacterium | reverse complement strand
CCGATGATGTCGCCCGCTGCGAAGATGTGCCGCACGGGCGTGCGAAACTCCGCGTCCACTGCGATGCGGCCCCGGTCGTCCGCCGACAGACCGGCGCTCTCGAGGCCGAGACCCTCCGTCGCTCCGGCGCGACCGACGGAGAACAGTGCCATCTCCGCGATGATGCGCTTTCCGGACTCGAGGTTGATCACCGCGCGCGGTTGCGTCGTGGCATCGACGTCGAGACTCGCGACCGCTTCGCCGAAGCGAAAATACACGTTGCGGTTGCGCATCTGGTGAATCAGCTCGTCGACGATCTCGCTGTCGAGGAACTCGAGCGGACGCTCGCGTTTGTCGATGACGGTGACCTCGACGCCGAGCGCCGCGAACATCGACGCGTACTCGATGCCCACCACGCCGGCGCCGACGACCGCCAACGACCGCGGGAGTCGCTTGAGTTTGCCGATGTCGTCGCTCGTGATGACGACGTCGGCCGCGTGACTCACGTCGGGTGGCACGACGGCGTGCGTGCCGGTCGCGATCAGGACGTTCGCGGCGGTGATCTCGCGCCAGCCCGCTCCCATGTCGATGCGAAGGCGATGTGGATCAACGAAGCTCGCGACGCCGCACATGACGTCGACGCCGTTGCGGCCGAGCTGGTTGGCGATGACCGCTCCTTCCTTGGACACCACCGCATCGACCCGCGCGAGCAGTTGTTCGGCGGTCGGGCGCTGTTGCTGCTTGGTCGTCCCATCGCTGGCGCGGGCCGCGCGCATCGTGGACATCACCGCTTCGCGAAAGGTCTTGCTGGGAATCGTGCCGATGTCGAGGCACGTGCCGCCGACCGTGCCCCGGCGCTCGATCAGCGCGACGCGCTTGCCGAGCTTCGCGGCCTGCACCGCGCCGCGCTGGCCGGCCGGGCCGCTGCCGATGCAGACGAGGTCGTAGTCGTAGCTGTCGGTCACGGTCTGAGCGTACGGCGACTTGTCGCGTCGCGCCAGTCGCGTCGACGTCATCCGGCGAGTCCTTGCAAACCGTCGCTCCGGACCACACAATCGAAGCGACAACCCCTCCCCCCTCCCTGAGGTGCCTATGCGTAAGCACCACAGCACGCCTCTGCTCGTCGCCGTTGTCTCCGCCGCGATAGTCGCCACACCTCTCGCCGCACTCGCGCAACAGCAGGCCGGCGCGCCGACAGGGCGCATGGAAGTGACGACAGCCTCCGAGACCGCCCGGGCCGAGTATCGCCAGCTCGTCACCGAGTTTTCCAACCTGCACTACGGCGCTGCTCGCGCGCATGGAGAGAAGGCGCTGGCGGCCGATCCGAACCTCGGACTCGCCACGGTGTTCCTCGCTCGGCCGGCCGTCAGTCCCGAGCTCTCCGTCGCCCAGCGGGAGGCGCAGCTAGCGCGCGGCATCGCGGCGCTCGCGAACGCGTCCGCGCCCGAGCTTCTGTTTGCGCTGTACACGCGCGAGGTCGTCGCGGGACGCACCCAGTCTGCGCAGCAAGCCCTTCGGGCAGCGGCCGCGCTGGTGCCCAACGACGCCGACGTCCAGTACGCGCTGCACGCGACGCAGCGCGCCGGTTCCTCGTTTGCCGACGCCATCCGGATGGACAAGGAGTTCCTCGCGCGCTTCCCGGATTACGGACCCGCATACAACACGCACGCCTACACGCTGTTCACCAGCGGTGATCGTCCCGCGGCTTACGAGGCGATCCAAAATTACGTTCGCCTCGCGCCCAGTCAGCCGAACGCGCACGACACGTGGGCCGACTTGCTGATCCTCGATGGGCGCTTCGATGAAGCGCTCGCGCACATCCAGACGAGCATGAAGCTCGACTCGACGTGGGCTGGGGGAGCGCTCAAAACCGGCGCCATCAAGCTGGTCACGACGACGCCCGACGATGCCCGCACCTGGTTCGCGCGCGCGCGTGATATGTCGCCTTCCACGGCGAGCAGGATCGAGCCGCATTACTGGGTGGCCACGAGCTACGTTGTCACGCACGACGCCAAGTCAGCGCTGCGGGAGCTCTCGGCCATCGGCGACGAAGTGACAGCGGCGCAACTGCCCGCGGCCGCCGGCGCGCTCGTGCATCAACGGATGGCGATCGTGGAAGCGACGATCGGCAACAAGCAGAATGTGGCGGCGCATCTGGCGAAGAGCGCCGAGGTCGGCGGTGCGAACACCACCGCGCACACGTCGCGCGCCGTGGTCGCATACGCCGCGATCGGCGACGCGGCGGCGGCACAGACGAACGCCGACCTCTTCGCCAAAGCGGCTCCGACGAATCCATTTGCGCACACCTTGAACGCGCTCGCCGCGATCACAGCAAAGGATTATGCCAGAGCCGAGACCGAGCTGGCGCAGAGCGGCCCGATGGACCTCCTCGCCCAAGAGCTGCGCGCCGAGGTGTTGAAGCAGCAAGGAAAGACGGCTGACGCGCGCGCCATCAAGGAGCAGGTGCTCAAGCGAGTAGTGAAGGCGGACGGCTCTCCTGCGGTGGACGACGCAAAACTTGCCGCTCGTCTGAGGGCCGAGAAGATCTAGCCGGCGTCAGCCCCATCTCGTCGAGGAATTGCGTTCCGCCGGTCGGCCGACCGGCGCGATTCACTGCGCGCGTAAGCACCAGGCGGTCCTTCGCGCGCGTCATGCCGACGTAGAGCACTCGGCGCGCCTCCTCGATTTCTTGTTTTGAAGGCCGTTCGCCGGGCATGAACTGGGCGTCCTCCACACCGACGACGTAGACGCGCGAGAACTCCAGTCCCTTCGTGGAGTGGAGCGTGAGGAGGTTGACGCGATTGCGATCCGCGGATTGTCCCTCTGTGACGGAGAGCGCGACGCGTTCGAGGAACCGGTTGATCTGGGTGCGCAGACCCGCCGTCGCGTCCGCCGTCACGTCCGCAGTTATGTCCGCAGTTATGTCCGCCGTCATGTCCGCAGTTATGCCGTTTAGAAGCCTACGCAGTCTCTCCATCGCCACGGGGTAGCGCTCGTCCGCGCTGCGCTCCGCGCGAATGCGCGTCATGCGGTCTCGCCCGCCAAGCTTCTCGATCACCTCTTCTATAGTAGGGAGGCTTGGGTCGCCCAGCTCCTCGCGCATCGCGCGGTAGTACTCCAGGCAGTCGCTGAACCCGCCCAGGGCATACGGTCGCGCCAGATCCTGTAGCAGCTTGGCCTCGCCCTCCTCCGCGTGCGGCTGCGTGAGCGCGAGCGCGACGCCGAGCTGGTCGAGGAGGTGTACGAGCGACGTCTTTCTGCTCTTCGCGAGCTTCACTTCGTTGAGCCGCAGGAAGACCTTCGCGAGAGCGCGCGCGTCGTCTAGCGCGCGGTGCGATTGACCTGTTTCGATCTCGTACTTGTTCGCGAGGCTTTCCAAACTGCGGCTCTCCGGTACCAATTCCTTTGCGAGCGGGTACGTGTCGTACGTGCCCAGTCCGTGCAACGTGCCCGCGAGTCGCGTGAGAACTCGGAAGTCGTACCTGTAGCCGTTGTGCGCGACCACGACGTCGTTGCCGCAGAACTCCCGGAACTTGGGCCAGATGTCTGCGAAGGCGGGCGCGTTCGCGACATCCGCGTCGTATATGTGGTTTTTCTGGGAAGCACCCGCTGGAATGGGAATCGGCGGCTTGACGAGCGAGCTGAGCTCGTCGACCACCTTGCCGCGTCGTACGCGCACCGCCGCGATCTCGATTACGTGACAGGTGTCCGGGTCCTTCCCCGTTGTCTCCAGATCGATCGCCGTGTAGTCGCGGAACGTCTCGGCGAATTTGCG
>DATBRO010000207.1:0-24348 GCA_036560265.1 Gemmatimonadaceae bacterium | reverse complement strand
TCGGTGAGGTTCACCGCGCTCGTGTGGATCGACGCATCCGCGCCGCCCTTCATCAAAACGCGAATTGCCTCGGCGCGGCCGAACGCCGCGGCGAAGACGAGCGGCGTCTGTCCCCACTCTTTCTCGCGCGCGTTGACGTCCACTTTGCGATCCAGCAGCGCTTGAACCGCCCCCGGATCGCCTGACGCGGCGGCAAAGTGCAGCGGCGTGGCGCCCGAAGTTGTCAACGCGTTCGGGTTGCTCCCGGCGTTGAGCAGCGCTCGCACGACGGGCGCGCTCCCAGTCTTTGCGGCGATGTGTAGCGGCGTATAGTCGCCGACGCGGGTTTTGGCTCGCACGTTCGCCTTGGCGCGGAGCAACGCGACCGCGATCGCGGAGTCCGCGCGTTCCGCTGCCCAGTGCAGCGCGGTCATGCCGTCGCCCTGCGGCACGTTGACGTTCGCGCCGCGCGCGATCAACGCGCGCACTACCGCGAGATCCCCCTTCATCGCCGCATCGGCGACGGGCGATGGAGGCAGACTTGCGCCGCTGAACGCGAACACAAATGCAATCGCGCCTAGGAAATTCTTTCTCACACACTCTCCGTTTTGTGCATTAAAGCGAAAACCATTTGAACCGCAGAGAACGCAGAGGACGCAGAGGATCTGATTGGTTGTTGCTTCAGCGCGGCGCGAGAGCCCACCGCGCCACGGAAGCAAAAACACCAAGCTCTTGCAGTTGCAGTTCTCCGCGCTCTCCGCGTTCTCTGCGGTTCAATTGTTGTTTGCGTGCTCCACACGAGCTCAGAGAGACAGTGCAAAGTCCGACGTGCTGTCCCCGAAGCTCTTCACGTCGTCCAGTCCGAGTTTGTGCATGACGCTCAGCATCACGTTCGCCATCGGCGTCCCGTCGAGCGCCTTGAGATGCATGTTGCCCTCGAGACGTCCGTTGCCGTGTCCGAACAGCAGCAATGGACAACGCCGGTGGTTGTGGATGTTCCCGTCCGCCATCGGCGATCCGTACATGATGATCGTCTTCTCCAGCAGGTTCGTGCCGCCTTCCATGCTGTTTTGCAGCCGCTCGAGGAAGTACGGCAGCATGCTGACGTGATACCGGTTGATCATGTTGAACTCGAGGATCGCCGATTCACGCCCGCCGTGGTGCGACGCCGGGTGGAACCCCTTGTTCGTTCCGCTCTCAGGATAGGCGCGGCTCGAGGCGTCGCGGCCGGTCTTGAAGGAGAACACGCGCGTCATGTCAGACTGGAAGGCCAGCACCTGGAAATCGAACATGAGTTTCATGTGCTCCGCGAATGAGTCGGGCACGCCGATGGGCGCCTCGGGCAATTCGCGCGGCTCGCCGCTCGCGTTTCTCGCCTCGACCGCCTGGATGCGGCGCTCGAGCTCGCGGATGTCCTCGAGGTATTTCTCGAGCCGCTGCTGGTCGGTCGGGCCCAGTGAGCGCTTGAGCGTGTTGGTCTCGCCGACGATCCAATCGAGGATGCTCTGGTTCGCGCGCCGGCGCGACATCCGGTCCGTATTGTCGTTCCCCGCGCCGAAGAGCAGCTCGAACGCGACGCGCGGGTTGCGGATCATGGGAAGCGGCTGGCTCGGGCTCGCCCAGCTGATCGTGTCCGTGTACGCGCAGGCGTAGTTGTAGTAGCAGCCGCCGGCCTGGTCGAGATTCTCGATGCAGAGCTGCATCGAGGGAATGGCGGTGTCCCCCGCGATTCTGCGTGCAACCAACTGGTCGAACGACGTGCCCACGAACAGATCCGATCCCTGGGTCTGCTTCGGGTGCGACTGCGTGAGGAACACCGCGCTCGACCGGAAGTGGTCGCCGCCGATTTCCGGCGCCTCGAACGCCTCGGCCATGCGCACGTCGGTGTTGCTGACGATGGTCAGGTGCTTGCGCCACGGCTCGAGCGCGACGAGCGCACCATCAGGGTTGAGCTCGAAGTTCCGGCCCACCGCGGCGGGCGTCCACAGGTTCTTCGCCGCGCCCCACGCATTGCACCCCGCCGCGCCGTGCACGGACTCGATGCACACGAGACGCGTCTTGTCGAGGGCAGCCGCGGAGCCTTTGCGGAACGCGGGCACCATCGCGTCGAGGTACGGCAGCGCCACGGTCGCGCCGAGTCCGCGAAGGAAGGTACGGCGAGGAATTGCGCTGCGCGTGAGAATATTCATTCCAGTAGGCCTCTCGTATCAGAGAGAAAAAGCATTTCACCGCAGAGGACGCGGAGGACGCAGAGGAAATCTTTGTCGTGTATTCTCTGCGCCCCCTGCGTCCTCTGCGGTTAATTCGTTTGACGTTTACCTGCTCTGCTTATCATCGGTTTCGGTGATGACACTCTCGGCCCTCTTGCTGCGGAACGCCGGGCTGTTCACGACACCCAGGATGAACGACGACATCCTATATCCGTTCGCTTCGGCGTCGCGGACGATCGCGCGGATCGTCGGCTGATCGTAGTCCTCCATGCGCCGGCCGATGGCGTACGCCATCAGGTTCTCGGTGAAGCTGCGCATCAGGGGAAGAGGCCGCGACAACAGAGACGTTCTGAGATCCGCGGGCGTGGTGATCGGCGTTCCGTCGTACATCTTGCTGCGCGTGTCCAGCGGCACGCCGTTCTCGCGATACCGCCACTTGCCGGACACGTCGAAGTTGTCGAGCGCCAGACCGATGGGGTCCATGTACTGGTGACAGGTATTACAGGTCGGGTTCGCGCGATGGATCTCCATGCGCTCGCGCGTCGTGAGACGCCGGCCGTCCTTCGAGTCGACCGTCTGCTCGAGATCCGGAACGTTGGGCGGCGGAGGCGGTGGCGGCATCCCGATCAGCACTTCCATCACCCACTTGCCGCGTAATACCGGCGACGTGCGATTCGCGAGCGACGTCTGCACGAGGATGCTCCCGTGTCCCAGCAGCCCGCGACGCGTGCTGTCCGGGTACGTCACCTTGCGGAATTCCGGACCCGAGATGTTCGGAATCCCGTAGTGGCGCGCGAGCCGCTCGTTCACGAACGTGTAGTCCGCGGTAAAGAGCTCGAGCGCGCTCCGGTTGGAGCGCACGACGTCGAAGAAGAACAGCTCCGTCTCGCGGTGCATCGCGTCGGCCAACTGCTGATCGTAGTCCGGGAACCAGAAGGCGTCGGGACGCACCTTCTCGAGGTCCTGGAGCCGGAGCCACTGCGCGGCAAAGCGCGTGGCGAGCGCTTCGGCCCGCGGGTCCGCGAGCATGCGCTTCACCTGCGCGTCGATTGTCTTCGGCTCGGACAACTTCCGGTGCGACGCGAGCGTCAGGAGCTGATTGTCGGGGATCGTGCCCCAGAGGAAGAACGAGAGACGCGAGGCGAGGTCGATGTCGCTGACGGCGTAGTCCTGTCCGGCGGAGACATGAGACGGTGCGGTCTCGATGCGGAACACGAAATACGGACTCGCGAGGATCACCTGGAGCGCGGTACGAATTCCCTCCTCGAATCCGCCCTTGGCGGCGCCGGAGTTGTAGAAGGCGAGGAGCGACTCGCGATCGTGTTTCGTCAGCGGCCGCCGGTATGCGCGGGTCGCGAGCCGCGTAATGATCTCGTCGGCGCACGCGGTCGCCGCCAGCGCCTTCGACGGGCGACACGAGAACACGATCCGGCGGCTCGGCGTCTCCGACACGCCGGTTGTCTTCTGTGGTCCGAAGACGGTGAGCTCCATGATGTGCGGCGGCGCGGTGGTGCCCGCGCTGTTGGTCCCGTTCGCGGCGAGCGACCAGTCGTGCGGCCTGATCAGGTCCTCGTACGGTCCCTCGCCGCGGCGAACGAACGCGACGGAGACACGCTGCTGTCCCGACTTCACGAAGATCGGATCGGTGCGCACGTAGTCGGCGCCCTGCGGCGCGTCCGCCGATGAGAGCGAGCGTTCGACGCCCTTCTCGTAGTGGAGCAGCGCGATCCGGGCGCCATCGATGGAGACGTCCACGTCCTCGAGCTTGGTGCCGATGCCGCCACGCACCTCCACGCGGAACGAGTACATGCCGTCGGCCGGGAAGGCGTGCATGGCGACGATGCCGCCGCGCGTCCCATAGGGCGCGCCCTCCATGCGATCCCACGGATTCTGCGACGCGAGCGTCGAAGCGGAGTACGTCTTGGAAAGTGATGGCGCACTCCTGTCACCCAGCGCGATGCGACTCACCGCGGCGGCCGCGTTGAGGTACGCCTCGAGCAGAGTGGGGGACAGCGCCTGTACGTCGGCAATGTTGTCGAAGTTGGCGCTCTTCGTGTCGAGCGGCAGATAGTCGCCGGCGTTCACCTGGACGCCGAGCAGGTCGCGCACGGCCCGCTCGTATTCGGGACGGTTGAGACGCTGGAAGGTGCGGGCGCCCGGATTGGGACGGGCGGACTTATCGATCACCTGCTCGAGCGTCTCGACGAGCGCAAGCAGCGTGTCGCCGCTCGGCCGCTTCACGCCCGGCGGCGGCATGATCTGCGCGCGCAGCTTGCGGATCATCTTCTCGGAGACGGCGAGCCGCGCCGGCGCCGAGTCGACGTCGAAGCCCTCGAGCGACATGTTGCCTTTGAGCGCGCGCGGGTTGTGGCAATTCTGATAGCAGTAGCGCTGCACGACGGCGGACAGCGCGCGCGTCTCGATGCCGCGCGCCCCGATTTTCGGCGGAGCAGGCACGCCGTCAGCCGTGACGACGCCGAGTCCGAACGACGTCGCGATCACGACCACTCCGGCTGTCGCTACCCGAGCCAGCATCACTACCCTCCGCCCTGATGCTTCTCTTTCGTCTGGTTGCTGATCTGAAGATCCCAGCCGTCGGGATCGCGCACGTGAAAGCTCTTGAAGTCCTCTCCCACCATGTCGGGCCGCGGATTGAGACCGCGCCGCTCCAACTCGGCTTTCACGGCGTCGGTGTTCCACGGTTGGACGCCCCACGAAATGTGGTTGATCACACCGGTGATCGGAGGCCGAGGTGCAGCATTTTGCCGGCCAGCGGAGTCAGCTGAAACGGATTGCGGCGGAAGCGAGGAAGATGCGGCGGATGACTGCGTGTTCGCCGCGCCGGCGGCGCCAGGCGTACCGCTCGCGACATAACCCTGACCCTGGCGACGCGCGTTCCGGATAATGATCCCGCCAATGCCGTTGATGTCGAGCAGCGCCTGCCTGCCGTTGTCCGTCCCGCGCTGCACTTCCCAGCCCATGAGGTTCGTGTAGAAGTCGACGCTTCTCTTGTAGTCCGAGACCGCGTACGAGATGTGGTCGAGCCAGACGGTCTTCCATGGCGACGCGACTGGGCCAGGGGCCGCCGCGCTCTGCGCGACCGCCGATGCCACCGGTGATCCAACCGCAACCAGCGCGAGGGTTTGCACGAGCTGACGCCGGGTCAGCTTGCCGCTCTCGAATTCGTTGAGCAGCCGGGCGATCACCGCTTCCATAGTCTGTGGCCCCGTTGGAGACGACCACATCTAATGTATGTCTGGGTCGTGCTTGCGCTATCCGGAGTCAGGTCGGCCTTGGCCTGGCAGGCGCGCCCCGTCGTCCTCCCGGGCCACGCTGAAGGGCAGGATTCCGGAAGGAATCCGGCAGCATGTTCCACTGCTCGGGCGTGAGCACCTGCTTGGTGCTCTCGATGGCCGCGAGATACACGCTGCGTCCTTGCTGAAGCAGCGGCTGCACGAGCTGGAACACCGACGCCGCATCGCTGCGACCTTCCGCGCCCGTGCGCACCTTCTCCGTGAGCGAGTCGAGCAGCTGGTCCTTCTTCACCTTCAGCGAATCGTCGATGAGCTGCAGTCGTACGGCCTGAAGGTCGGTGAGCTTCAGCGAATCGCGCATACCGATCACGAACCGACCCGGGTTGGGGGCGATGCGATCCAGGATCGCGCGGAAGTCGAAGCCGCCGGTCGCGCCGCCCCCGCGATTGTTCAGCGCGGCCAACATCCCCTGCAGCATTTCTCGTTGCCGATCCGGGCCCACTTGCATGCGTGCCTGGAGCCCGAGCATGAAAGGCGTCCGGAACGCGGTGCGCGCAGACACGTTGTCGCCGAAGCGCTCGTTCACCTGGTAGACGTAGCGACTGGATGCGGGATCGAAACCGCGCACGTAGAGCAGCGTCGCGTCGGGACGACTCGACTGACCCCACCCATGGAGGTTCGCAGTGCCGTGGAGCAGTTGATCGACTCCCGCCAGCGGATTGATCGCGACCAGCGAGATAGACACGCGCCGCTGCAGGCTCGCGCCCATCCACGGGCGAAAGTTCGCCTGGAAGTCCAGCGACGCGGACCAGTCCGAGTAACAGCTGTTGCGCGACGCGATGGTGCCTAGCTGGGACTCGAGGCAGGAGCGCGCGCGGTCCGACCCGTCCGCGAGCAGCCGGCGCATGCCGTTCACGAGCGCCGTGTCGCCCGCGATACCGGGATTTGCCGGATCGAACACGAATGCGCGATCGTTGCGCGATCCGTCTCCGTTGATGTCGCTGGCCACGCGCGGCGAGTACGGCTGCCCCGACGTCACGTGCAGCACGCCGGTGACGTCGACCCACGGACGCGCCAGCCAGTTGAGCGTCCCGACGAAGGAATGCCGCCGCTCGAGATCGCTCACGCCCCACTCGAGCGCGTTGGGATCTTCCGCGCCCACTGTTCCGAGCCCGCCGCCGGGTCCGCCGAATCCCCCGCCGCCGAATGAGCCGGGAGAAAACCCCGTTTGATCGCGCGACCGCATGAACGTGTACGAGATGTTCCACAGCATGTTGCGCGTCGACACGCCGTTCACGCCGAGCGTCAGCAGGTGCGAATGCGAATGCAGCCGCGAGCTCACCTCGATCACCTGGCCGTACGCCGGCACTCGGCGTGACGCGAAAAGACTCACAGCGCCCGTCGTCGGGAATATCGTGGACGCGGGAGCGAACACCGGACGACCGCCCTCGTTCGCAAGCGTGAACTGCGGCGTGGCCGCGAGGTTGAGATCGCGCAAGCCGTAGAGCGACGTGCCGAGTGCGAAGGTGTAGTCGAGACTCACGCCATAGCGGTCGCCAAGGCGGTGTGTCGCGCCGAGCGACGCGCGCTCCGATCTCGGAGAGCTGAACGCGGGATCAAAGACCGTGACGTTGGACCGCTGGCCGGACGTCACCGGTGTTGCGGGACCGGCGCACTGTGTGGGAATCGTGCTCGGATCTGCCTCGTACGAGGTCCAGTCTGGAGCGGGTACGGCGCCGCCGATGCACACGAGTAGCCGCTCGCCACCCGGCAGCCCGGTCGCGTCGATCGCCGACTGGAAGAGTTGCGTGGGCGCGCGTCCGCGAAATTCGCCGAAGCCGCCGCGCACGATCGTCGTCGGCGCAAAGCTGCCGCCACCCTGCGCGCCGAACGCGCCCGCCCCGCCACCTCCACCGCGTCCGCCAAAGTTTTCGCGTCGCTGAGCGCCGCCGCCGCGATCGCCCTGGCCCCCCGCGGAGTCTCGACGCTGGCGTTGCTCCGCTGTTCCGAGCTGCCAGGTAAATCCGACGCGTGGGCTCAAGCGCGCGTCGCGCGGCAGCAGATCCGTGCGGTGACCGAACGCGGTGTCGATCGCGGGATTGTACGCCGGGAGCCCGCGATACGCGCTGCCCTCGAGCCGAAGTCCGTACGTGACCTGAAGGGCGCGGCTGTCGCGCCACGTGTCGCCAAGGTAGACCGCGCCATTCCACGCGCCGCCATTTCTATTGGTGGCGCGCAGCGAGCGACGAAACTCCGCCGGACGATTCGCCTCGAGATCGGCGAGGGAGTTGTAGCTGAAGCTGCCGTCGCGGTTGGTCTGCGCCGCCGTGCTGAAGCCGCTGAGATTCAGCAGGCCCCCGAGCTTGAATCGATGCGCGCCACCCTCGGAGAGCCACGAGAGCTCGTCCGTCGCCTCGAGCTGGTTCGTGGTTCCCTCGGTCGGCATACCGGTATTGCCGCCGAACGCCAGCGTGCTCACGCCCACCGCGCCGTCCGGAAGTTCGGACGCGACTCGGACGCGCCCTTCCGGCGTCGAGAGGTACGGCTCGGTGTTGCGATCGTCGCCGGAGTAGTACGCGCGCCCTTCGTTGAGAACGTTTCCGAAAATGGATGAGAGCGTAAGCATGCCGCCGCCGCCGCCGCTGTGCTGCTCGCCCGCATGCGACGGCAGCGCGAACGCCGACGCGCCGAACGCGTCCTGGAGCGCGCCCTGCCAGTTCCCGCGGAACATCAGCGAGTGATCGTCGTTCACGTGCCAGTCGATGCGGGTGATGACGGTGCCGTTGTCCTGCAAGCGATCATCCGGCACGGCTGGCACGGTGAGCGGCACTCCCGCGCTGTCCACCAAGTGACGAAAGCGCATCGCCGAGTCCGGACTCGTGCCGAGTCGCGCGAGCGTACCAGGCGCGACGGACGTGAGCACCTGGAGCGGGTCGCTGCGCCGCCGCAGCTGGAACGCGCCGAAGTAGAAGAGCCGATCCTTCTTGACGGGCCCACCGATTCCGCCGCTCAACTGGTTCTGCGTGAAGCCGGCGGACAGCGACTGCGCGACGCTCGTGTCGCCCTCGAACTCGAGATGAGGGTCGCGCAGCGCATAGGTGAACGTGCCGGTCACCTGATTCGTTCCGCCTCGCGTGGTGGTCGCGACCTGCCCGCCGGTGAACTGTCCCCGCGCCACATCGTAGGTGTTGGTGATGATCCGCGTGCTCCGCACGGCCTCCGGAGGCACGCCCACTCCGCCGAAGGTGAGTCCGTCGAGCGTCACCTGGTTCTGATCGACGCGCTGTCCCGCGACCGAGAATCCCGCGGCGGTCGTGTCGGTGCCGGCGATGCCAACGACGCCGGGCTGGAGGAGCGCGAGCGCGTTCGGGTCGCTGGGATCGATCGGAAGCCGCTGGAGCTGCTCGCCCGTGAGGACGCGCTCGGTGGACCCGGGCTCAGGGCGTTCGCCGCGCGCCGGCGTCTGACGCGCATTGATGGTGACGGCCTCGAGCGTCGCGGGCGCCGTCGAGAGCGCGAAGTCCCGCACGAGGCGATCCTCGTCGGCTTGTCGCGCGATAGTCGCGCTCTGCGGCGAAAGGCCCAACATGCGCGCCGTCACCCGATACTGACCGCCGCCGTCGGGAAAGAGGATCGTGTAACGCCCCTGCGCGTCCGTCGCCCGCGACCGAGTGACGCCGGTCTCTATGGACGTTGCTTCGACGCGCGCGCCCGGCAGCGCCTTGCCGGTCGGGCCCATCACTCGGCCCGTAAGAATGTCCGTCGAGCTTCCCACCTGCGCGAGAATTGTCGTGCGGCTCACCGCGAGCATCGCGGTGGCCAGCAGTACACGGGTGCTGCGCCTCATGTCATTGGTACGTCGCAAACGCGACGAACGTTAAAGCGCGATCAGACGCGTCGGCTCCCGTGCTTTGTAATGTCCCTGTAATAAATTCCGAGGATGACTCTCTCTCGCATTCTTCCAATCGCCTTCGTCGTCGCGATCTCCGCGACGCTCTCAGCCCAGCAGCCGGCGCCCGCCGACCTCTCAGCGCGGCTTCCCGTAGACCCGAAGATCAAGATCGGCACGCTGCCGAACGGGCTGCGCTACTACATCAAGAAGAATCTCAAGCCCGAGAAGCGCGCCGAGCTGCGTCTGGCCGTGAACGCGGGCTCGATTCTCGAGAAGGACAACCAGCTCGGTCTCGCGCACTTCGTGGAGCACACAGCCTTCAACGGCACGCGACACTTCCCCAAAAACGAGCTGCTGCAGTACCTCCAGTCCATCGGTGTACGGTTTGGCGCCGATTTGAATGCGTACACGTCCTTCGACGAGACCGTGTACATCCTTCCCATTCCGACCGACACCGCGCGGATCATTGAGCAGGCGTTCACGATCCTCGAGGACTGGGCGACTGGGCAGGTGTTCGATTCCGCCGAAGTCTCGAGCGAACGCGGCGTGGTGCACGAGGAGTGGCGTCTGCACAAAGGCGCCGGCGACCGGATGCTGACGCAGTACCTCCCCATTGCGCTCAAAGGCTCACTGTACGCCAAACGGTGGCCGATCGGCACGGAGGCGAGCATCATGTCCGCCACTCCGGCCCGGCTGCGTCCCTTCTATAAAGATTGGTACCGGCCCGACCTGATGGCGGTAGTTGCGGTGGGCGACTTCGATCCAGCCGAGATCGAGGCGCAGATCAAGAAACACTTCGCGGGTATTCCGCGAAGCCGCTCCGCGCCCAAGCGCATCACCCCCAGCGTCCCGCCAAATGCCCGGCCGCTCATCGCCATCGCGAGCGACAAAGAGGCAACGAGCACGAGCGTCAGTCTCTTGTTCAAACTGCCACGCGACTCGAGCAATACGGTCGGCGATTACCGCCGTCTGCTCATGGAGCAGTTGTATCTCGAGATCTTCAACAGCCGGCTGAGCGAGATTGCGCAGAAGCCGGACGCGCCGTTCATCGGCGCGGGCGCGTCGCGTGGCAGCTTCGTGGGCCGCGAGCTCCAGCCGTTCTCGCTGGACGCGGCCGTGAAGGACGGCGGGGTCGAGCGCGGGCTCGAGGCGCTCCTCGTCGAGGCGCGGCGCGTCGACCAGTTTGGCCTGCTACAATCGGAATTGGACCGCGCGAAGGCGGACTTGTTGCGCAGTTACGAGCAGGCGAACGCCGAGCGTGAGAAGTCGCCGTCGAGCAGCTATGCCGCGGAGTACATCCGGAATTTTCTCGAGGGTGAGGCGATTCCGGGGATCGAATACGAGTACGCAATCACGCAGCGACTGCTGCCGACGATCACGCTGGCCGACGTGAACAGAATGGCCGCTCGCTGGATCACGGACTCCAATCGTGTCGTAATCGTGGAGGCGCCGATCAAGCCGGGCGTCATGCTTCCGACGGAGAGCAGCATCCTCGCCGCGTTCGATCGCGCCGCGAAGGCGCCGGTGGTCGCATACGCGGAGAACGTCTCCAGCGACGCGCTGGTGGATGCGCTGCGTCCGGCGGGACGCGTCGTGAGCAATCGCGGGCTGGGTGCGGGCATCACCGAGTGGAAGCTGTCCAATGGCGCGCGGGTGTTGATAAAGCCGACGGACTTCAAGGCCGACGAGATCCTGTTCGGCGCGTACAGCACCGGCGGCACGTCGATGGTTCCCGACTCGAACTACATGTCATCGCTGTTCGCGTCGCAGATCGTGGGGTTGAGCGGTCTCGGAAAGTTCGATCGCGTGGAATTGGGGAAGAAGCTCGCGGGGAAGGCGGCGTTCGCGGCGGCGTACATCGGTGAAATGATGGAGGGGCTGAACGGATCGGCGTCGCCCAAGGATCTCGAGACGATGCTCCAGCTCGCGTACCTGGATTTCACCGGCGCCCGGCTCGACCCGTCCGCATGGGCTGCGTTCCGCGCCAACGCGGCCACAGTCCTCGCAAACCGGGGCGCGTCGCCGGAGGCCGTGTTCTCCGACACCATGCAGGTGACGATGGGGCAGCACGCGTTTCGCGCGCGTCCGTTGACGCAGGCGACGTTCGACGAGATCAATGCCGAACGGGCGCTCGCGCTCTACAAGGATCGTTTTGCGGACGCGGGCGACTTCACCTTTGTCTTCGTCGGCAACGTGGATACGACGACGCTCGAGCCGATGGTCGAGCGCTATCTCGCGTCGCTGCCGGCGAGCGGGCGCGTGGACAGCGCGAAGGTCAGGAGCCCTGGCGCGCCGAAGGGCGTCGTTCAAGCGACGGTCAAGAAAGGAGTGGAGAACAAAGCGACGACGGTGATCGTGTTCACCGGACCGTGCGTGTTTTCGCCGGAGACCCGATTCGCCTTTCGCGCGCTGGTGGACGAGCTTCAGATACGACTCATCGAGTCGCTGCGAGAGAAGTTGGGCGGCACTTACAGTCCGAACGTGAGCGGCGGGTGCAGTCCCAAGCCGAAAGAGGAGTACGGCGTCCGCGTCTCCTACGGATCGTCGCCGGAGAACGTGGAGACGCTCACCAAGAGTGCGTTCGCGCTGATCGACTCTTTGCAGACGCAGGGTCCGACCGCGGTGGATCTCGAGAAGGTGCGCGAGCAGATCATTCGGGAGCACGAGCTGGAGCTCAAGCAGAATCAGTACTGGCTGAGCGCGATCCAGACGCGCGATCAAGCTGGCGAGGACATCGGGGGAGTGGTGGGGCCGTACGACGAGATGGTGCGGAGGCTGACGGCCGCGCAGATCCAGGAGGCGGCACGGAAGTACCTCAACGTCGCGAACTACGCGCGATTCGTGCTCTTGCCGGAGAAGCCTTGAGCGGTCACCCCGTCCGGATGAGGTGCCGGTAGAAGTCGAGCGTCAGCTCGGCGATGTGCCGCCAGCTGAAATGCTCGACTACGCGATGTCGAGCCGCCTTCCCCATGGTGCGTCGCCGCTCCGAATCACCAAGCAGCTCGTTGACCGCGGCCGCCAGCGCCCGCGAGTAGCCTTCCGGATCGCGCGGCTCGGCGGAGTCCTTCCCCTCCGCCTCGAAGGACACGAGGAGGCCCGTCTCGCCATCCACGACGATCTCCGGAATCCCGCCCACCGCGGCCGCGACCACAGGCGTCTCGCACGCCATTGCCTCGAGGTTGATGATCCCGAAGGGCTCGTACACCGACGGGCATACGAACACGGCGGCGTGTGAGTACATCGAGATGAGATCGTCTTTGGGGAGCATCTCGGGAATCCAGATCACGTCGGCGTCGGCGTCGTGCTTCACCTCGTTCACCAGACGCGTCATCTCTTCGGCGATCGCCGGCGTGTCTGGTGAGCCCGCGCAGAGCACGACCTGCACTCCGCGCTCGATGTACCGGATGGCGCGCACGAGATGGAGAATCCCTTTCTGCCGGGTGATGCGCCCGACGAAGAGCACGAACGGTACGTCCGGATCGACGCCGAGCCGGCGGAGTGTGTCGGGCGCATGGCGTCGCCGAAACTCGTCGGGATCGATCCCGTTGTGGATCACACGCACCCGTTCCGGCGACACGCCGTAGAGCTGCTGCACGTCCTGCTTCATCGCCTTGGAGACGGCGATGACGCCGTCGGCGTTCTCATACGCCGTGCGCTCGATCCAGGTCGTGCCGTGGTAGGCGGTGCCGAGCTGCTCCACCTTCCAGGGCCGGTGCGGCTCCAGCGAATGCGTCGTCAGCACCAGTCGCGCGCCGGTGAGCGGGCGCGCGAGACAGCCGGCGAGGTGCGAATACCACGTGTGGCAGTGCACGATATCCGGCGCGTCGGCGGCGCCCGCCATCGCGAGGTTGCGCGCGAGGGCGTCGAGAAAGCGCGCGTGGCGCGGGTCCTGTGCCGGGAGCGTCGCCGGAGGCGCGATCCCGCGAACGCGCAGATTCCCGGTTTGCGAGTGCTGCTCCCCGAAACACAGCACATCCACGTGATGCGCGCCGTGCTCGGCGCGTGCGAGCTCGCGAGAGAGATACTCGACGTGCACGCCCGCTCCGCCGTAGACGTTCGGCGGATACTCGTTGGTGAAGAGCGTGATGCGCACGTGTGCGGGAAGCGGGAAGCGGGAAGCGGGAAGCGCTTTAAATGACTGTGCCGTCCGGGATCTCCGCATTCTTCGGGATCACGACGATGCCGTCACGGATGTAATACCCCGGTCCCGACCCCTCGAATATGCCTTGCGCGTTGGTGATCACGCACCGGTTGCCGATCGACGCGTTCTTGTCGACGATGGCATTCTCGACACGAGAATCCTGACCCACACCCGGATACGCCGGACCCTGGATGCCGCTCGGCGTTTGGGATCGTTCCCATCGGAAATAGTCCGCGCCCATGAAGACGGTGCGATTGATCCGGCTTCCACGATCGATGAACGAGCGCGTCCCGATCACCGAGTTCGAGATCTCGCTATCGACGATGACACTTCCCTCGCCGATCAGCGCGTTCTGCAGCAGCGAGCGCGTCACTTTCGCCGGCGGCAGGGTCCAGGCGTCCGTGAACAGCGGCATGTTCGATTCGTACAGATTGAACGCCGGATGCGGCTGGGCGAGCATGATGTTGGTATCGAAGAACGAGCGCACTGTACCGATGTCGTTCCAGTAGCCGGTGAAGGGATACGCGAATACGCGCCGTTCGTGAATGACGCCGGGGATGAGCTCCTTGCCGAAATCGTGATCATTGGGGCGCGCGTCGAGCACGTCATACAGCACGTTGGCGTCGAAGATGTAGATCCCCATCGACGCGAGATACACGCGACCTGCCTGCGCCAGCTCGCGCTCCACGGGACTTTCCTTCCCCGCGAGATCCTCCCGCTTGGGCTTCTCGTAGAACTCCGTGATGCGATGCTGGTCGTCCATCTTGAGGATGCCGAAGGCCGGTGCATCCTCGGCCACGACGGGGGTCACGGCGATCGTAATCTCCGCGGCATGATCGCGGTGGTGCTCCAGCATCAGCCGATAATCCATGGAGTACAGCTGGTCACCGGACAGGATGACGACCTGCTCGTGCGGATGGCTCTTCAGGTGCAGGGTGGTGCGCCGCACTGCGTCCGCGGTGCCCTGATACCAGTTCTCGGACGTCATCGTCTGCTCGGCGGCGAGAATCGTCACGAAGCCGCCGCTGAAGCGGTCGAAGTCGTAGGATCGGGCGATGTGTTTGTTGAGGCTCGCGGAGTTGAACTGCGTGACCACGAAGATGCGGTCGAGGCCGGAGTTGATGCAGTTGGAGATCGGGACGTCCACCAGGCGGTATTTGCCCGCCAGCGGAACCGCGGGCTTAGCGCGGTCGCGCGTGAGTGGGAACAGTCGCGTGCCGGCGCCACCGCCGAGAATGACAGCCAGAGAAACTTTCATCAGTGACTTAGGCTGGCGAGCGCTGAATGAATGTCAAGGCGCGCGGAGCATACGCGGCGTGCTCTGGCGCAAGGTGAAGGTGCCCGATCAATTCATCTCATGGGCGCACACAACGCGTTATCGCCGTGGGAAACCTTCTTCTTTCTCATCGGATCGTCCGGCGCGGCACTGACGGGGCTGCAATTCGTCGTCATCGCGCTCGTGGCTGAAACCGAGGCACGCACCGGCACGCAGGAGCTCGCCGCCTTTGGCACTCCCAACATCGTTCACTTCTGCGCCGTGTTGCTCGTGTCGGCGATCCTCAGCGCGCCGTGGCCGGGACTCTCGGGACCCGCGACCGCCGTCGGCATCTGTGGAGTCATCGGCATCGTCTACGCGATGATCGTCGTGCGACGCGCGAGACGAACGACGAACTACAAGCCGGTATTGGAAGACTGGATCTGGCATGCCGCGCTTCCACTAACGGCGTACGTCGTTCTCGCGCTTGCAGCCGTTGCGCTGCCGCGCAACGCCGCGTCCGCGCTCTTTGCGATCGCGGGGTCCGTGCTCCTCCTCCTCTTCATCGGCATCCACAACGCCTGGGACACGGTGACGTATCTGGCGGTGGGGATGCGGCAGTCGGAGACGCCGCCGTCCGGGAGCCCGCCGGGGCAGGCTCAGGGGAAATAAGTCGTGCGCGCGTTTGGCGTCGCGCTTGTCCTGTTCGCAACGGCATCGGGACCAACCCGTCCCGCCCCGCCACTCGGCCGTCCGAACATCATCTACATCATGAGCGACGACCACGCCGCGCACGCGATCGGCGCGTACGGGTCGCGCGTGAATCGCACGCCCAACATTGACCGGCTGGCGCGCGAGGGCGCTCTCCTACGGAACGTCTTCGCGACGAACTCCATCTGCACGCCCAGTCGCGCCACGATCCTGACCGGCCAGTACTCGCATGTCAACGGCGTGACGATGTTCAACCGCTTCGACAGCTCGCGCCTGACTGTCGCCCGGATTCTGCAACACGGCGGCTACCACACTGGCATGATAGGGAAATGGCATCTCGGGAGCGATCCCGTCGGCTTCGACCAGTGGGAGATCCTTCCCGGGCAGGGCGCGTACATGAACCCGATCCTGTACACGGCGACGAGGGAGACGACGTACACGGGGCGCTATGTGACGGACGTCATCACCGATCTCGCGATCGAGTTCATCAAAAATCGGCCGAAGAGCAAGCCGTTCTTTCTGATGGTGCACAACAAGGCGCCGCATCGGCCATGGGAGCCGGACGAGGCGCACCATGCGTCGTTTGCCGATAAGTGGATCCCGGAGCCGCCGACGCTCTGGGACAACTATGCCACGCGGACGGACGCCATCCACGAGAACCAGCAGCGCGTCGCCGCCGATCTCACCTATCGCGATCTCAAGATCCCGCCGCCTCCGGGATTGTCCGACTCGGCGCGCGCGAGATGGCAGACGACCAAGCCCGACAATGTCACCACGATTCGTGACGGCGCGTCGGTGACGCTCACCGGCGAGGCGCTCGCGCGATGGAAGTACCAGCGATACATGCAGGATTACCTGGCGACGGTGCAGTCGGTAGACGACAACGTCGGTCGCCTACTCGCATTCCTCGATCGGGCCGGTCTCGCGACAAACACCATCGTCATCTACACGAGCGACCAGGGCTTCTTCCTCGGCGATCACGGCATGTTCGACAAGCGATTCATGTACGAGGAATCGTTGCGGATGCCCTTCCTCATGCGGTGGCCCGCGGTGATCAAGCCGGGGACGCGAGTGGACGCGATGGCGCTGAACGTGGATTTCGCGCCGACGTTCCTGGACGCAGCCGGTCTGCCCGCGAATCCGGACATGCAGGGTCGCAGTCTGCTGCCGATCCTACGCGGACGTACGCCGGCCGACTGGCGCACGTCGATGTACTACCGGTACTACCACGACCCCGGCGATCACAACACTCGCGCGCATTACGGCGTTCGAACCTTGACGCACAAGTTGATCTACTTCTGGAAGAAGGATCAGTGGGAGCTATTCGACCTCGTCAACGATCCGCTCGAGATGAACAACGTCTACGGACAGCCCGGACACGAGCAGATCACGGCCGCGCTGAAATCCGAGCTTTTGCGACTGAAACGCGCGGTTCGAGACGACGACCAACTTGCGAACGAGCAATTGCCGAACGGCGTCGACGGGACCGTAGCGAGGTTACGCGGCAAATAGACTAGAGCTTTGATTTGTTATACTGGTGCTCGAGTTTTTCGCGCGATAAAACAAACTAAAGCCTTACCTCTGCGTCCTCTGCGAAACGTCTGCGTCCTGTGCGTTAAAATCGTCTAATGACTCGACTACGCGTTACCACGTCCGCGCTACTTCTGGCGTGTGCTGCGAGCGCCGCGGCGCAGTCGTCCATCAGAGCATTCACGGGCGCCACGCTCATCGACGGAACCGATCGCCCATCTGTTGCAAACGCCACTATCGTCGTTCGTGACGGACGCGTCGTCGCCGCCGGTCCGGGGAACGCCGTAACGATTCCCTCCGGCGCCGAGCGTATTGCGCTCGACGGCAAGGTGGTGATCCCGGGATTGATCAACGCACACGGCCACGTGAGCGACCCGCGCGATCTTCGGACGTACGCCGCATACGGCGTCACGACTGTGTTCAGCCTCGGCGGTGAGCCGCCGTCAGTTTTCGCCGCCCGCGCGGAGCAGGCGACGCCCGCGCTCGACCGGGCGCGCGTTTTTCTCGCGGGACCTGTGCTCACGCCGCGCACACCGGATGAAGCGCGGGCGCAGGTGGCCGCGGCGACCGCGCAGCACGTGGACATCATCAAGATCCGCGTCGACGACAACCTCGGCACCGCGCAGAAAATGCCGCCCGATGTGTACGCCGCCGTGATCGACGAAGCGCACAAGCGCGGCATGCGTGTCGCGTCGCACTTGTTTTATCTATCGGACGCGAAGTCGCTGTTGGCCGCCGGCACGGACTTTGTCGCGCACAGCATTCGCGACGCGGACGTGGACGCCGACGTGATCGCCGCGCTCAAGTCGCGAGACGTGTGCGTGAGTCCTACGCTCATGCGCGAAGTCTCGACGTTCGTCTACGAGTCAACGCCGGACTTCTTCGCGGATACCTTCTTTCTGGCGCACGCGAACCGCGAATGGGTGGCGATGCTCAGGGAACCGGCACGGCAGCAGGCCGTGCGGAGCAGTCCAGCGGCGCGGCGCTACAAGATCGCGCTCGAGGTGGCGAGCCGGAATCTGAAACGGCTGACCGACGCCGGCGTTCCGATCGCGATGGGTACCGACACCGGGCCCACTGGACGCTTTCAGGGTTACTTCGAGCTGATGGAGCTGGAGTTGATGGTGAAGGCGGGTCTCACGCCGCGACAAGCGCTCGACGCCGCCACGCGCGGTGCCGCCCGGTGCATGAAGCTCGATCGCGACCTCGGGACCCTGGAGCCCGGAAAGTGGGCGGACTTCGTCGTGCTCGATGCCGACCCGCTCTCCAACATCTCGAACGTGCGGCGCATCTCGTCGGTGTGGATCGCGGGGAACAAGGTCGCTCGCTGATCGTATGGGTTAGGGCCGTGATGCAGCCGGCGCGCGATATGCCCGGAACCATTCGAGTATCCGTTGCTCGCGGTCCAGCCGGCTCTTCGGGAGACCGTGATCGTCGCCGGCGTACATGACGAGACTGTAGGGGCGGCCGAGCTGCTGCAATCGATCCGCCATCCTGAGAGCGTCGCGCGGGTCCACCCGCCAGTCGGCGGTTCCTTGCAGGATGAGCAGTGGAGTGTGAAGACGCTCGGCCCACAGAATCGCGGAGCGCGAGCGGTAGAACTCCTGACGGTGCCGAGCAAAGTCCGGAATCATCTCGGCCCACAGCTCGTCGAAGCCGGGGCGGAACCTCTGCTGTCCCGCGAGGTCGACCGGGGCATACTCCACGACCGCCGCGTTGACGGGCATGCCACGCGCGAGCGCGATGTACGCCATCATCCCGCCGCGGGATGCGCCGTCCATGAAAACGTTCGACGTGTCGGCGTAGGAGAGCGAACGGACGAGCGGAATCAGGTTGACGACGTCGTCCACGTCCGCGCCGCCGAACTCCTCGCGGCCCTCGCCGCCGTCGACGCCGCGGTACTGTGAGGCGACCACGACGTAGCCCTCGTCGAGGAACCGCAGCCACCACGACATCTGCAGGTCGCTCACCGCACCGAACTCGCGGTTGCCCCCGCGATTGTAGATGATGACCGGATAGCGACGCCCGGGCTGGAGTGCCGGTCTGAAGATGAATCCGGCGACGCGGAGTCCATCGCTCATGTACTTGATCTTGAGACACTCGTAACGGCCGCTGTGGAGCGTGCTGTCGAAGATCTCCTTCGGCATAGGCTGTCGACTCAGGAGCTCGCGCCGCGCCCCTTCGTATTCTACGGTGTCGGACTTCGTCCGACTCCTGACACGAAAGATGGAGTCGTTGGCCGCGAGGTTGGCCCTTCGCACGTCCTCGTAGCGGCTCACGTACTGCTCGTGGGACAAGTTGTGCGCGGCACAGCGGACCGAGTCCACGATACGTCCGTCTGGCGGCGCCTGCGCCTCCGCGCTGCTTGCGGTGAAGAGCGTCGCAAGACCGAGGATGAGTCGTCGCATGATGCCCCTCCCGTCTCCGAAATCGACTATCGCCACTCTACGTGACGAGCGCACCGAGAGTTTCCGGCACAATATGCCTGCTGAACGCGGATTAGGCTTATACCGTCCCATCGAAGAACTCGACCACACCCGTGTCCAGCGAATACTCGGCCCCCACGGCGAGCAGCTCACCATCCTGAATCAGCTGCTCCAGCAGCTGCGATCCGTGACGCAACTGATCCGTGGAGGCGCGAATGTTGGCGCGGACCGCGTGCTTCACTAGCGCGTCCAGATCGTGCGCGAGGTCGGTCTCGAGTAGTCCCTCGACGCAAGGTCGCACGCGATCGACGATCGACAGCAAGTTGCGCGATTGGTTTTGCGTCGGCCGCCGAAGCTCTTCAATCGTGGCCAGAACTGCGCCGCACTGTGAGTGGCCGAGGACCACGACGAGTCGCGTTCCGTAACGCGCGGCGGCGAATTCAACGCTGCCGACTTGGGAGGGAGCAACGATGTTGCCGGCTACGCGAATGACGAACAGGTCGCCGAGTCCCTGATCGAACACGATCTCCGCCGGAACGCGTGAATCCGAGCATCCGAGAATGATTGCGAACGGCTCCTGCCGCGTCGCCAACTCGGCTCGTCTCGTGTGGCTCAGGTATGGGTCGGCGCTGCGCACCTGCGACACGAACCTGCGGTTCCCTTCCTGGAGCCGGGTGAGGGCTTCGCGTGCCGGAATCATCGATACTATAGTACTGCGAATGAGGCGTCCGTTCGCCGTCGCCGTCGCCGTACTCGTCTTCGTCTCCTTCTCATCCGGTTCAGCCCAGCGCACCGAGGGAGACTACGTCGCGCGCGACTTCAGGTTCGCGAACGGCGAGACGCTCCCCGATCTGCGCATCCACTACACCACCCTCGGCCGGCCGCGCAAAGGGGCCGATGGCATGGTGCGGAACGCCGTCCTGATGCTGCACGGCACGACGGGAACCGGTGCCGGGCTCGTGACGCCGATGTCGTCGCTGTTTGCGCCCGGCGATCTCCTCGACACCACCGCGTACTACGTCGTGCTCCCTGACGGCATCGGGCACGGCCGCTCGAGCAAACCGAGCGACGGGCTGCGGATGAAGTTCCCGAAGTACACGTACGACGACATGGTCGACGCCCAGCGATTATTGCTCCGGCAGCTCGGCGTGTCGCACCTCCGACTCGTGATGGGAACGTCGATGGGTTGCATGCACGCGTGGGTGTGGGGCGAGCGATATCCGGGCTTCGCCGACGGACTGGTGCCACTCGCATGCGCGCCGACCGCGATTGCGGGGAGAAATCGCATGATCCGCAAGATGATCGTCGAGAACATCACGAGCGATCTTGAGTGGAAGAACGGCGATTACCAACGGCCGCCGCTGCGCGGGATGCGCGCGGCGATGGGCAACTTGTTCATCATGACGTCGGCGCCGCTCGTGCAGCACCGTCAGGCGCCAACCCGCGTCCAGGCCGACTCGGCCATCATCGCGTACATCGATAGGCAGGCGCGGGCGCTCGACGCCAACGACGTGATCTACGCGTTCGAGGCGTCGCGCGACTACGATCCGTCGCCGCGACTCGAGTCGATCGCCGTCCCGGTGCTCGCCATCAATTCAGCCGACGACTTCGTGAATCCGCCCGAGCTCGGCCTCATGGAGACGTTGATGCCACGCGTGAAGCAAGGTCGCTACGTGCTGATTCCGACGAGTGAGCGTACGCGCGGACACGGCACGCATTCGCGTCCCGACGTATGGCACGAGTATCTGAAAGGGTTTTTCGATGCGCTGCCGGCCACGACCGATCGGGCCTCACTCCTGCTCGATCCCGCGAATCCGGAGTGGAAGAAATCCGCGCCCGCGGTGTCGCACCTGAGATTCGAGACGACGAAGGGCGTCTTCGTCCTGGAATTGCTGCGCGAGTGGGGGCCGATCGGAGCGGACCGGTTGTACAACCTCGCGCGGCTGGGCTACTACGACGACACGCGCTTTCATCGTGTGAACAAGAGCTACATCGCGCAGTTCGGCCTGCACGGCGATCCCGCGGTGAACGCGGCGTGGAAGGATCAGTACATCGCCGACGATCCGCCACGGTCCAGGAATGAGCGCGGCACGTTTGCCTTCGCGTACCAGGGTCCAGGGCGCCCGAACACGCGGAACACGCAGATCTACGTCAATCTCGCGGACAACACTCGCAACGACGCGGAGTCGTTCACGGTGCTCGGGCGGGTCGTCGAGGGATTGTCGGTGCTCGACAGCTTGTACTCGGGCTACGGCGAGGGTTCAGGGAGCGGCGTGCGGCAGGGAAAACAGGGACCGCTGGTGACCGGCGGCAACGCGTACATGGATCGCGAGTATCCGCTGCTCGATCGGATCATATGCGTAACGGTGACGTCGGATGGGGTTCGGCGCGATTGACGCCCGCAACTCCATCCGCGTCGCGTTACCGATCAGAAGCGCTTGGCTCGAGGTCGCCTCAGTTGAGATACTGCGACACGAAATCCACCACGTTCTTGCGGTCGAGGCGAAAGACCCCGCCCGTGCCGCCGCAGGTTCCATTGAGGGCGAACGAGGTAACCGCCGCGACCACATTCGAGCTTCCCAGATAGTTCGGACCGCCGGAATCGCCGAAGCAGGTTCCGCCCGTCGAGGCGTTGTTCGAGAGCAGCAGGGAGAAATCCCCCGTGAAGCCCGTGTTGATCTGGATCAGATGCGGCTCTGCGAACATGCGGATCTTTTCCTGCTCGACGAAAACGGGGTTGATCCGCTGGACGCCGTAGCCCACGGCGGTGAACACGGTGGAGCTGCTCGGTTTTAGCGCATCGAGCTGGTCCACGCTCGGAAGCTTGCCGTACTGGTTGCTCGCGAGCTTGACCGCCTTGGACAGCAGGACGACGCCGACGTCGTGCAGGAAGAACGCGTTCTCCGTGAAGAGTGGGTGAGAGTGCCATTCCACGGCTTCGATGGTGT
This sequence comes from Gemmatimonadaceae bacterium, assembly GCA_036560265.1. GTDB lineage: Bacteria > Gemmatimonadota > Gemmatimonadetes > Gemmatimonadales > Gemmatimonadaceae > DASPMP01. The sequence continues at coordinate 2,002 of DATBRO010000207.1, read as the reverse complement.
TCGGGCCGGCGAACGGAAAATTGTTGTTCCCGTTTTCCACGTCGGACTCGGTGAAAACGCGCAAGCCGCTGAACTCGCCCGGCTCGCCGGCGCAGTGGCCGGCGGTGAGTACGAGCTTCGGCGCGATCAAAGTGCCGGAGCAACGAAACGCTGGCGTTCCGTCGATATCCATGACGATGAGGATCACGGCGGGATGGCGATTGCCATCCAGCGTCCCATGGGTGATGGAGGCCGGAGCCGTCGCGATGCTTTGCAGCGGAGCCGTGGAAACTCTGTCACATCCGAGCAATAGGGCGCTGACGGCAAGAGCGGAGAACGCAAAACGTGCCCTCATGGAACCTCCTGTTGGGTGAACCGGTGATGATGGCTAACGAACAAGTATGCCTGCACCGACGTAAAACTGCTTTAAAGTCGCCAATCCGCCGTGTCTCATTGATTTACTCCGCTTGCGAGAAAGCCCCCATCCACCGCGAGCAGCTGCCCCGTGACGAATCGCGCCGATTCGGACGCCAGGAACACCGCCGCTCCGACCACGTCGTCCACCTCGCCGAAGCGCGCCATCGGTGTGCGTGCCAGCAACTCGCGCCCGCGCGCGGTGCCGTCGAGAAGCCCCGCATTCAGCGCCGTGCGAAAGACACCCGGGAGGATGGCGTTGACGCACACGCCGGCGCGGGCCCATTCGATCGCCAGCGATTTGGTGAGCGACGCCACCGCGGCTTTGCTCGCCGCGTACGCCGCCACCTCGTAAAGTGCAACGACGGATGTGAGCGATCCAATGTTCACGATCCGCCCATAACCGCGCTGCACCATCTCCGCGCCGAACAGCCGACACGCGCGAAGCGTTCCCGTGAAGTTCGTGTCCATGATTTCCTGCCAGCGCGACTCCGGCATCTCGAGCGACGGCGCACGCGTGGTGATTCCCGCCGCGTTCACAAGGATGTCTACCCGGCCAAATGTCCGGATGCACTCGTCGCGCAACGCTTGCAGGCTCTCCGCGCTCGTGACGTCGCCGGCGACGCGAAGCGTCCGTCGTCCCAGCGCTTCGATGGAATCCGCGGCGGCGTTCACCAGTTCCTGCCGGCGGCCGGTGGCGGCGACGTCGGCGCCGGCCTGCGCCAGCCCGCGTGCGATCGCGAGCCCGATCCCCGACGTCGCGCCGATCACCACGGCGGTGCGTCCACTGAGGTCCAGCGCGGGGTATGGCACGCGCAATTATGGTCAGACCTCGCATCGCGCGGTAGCATTGCGCGACTCGGTCTCTCCTCAGTGGTCGAGGACCGCCAGGTCGAGATGGCGAAGGCGATCGGGGTCGGCGATGAGATCGATTTCCACGATCTTCCCGCGTGTGATCGTGAAGCCGAATACGACGCGCGGCTGTCCACCAGGTGCCCACACGGCTCCCGCGGCGCCGTTCACGAGCGCCGGCTGCGCGAACCGGGCACGTCCCGAGAACGTGCCTGCCACGACCGCCGCGCCGCGGACCTCCTTGGATGCGCCCGCCAGCACGGCTGCGTCGTCGGCTCGAAGCACGACATCAGGGTCGAGCATCGCGAGCAGCGCGTCGAAGTCACCGCCGCGTGAGGCCGCGAGGAAGGCGTCGACGATTCTTCGCCGGTTGTCCTCAAACGGTCTCGCAAGAGAGTCGCGCTCAACCACAGTCACATCCTTTGGATTCGTTCCGTCATAACATTGACGAACCGTAACCCAGTCGATGTGACAGGAGCCCATGATCATGAGCAAGATCCAAGTGAGTCCTTACGTCAACTTTCAGGGAAAGGCCCGCGAGGCGATGGAGTTTTATCACGAGGTGCTGGGCGGCGATCTCGACTTGCAAAGCCTGAAGCTCGAGGTCGACGGCGTAGTCATTGTCGCCTCGGACGGTCACCCCGACTACCCCGCCAAAGTCGGCGAGAACGTGGCGATTGCCGTCGGCGGCACGGACAAAAAACGCCTGACCAAGATCTTCAACGACCTGGGCGCAAGCGGCAGAATCAAGATGCCG
>DATBRO010000206.1:0-7858 GCA_036560265.1 Gemmatimonadaceae bacterium | reverse complement strand
GGACGTCAACGCGCGCGAGAAAGAGTGGGGACAGACGCCGCTCGTCTTCGCCGCGGCGTTCGGCCGCGCCGAGGCAATTCGCGTTTTGATGAAGGGCGGCGCGGATGCGTCGATCCACACGAGCGCGGTGAACCTCACCGAGGAAGCCGCCGCGGAGCAGGCGGCGACACGCAAGCGCAACGCCGTGCTGGTCTCGTTCGAGCCCGAGAAGCATCGCGACACAGCCAAGACGCCGACGGCACCGATGGCGACGCCCGTCGGTAGCGTGAGCACCACGGATAGCGTTCCGGCTCGCGGCCCTCGCGCCTCGCGTCCAGCCGCACCTGAGCCCAAGGGTCCGTTCACGCCAGCGCAAATTCAGCAGGCCATCGACTCTGGGCGAGTCGTGCTCAACACGCCGGCATCGAACAGAGGGCCGGTCACCGAAGTAGTCGACACGATCAACGGCGGAGTCGCTGGCTACGCGCAGTCCGTCGGCGGCGTGGGCGGCCTCACCGCGCTGCATCACGCGGTGCGCCAGGGACATCTCGACGCGGTCGTCGCACTTCTCGACGGCGGCGCGAACGTCGACCAGCCGAGCAGCGTGGACAAAACGACGCCGCTCCTGCTGGCCGCGATCAACGGACAGTTCGACGTCGCAATGACGTTGGTGAAGCGTGGCGCAAATCCGAATCTCGCCAGCACGGCGGGCGCGACGCCGCTGTACGCGGTGATCAACACCGAGTGGGCGCCGCGCTCGCGGTTCCCGCAACCGCAGTCGGTGCAATTCCAGCGAACGACGTATCTCGAGTTGATGGAAGCGCTGCTCAAGGCGGGCGCGCAGCCCAACGTGCGCATTACGCAGCACCTGTGGTACTTCGCGTTCAACAACTGCGGCAGCGGCAACTGCGGCCTCGAGAACCTCGAGGGCACGACGGCATTTTGGCGCGCTGCCTACGCCGTGGACGTGGACGCGATGCGTCTGCTGGTCAAGTACGGCGCCGACCCGACCATCCCGTCGCAACGTACGCCGCCGCAGCAAGTCGCGGCCGCAGGTGGGGTCGCCGGGGCCGCCGGGGCCGCCGGTGGGGCTGTTGGCGTGGGTGGTGGTGGCGGCGGAGGCGGAGGCGGGCGTGGAAATCAGCCGCCGCCGACGCCCGCGTCACCCGAGATCGACTCGGCAGCGAAAGCAGTGCCTCCCGGGCTCGGCGTGTATCCCATCCACGCAGCGGCCGGCGTCGGCTACGGCAACGGCTTCGCGGGCAACTCACACCGCCATGCGCCGGACGGCTGGATGCCCGCGCTCAAGTATCTCGTCGAAGAGCTGCACGCGGACGTGAACCAGCGCGATGCCCAGGGCTTCACGCCGCTGCATCACGCCGCGTCGCGCGGCGACAACGAGATGATTTTGTATCTCGTGTCGAAGGGCGCGGATCCCAAGGCGGTGTCGCGGAATTTCCGCACGACGATCGACATGGCGAACGGGCCGGTGCAGCGGCTGCGTCCTTTCCCGGAGACGATCGCGCTCCTCGAAAAGCTTGGAGCTAAGAATAGTCACCGCTGCGTGTCTTGCTGACGCGGGAACTGGGAAAGAGGAACGGGGAAAGGTTTAACATCAACGGCGGGAGAAGGGAATGCGGCCAGGGAAAGACAAGGGGAACGGAGCCGATACTTAATCCGTTGCCCTTCCCTTTCTCCGTTCCCCTTCTCCATTCCCGCAGTTGTAGTTAAACCTTTCCCCATTCCCACTTCCCCATTCCCCGCTCTTAGGTGACAGACAAACGCGACGAAGCGAGTGTCATCGGGCAGGGCGCAGAGCTGCTCGAGCGGATGACGGATGCGTTCATCGCGCTCGATCGCGACTGGCGGATCGTCTACCTGAACACCGCCGCGCGGACCGTGGGCGAGCCTCTCGGGTCGGATGTCATCGGTCGCTCGCATTGGGAACAGTGGCCATCGACGGTCGGCACTGAGCTCGAGCGGCAGTACCGGCATGCGATGGAGACGCAGAAGCCGGTGCACTTCGAGCATCACTACATCGTACCGGGACGCGACTACTGGCATTCGATCCACGCGTACCCGGACGCGAACGGGCTGTCGATCTTCTTCCGCGACGTTACGGAGCAGAAGCGGACCGACGATCTCGCCCGGCTGCTCGCGAACGCGAGTGCGCGATTCGTCTCCACGCTCGACCAACGCGACATGCTGCGCGTCGTCGCGGAGATGGCGCTCCCGCTCGTCGGCGACTGGGCGTGCGTTTACCTCGTGGACGACACGTTCCACGTGACTCATGTCGATACCGCGGCTGTGGACACGCGCGAGCTCGCAATCCTGCGGCAGGTGGTGGCGCAGCTCCCGGTCGCGGCCGTCGATCGGATGCTACCCTGGAATCGCGCGATGCAGAGGGGCAGACCGGTGCTGCTCGAGCAGATCGAAGACGGCTTCTATCTGGCCCTCGGAACGCCGGAGCTGCGTGACTTCGTTGCCGCCCTCGCGCCGCGGTCGATCCTGTGCGTTCCGTTGATGGCGCGGGGCCGCACCATCGGCGGGATTACGTTCGGCAGGTCGGCAGCGAGCCGACCGCACGACGACCAGGACGTGCTCGCCGCGCAAGAAGTGGCGCTCCCGGCGGGACTCGCGCTGGACACGGCGCGTCTGTACGAGGCACAGCGGCAGGCAACACACGACGCGGAGGACGCGCGCAAACGCGCCGAGGACGCGAATCTGTCGAAGCTGGACTTCCTCAGGGCAATGTCGCACGAGATGCGCACGCCGTTGAACGCGATCGGCGGCTACGTCCAGTTGTTGCGCATGGGTGCGCGTGGCGACCTCCCGGCCGACGTGACTCGCGACCTGGATCGCATCGAGCGGAACTATGAGCACGTGACGCGACTGATCAACGACGTGCTGCATTTCGCGAAGTTGGACGCGGGACGCGTCGTGTTCGAACCGACGCGTGTCTCGGTCGCGCAGATGCTGGACGAGCTGGAGGACTTCGTCGCGCCTCAGATGCGGATGCAGGGACGTCGGCTCGAAATCCGTCCCTGCTCCCCGAACGTCTTCGTGTGGGCGGATGCCGACAAGTCGAGACAGATCCTGGTGAACCTGGTTGGCAACGCGCTGAAACACACGCCGGACGACACAACAATAGAAGTGTTTTGCGCCGGCACTTCGGAGGCGGACGCTCGCGTGCGCATCTGCGTCCGCGACGACGGACCAGGGATTTCCGCCGACAAGCAGGAGCGCATCTTCGAGCCCTTCGTGCAGGTGGGCCGCTCGCTGAATCACCCGGTGGAAGGGCTCGGCCTCGGCCTCGCGATCGCGCGCGACCTGGCGCGCGGGATGGGGGGAGAGCTCAGCGTCGAGAGTGCATCCGGGGGCCCAACGACTTTCACGCTGGAACTGAAACAGCCAGGGAATGGGGAATAGGGAATTCCCCGTTCCCCATTCCCAATTCCCTGCTCTACCTCAGCATCAGCCTCACGTGCTCGTCGGCCAGCTGGAGGCCGCCTTCCTCAACGGTGACTCGCCCGTCGCCGTTTGAGTCCGCCCCCGCGACGAGCTGACTCGCGAGCGATACCATCTGGCTCACGAGCGCCGCCGCGTCCGCCGCCGACGTCGCCGCTTGCACCTTCTGCGCGAGCGCGAGGAGCTGGTCGGCACGCTGCACCGTGTTGCGCGCGGCGATCGCCACGTGCTTCGAGTGCGTAACGACGGCCGGCGACGCTCCCTCCGCCGACGCCGCGAGCTCGATGTGCAGAGCGACCTGCGTCGCCGCGCGTTTCAATCCGTACCCGAGCCCGGGGCCGGCTGCGATGAGCTTGGGGTCGAGCGCGTGGATGACGTGGCCGGCATGCGTCTGCATGTAGGCGAGGTTCGTCGGCTGTGCCGCCGCGAGCGTGGCGTGTTGCGTCGCGATGCGAGCTTCGCCCATCGCGGTCGGAAGCAGCCCCTGCAAACCAGGCGTGTCGCCGAACCCATTCACGACATGTGCGATGTGGACACCGACAGGACCGGGAGGCACGGGCAGCTGCGGGCCGCGCGCCAATGCCCCCGGCAACGGCGCGCCCGTGACCACGACGACGATGCTGTCGTAGATGCGCCGCGCCGCGGTGTCGGTGCTCACGATGTACGTGCGTCGGCGAAACTCGGCGTCGGTGAGGCCGCCGTGATGCAGGATCTCCGCGACTTGCGCGAGCAGCGTGTCCTGAAGCTGCGCCTGCACCTTGTCCTTCTTGTTACCGGGCTTTGCGAGTCTCGCGTTGATGGAATCGTGCGCGGTCGTGATTGCGAGTTGGACGCGCGCCAACTGCGCGATCTCGTCTCGGCCGAGCGCTATCGCTGCTCCGCCGTTTCCGGGCGCGCCCGCTTGCTGGGCGGTAGCGCTTCCAGCAAACGTGAGCGCGAAGATGGCGAACGCGGTTCTACCCGTCGTCGTGACTTTTTTCATATGCGACCTGCGCCTGCACGCGATCCGTCGCCTGCGATTTATCTCTTTTCTTCGCGGCGCGCATCGCCTGCGCTTTGGTGGTTTCCGATTTCACGTTGGGCAACGAGAAAAGACGCTCGACGTCCGCGGCGCCGCACGACGCACACACCGGCGTCTTGCCGCCGCGCACGAGCTTCTCGAACTCGTGTCCGCATGATTTGCACGCGTATTCGTAGATCGGCATTTCAGTGCACGCCCTCGGGACTTAATGCAGATCCTTCGGCCCACGGCCTCAGGATGACAGCGGTAACGCCATGCTTCCCACCGGTGCGAGCCACGCGCGGTACTGTGGCAGCCGCCCGTGAACGGCATCGAGGAACGTTTTCTGAATGCGCCTTGTCACCGGTCCCGGCGTGCCGTTCCCGATGATCTTGCCATCGAGCTCTTTGATCGGTGTGACCTCGACCGCGGTCCCGGAGAAAAACAGCTCATCCGCGTTCCGGACGTCCACGAGAGACAGCGAACGAATCTCCAAGGGAATGTTGAGGTCTCGCGCGATCGTGATGACGCTGTCGCGCGTGATGCCCATCAGGATCGACGCTTCGACGCCGTTCGTGATCAGCGTCCCGTTCTTCACCGCGAAGAGGTTCGCGCCGGATCCTTCCGCGACATCACCCTTGTTGTTCAAGAGAATCGCATCGTCGTACCCGTTGCGTATGGCCTCCTGCACGGCGCGCACGGAATTCGTGTACTGCCCGCACGCCTTGACGTTCGGCGGCAGCGTGGACGCATCGATGCGCCGCGTGGTCGACACCATCACGCGCACGCCGTGCTCGGGGCCGCCCTGGAGATATTGGCGTCCCGGGACGGCGATGACCGCCACCGACACCGGGCAGTCCTTGGGCCAGACGGCGAAACTGTACGAGTCGAAGAACGCGATCGGGCGGAGATAGGCGTTCTCGAGCCCGTTCGCCCGGACGACCTCGAGCGACGCCTCGCACAGTTGGTCGAACGAATACGGCAACGCGATCTCGTACGCCTGCGCCGACGCGGCGAGCCGGCGCATGTGCGCGTCGAGCCGGAAAATCGCGGGCCCCTCTGGCGTGTCGTACGACCGCATCCCCTCGAACACACCAGTGCCGTACTGCAGGCCGTGCGCGGACACGTGCACCTGCGCCGCATCCCACGACGTGAGGCTGCCGTTCATCCAGATGAATTGGACCTTGGTGAACCCCGCCATGTCTTGTGTCTCCCCCCTACGGCCGAGTTGGACGAGGCTGAGCCGGCAGCGTCCCCTTGTTCGCGATCGCCTTGTTGATCGCGTCCACCGTCGTGGAAGAGCGGAAGTCGACGATCGTCTGCGCCAGCTCGAGATTCTTCTTCTTGTCGGCAATCGACACACCGTTGATTGTAGCTTTGCCAGCCTTCACGCGCTGGTCATACCGCACCGTGTTTGGATCGGTGATGAACATGTTGAGCGTGATGATCGGGTCGTCGTGGAGATTGTCGCTCTGCCCGTCCACGATGCCGTGTGTCTTCATGTAGTTCGCGACGCCCGCGTAGTCGTAGTACTCCTGCACGTGCGCGACGACCGGGTCGCCCTTCCAGATCGCGGTCAGGGAGTCGGCGACGGCGCGCTGCCCGGACTGATTCCCGCCGCTGTCGCCGATCAAGATGATGTTCTTGAAGCCGTGCATCTTGAGACTGTACACGGCGTCGGTCAACACCGCGCGAAACGTCTCCTCGCGGACGCTCATCGTGCCCGGGCTCACCATGTGGCCACTCGGCGGATCGATGCGTCCCTCGGGGACCAGCTTGATGATCGGCGCGCAGAGCGCGTTCCCCAACTTACGCGCGATCGCTTCGCAGTTGGTTTTGAGGACGTAGTTGTGCTTTCCCGTCGCGAGCCACGGGCCGTTGGGCTCCATGCCGCCCGTGGCGATGATGACCGTGGTCTTGCCCGCCTTCAACGCGTCGCGGACGTCCATCCACGTCATCTCTTCGATCCACACCGTGTTCGGCGTCGGGAGCGGGTTCGGCGCATCGACGCAGTTGTAGGCATTCTGACTGCACCTGCCACCGCCTCTATTTCGCGCCGCCGCTGCCGCCGAATCCGGTGCCGCGCTTTGCGGGGTTTGTGCGAACGTCGCTGACGCCGTAAGCAGTAGCGTGCCGAGAATCAGGGTCGCCTTCATGTTGTCTCCGGCTCGAGCAGTACGATCAAACGTCAGCAGTGAACTTTGTTCCGCGGACCACCCGGTGGCAAGTTGACGCCCGAGCGTCAGTCCTTGCGGATCACCCACGTCGCCATCGAGCGAAGATTCTGCACGACGCTCGTCTTGAGAGGATCCAGCAGCGTCGCGCCTAGACGAGCCGTAGTCGCCATCAACATCGCTTCGTCGACGAGGAAGCGTTCGGTGCCGTCGAGCTGGACATAGCGGCGCCCGCCCCGCGATTCGAGCATCCCTTCTTGCCCGATCGTCGTGGCCAACCTTGAAAACAGCACTCCACCGGACGAAAGCACACGCCACATCTCGTCTACCATCGCGGTCCATTGACGCTCATCGCGCGCGAAGTGCAGTACCGCGCTGCTGATGACGACGTTCATCGATGCGTCCGCGTATGGCAGCTTCTCCACGCTGCCGACGCTGAAGCGATCCCTGCTCGGCCCGGGTGCCAGGTTGGCCGCCAGGATGCGCATCTGCTCGATCGCTTCGGCGCTTTCATCGAGACCCCAGACCTCGAATCCTTCGCGCAACAAATACACGAGATTGCGACCGCCGCCGCAGCCCGCGTCGAGAATGCGCATCCCGCGCGTGATGCGTCCGCGTAGAAGTTGGTCGAACAGATAGATGTCGATCTCGCCGAACTGTCGGCGCAGCTCGTCGGCAGGCTGTGTCATGGGGGGACGGTAGCAACGGCGTCCATGAGCGATGGCGGAAGTGGATGCGCATAGTAAACTCAATCGCATGCGCTTCTTCCATACTATCGCCTCTGTCCTTCTCGCTGCTCCCCTCGCTGCACAGACCCCGCGCGCGCTGACGGCTGACGACTACGCCCGCGCTGAGCGATTCCTCGCCGCGAGAGCCGCGCCCCTCGTGACCGGCCTTGGCGTTCGCGCGACGTGGCTTCCCGACGGCCGGTTCTGGTATCGGGCCTCGACCGCAAACGGCTCCGAGTTCGTTCTCATCGATCCCGCAAAGCGTACGCGCATGGCGGTGTTCGATCAGGCGCGAATCGCGCAAGCACTGAGCGCCGCAACAGGCGGACGCGTCGAGGGGAATCGACTTCCCTTCCAGACCTTCGAGCTTTCCAAGGACAGCCGGGAGATCACGGTCACCGCGTCGAATCGTCGCTGGAAGTGCGACATCCAGACCTACCAGTGCGCACCCGTCGACACGACGCCGACGCCGAGCACGCCGCCGCGCAATTCGAGCGTCTCACCCGACG
>DATBRO010000205.1:0-5486 GCA_036560265.1 Gemmatimonadaceae bacterium | reverse complement strand
TAAGAAGCGCATAAGGGTAGGCGGATTCGATGCGATTGCCAATATTGGTGCAGTGATGGCTCTTCTCCTCCCCGCGCTGGTCACGACGCTCGCGTTGATCGCGCCACAACAGCTGCGCGATACGACGCGCCTGCGCTGGGTCCCCAGTCCCCGCGCGACATATGGCGGCTGGGTGTCGGATCCGGCGCATCACCTGCGTCCGGAGACCGTCGCCGCGATCGATTCCACGGTTGCGAGACTCGAGCGCGAGAAGAGCGTGGAGATCGCGGTCGTCGTGATCGACTCGCTCGACGGTCTCGACCCAGCGAATGCGGCGCTCCTGCTGCACCGCCGGTGGGGCGTGGGCAAGGGCGCGCGCGACAACGGGATCGTCTTTCTCTGGTCGCCCGCGCTGCGGAAGACGTGGATGAGCGTCGGCTATGGACTCGAGGGTGTAATCCCCGACGCCGTCGCGGGCCGGATTCAGGACGAGTGGGTGATTCCGGCGTTTCGCAGCGGCGACTTCGACGGCGGAGTGCTGGCAGGTGTGGGCGCGCTTGCGGCTGCCGCTAACAACGAGAGCTACTCCGGTCCGCCGCGGGCACGGATAGATGCTCCACCGAAACGGCGAGGATTGACGATAACGTTCCGCGGGAAGGAGGTCACGCCGGAGGAATCTCCAATTCAGTATTTCGTGCTGAATGCCTCGTCCTGGTTGATACTGGGGTTGGTCCTTTTGCTGTTTCTTTCGCCGCTCCTTTTCCCCTTCTTCGCACCGTTGGTGTATGCGCTCTGGTTGGCGCGTCGCTTCCTCCCGCGCCGTTGCCCCAACGGGCATGGGTGGTTGCGTCGCCTGAGTGAGACTGAAGACGACGCGTTTCTGAGCCCGGACGACGTATTGGAGGAAAAGCTCGACAGCGTCAACTATGACGTGTGGGTCTGCTCCAAGTGCGAGCACCGGCAAGTGATCCCGCGTCCGAAGTGGGGGACGAAACACACGAGGTGTCCGAAGTGCAACCGGAAAACTCTCGAAACGCTGAGGTTCTACGGGGGGTGGGCCGATGGGAGCGTGAGGATCCGGGAGCGGTGCTTGAGCTGCAAGTACCACGACAAGCGCACGGAGATACTCGCCCCCGCCGCCTCGGGCGATTTCAGCTCTTCGGGCGGCGACGGCGGAAGCTCCGGATCGTCTGACGGCGGAGGAAGCTCTGGTGGAAGTTTTGGTGGCGGATCGGCCGGCGGTGGGGGCGCGGGAAGGAGCTACTAGCGATTGCCTGCCGCGCTCACAAGCACTTGAACACTCTGGCGTTCCCGCCGCGCGCGAGCACGAATGTCTGCGGTGGAATGCTGCCGTCGACAACGGTGAGCGTGATCCGCATCGCCGACGTCGTGGCGCTTCCGGTGTAGCGCGCCGGGCGATTGTCGGGCGGCTCGTCGACTCGAATCGGGCCGCCGTGGCCCGGCGAGTGGATTCCCGTCCAACTGAAATCGCCATTCGCGTCGAGCGCGAGTGGGCCGTTAATTCTCCCGGACGCGCAGTCGTACTCGATGGTCGCGCCGGTGTCCGTGACGATCATGCCGATGTGGTCTCCGCCCCATGGGCCGTCCGGCACACGATCGGGAACCGTGCTTCGGCAGACGGCGGCCGAGCACAGCGCCGCTGCGAGTGCTACGCCGGAGAATCGCCCAGCGATCATCGGCCTAAGCCGCCTGAGGAACGCCTCGACGCCCATCGTGACTCGCAGGATTCCCACGTCGCTCATGCTAATTCCCCCGATCTCCCTCGCTTCACCATAATACTGCAACACCACTCCAATAGGTTCAGGGGATGAATTATCGGACCTTCGGCCGGACCGGGTGGCAGGTGAGCGAGATCGGCTACGGCATGTGGGGGATGGCGGGATGGACCGGGTCGGACGACGCCGAGTCACGCCAATCATTACAGCTCGCCGTGGATCTCGGCTGCAACTTCTTCGACACCGCGTGGGCCTACGGCGACGGACGGAGCGAGAGGCTGCTCGGTGAAACGGTACGCGCGAACCCCGGCAAGACCCTGTACACCGCGACGAAGGTTCCGCCGAAGAATCGCAAGTGGCCCACACGGCGCGGCGACGCGCTGGACGACGTCTTCCCCGCGGAATACATCCGGGAGTATGCCGAAAAGAGTCTGGCGAATCTCGGGCTGCCGCGCGTCGACCTCCTGCAATTCCACGTGTGGGAAGACGCGTGGGCCAAGGACCAGCGATGGCAGCGCGCGATGGACGACCTGAAGCGCGAAGGATTGGTGCGCGCCGTAGGCGTCAGCATCAATCGGTGGGAGCCGTGGAACGCGATCGCGACGCTGCGCACCGGCGTCGTTGACGCCGTACAGGTCATCTACAACCTCTTCGACCAAGCGCCGGAAGACGAGCTCTTTCCCCTCTGCCGGGAGCTGGACATCGGCGTCATCGCGCGCGTGCCGTTCGACGAAGGGTCGCTCACCGGCATGCTGACCAAGGACAGCCACTGGCCGAAGGGTGACTTTCGCAATCTGTATTTCGTTCCGGAGAATCTGGTGCCGACCATCGAGCGTGTGGACGCTCTGAAGAGGGCGCTGCCGCGCGGAGTGACGCTCCCCGAGCTGGCGCTGCGATTCATTCTCTCCAATGACGACGTGGACGTCGTCATCCCCGGAATGCGAAAGACGACGCACGTGCGCTCGAACCTGGCGGCTGGCGACGCCGGGACACTCACGCCGGCGTTGCTCGACACATTGCGCGAGCATCGTTGGGATCGTAAGCCAGCGTCCTGGTCATACTGATAGCAGTCATCTTGCACCGCTCGCCACGACAACGCACCTTGGGTCCGCGATGACCTTACGCGTGCAACTGGCGGTTCAGGGCGGTGGCGCAAAGCTCTGTGGTTTGCTGGCGGCGCTCGAGGCGGCCCAGCGCTTGGAGCGCGAAGGCGTCATCGAGGTAACGCGGCTCGCGGGCACGTCGGCAGGCTCGATCGCCGCGGCTCTGTATGCCGCCAATATCGACCTCGCTGGAATTCGCCAGCGCGTCGTGGACAACCGCGATAAGCTTCTCGCCCTGTTTCCAAAGCCCGCGTGGCGCCACTTGCCCAAGGTTCTTATCGGCAGGCCAATCGTCGACGTCGCACCTTTGCGGAAAGTACTTGGCGAGATTTTCAAGCAGCACAGCGTCCACCGCTTCGGAGAGCTGAAGAAGCCGCTCATCGTCCTTACAACCGACGTCACTAACGGAAGCACGTACCCCTTCGAGCAGTTGGAACAGGTCGTCGTGAATGCAATCGTCGAATCGTGCGCAATTCCCTTCTACTTTCGCGCGCCTGGGAGAAAGGGTGACAGCATGCTTCTCGTCGACGGAGGGATCTGTGAGAACCTGCCCGTCGACGCGTTGCGACAGTTCGAAATGCAGGACGGCATGATCGTTGGCGTGACCTTCAGGCCTGGGAGTCCTGGAGCCACGCCAAATAACGTCTTGAGCTTCTCCAAAGCGTTGCTCGATGCTGCAATGAACAACTCCGTGCGCCGCGCCCAACTGCAGCTCGGCGAGGACCGACTATTGTCGCTCAATCTCAGCGTCGACACGTTTGATTTCGATAAGGCGCTGCAGGAGGGAATGGGCGACACGTACGACTTGACCCGGCGGCAAGCGGAGGAGTTTTTCCGACGACTGGCCGACCAGGCTCGATCTTCGCGCCCCCGCATCGTCGTAGAGTCAGGCCGCGAGCCGGAGGAGAGCGCCACAACCCTCCAGCGCGTGGCTGACCTCTACAATGCCCAGCATGCGCACGTAAAGATGCGCTACACCGAAGCTCGTCTGATCGTTCGCGTCGGTGCGCTCTCGATCGACCAGGAGACCGGCAAACGTCGCCCCGACCTGCTCCAGTATCGCTTGAAGTTCCAAGCCGAAAGCGAGCCTCTTGCATGCACGGCAATCCACGTGACAGAGTCTCCGGACCAGGAGTTCCTGGGCACGATGCGCCGGCAAGTCTTCGACAAAGCTGGCCGCGTCCGACGGACTATCGACATGCTTGGGCGTGACAGCAAACAGCCGAACGTTCGCAAATACCTTCTTTTCCTCGACCCAATCATCCGGCCGAACGACCCCGAGGCGCCGTTCACACTGGAATACTCGCACCAGATTCGCGGCCTGGTGGCGCCGTTGGCCGAAACGGGAGTAGATACGATGGTGTCGAGGACGATCCGAGCTGAGGGGACGACGGGTCGCATCTATTTGATTGCGATGATTCCGGACACACATCCGAACTTCGGGATTCGTCGTTCAGCGGACACAACGGGCAAAGTCAAAGGACGTAAATTGGAGGACGACGAATTGCGTCTGCTCGAACTCCCCATCGATCCCGACCACTACGCGCTCGGATGGGTGGGGGAAGACATCGAACCAGGCCAGGTTTTTGCCGCTGAGCTATACGACCCCAACTTCAAGCAGCGACAGTAGTTAGTTGACTTCGAGGGGGAACGGTGGTATATATACCCGTGCGCAACGCCCTCCAGGCGTGGCCGAAGGTAAGGAGCCAGATAATGTCAAAGGTCATCGTAGCGTTCTAAAGGGCCGGTTCGGGCGGGCGCGATGCGCCGTTTTTAGCCTGAACGACGGATTCGAGGCGCTGGGCCAATCGCTTACTAGCGGTTGAGGCTCGGCGCCTTTTTTTTGTGACTATGATCGGCTTGGCTGCCCTCGTCACCATCATGGCCGCGGCGACGCATAGCGATTCGTTGATGGCGCCGGGTGTCTCCCACGAGCTGGCGAGATACCGCGCCGCCCACATCCGCGACGTCCGATACCACCTCGCGCTCGAGCTGACCCGGCGCGATACGGTGGTCGGTACCGCGCGCATCTCCTTCACGCGAGTGAATGGCGGGGACGTCTACCTGGACTTTCGCGGCTACGAATTCTCGAACGTCGTGATCAATGGGGCACCGGTCGAAGCCGTCGAGTACAACCGCGCGCACATGCGCTTCCAAGAAGCGCTGTTCCAGGACGGCGAGAACACGATCGACATCGTTTTCAAATCTCCCATCGCGCCCGCGGGCGCTAGCGTCATTCGCTTTACCGACGACACAGACAAGCGTGAATACCTCTACACGCTGCTCGTCCCATCGGACGCCAACCTGCTCTTCCCGTGCTTCGACCAGCCGGACATCAAGGCGGTGTTCGAGCTCGGGCTGGCGCTGCCGCTGGACTGGACCGCGCTGTCCAACGGCAAAATCTCATCGGTCGTGAGAGCCGAAATGGGTGACCGCGCGACGACCGTATGGTTCGCCGCGACCAAGCCCATTTCAACCTACCTGCTCGCTTTTGCGGCAGGGCCATTCAGACAGCTGCACGATCCGCAGCAGGACATCGCGCTCTGGGTGCGCGATTCACGCGCGCGTGAAGTCGAGCGCGACACGCTCATCGCGCTCAACCGGCGCGCCCGCGCATGGATGTCGCAGTACTTCGGCGTGCCCTACCCCTTCGACAAGCTCGACTTCC
>DATBRO010000204.1:0-10323 GCA_036560265.1 Gemmatimonadaceae bacterium | reverse complement strand
GGATGCGATAGCCCATCGAGCGCGCGGCGAGCGCGGTCATGCGACCGAGCTGGCCGCCGCCGAAGATGCCAATCGTGGAACCAGGCGCTATCGACGCACGCGTCATCTGTCACCACGAGTCACGAGTCGTGCATCAGCACGAGTCATGTATCATGCGTCAGGAGCCGGATTCGCGAAGAACTTCGGCGGTACGGCTTTCGCGCCATCTCCGTAGCCGCTCACGGATTTCGGGACGGCCCCGCGACACGATCGCGGTGGCCAGCAGCGCCGCGTTGACGGCTCCGGCCTCACCGATCGCGAGTGTGCCGACGGGCACACCCTTCGGCATTTGCGCGATGGAGAGCAGCGCATCGAGGCCGTCGAGCGCAGTCGCTGAAATCGGAACGCCGAGCACCGGCAGGATGGTTTTCGATGCGACCATTCCCGGCAAGTGCGCAGCACCGCCGGCTGCCGCGATGATCACCTCGAGACCGCGCTCCTCCGCCTTCGACGCGTACTCGAACATCCAGTCCGGAGTGCGATGCGCGGACACGATACGTACCTCATGAGGTACTTCGAGCCGCTTCAGTATCTCCGCCGCGGCGTCCATGACCTTGAGGTCCGACTTGCTGCCCATGATCACGCCGACGAGCGGCGTTGCCGCATGCTCGTGTGTGACGGAGTACGGGCGACTGATGCGACGCGCGCTGCGTTTTGGCATAGAGGCGGCTCGGGCGGCTCGGAGCGATCAGACGGCGCGTGCACAATATAGAGGCATCGCTGCCGGACTGAATAAAGGAAGATGCTCCGAGAGTCGCTCGTCGTTTCCTCGAAAGTACACCGCGCTTGCCAGCTGAGGGACGTTTTGCACCAGGAGGCGCTTTCACGGTTTGTTCGCGCGTTCCTTATTCCCAATCTTCTCTTCCCGGCGACGCGCGGCGACGAGGCGGTGATAGGCTGTTCACCGTCGCCGATGCATGAGTAGCTCGTCGATGCTGACGACGCGTCGCATGAACGGACCGTATCAGCGGTATGAATCGAGAGGAAGAACGAGATGAGACATATAAAGTCGTGGTTCACCACGGGGACGATTGCGACAGCTCTCGTCCTCCTACCGGGCTGCAGGGACGGCGAGATCAGCGGTCCCGCTCAGTCCAAGGTGCACGTCACACCATTTCGACTGGCTGCCGTTTCGGGCTACAATGGCGACGGCGTGATAACCGTTTACGCAAGCGATGGCCCCTATAGCCTGTACTTGGCCACGCGGGAGCTCCGGATTCCCAGCGGGGAAGGCCTGATCCTCACGGAAGAACAAGCGCGAGACGTCGCCAACAGCTTTCAGGCAATCATTGACGACGCTGCTACGCAAATCGAGACAAAGTTGGCGGACAACGGCGGCGAGTGCTGTGCACAACTCAGGATGCCGGGTCCTGCGATTTCCGGGATTCAAGCCAAGGGCAGTCAGGATGCCGCGACCGCTAGGGATGGAAAGGCGAGTTCAGGAAAGCGGAACACACTATTCCGGAAGAAGTCAAAAGATGGAAAGAAAGGAACATCGTCTGCCCAGAATATCTTCGGTTCGCCAGAGCGGGCCGCACCGATGTTCTCTGCATCAGCGAGCGCTCCAACTCATCGGACGCGATCCATCGTCCCTAATCCCACAGCAATAGCCTCTTACTTGGCTCCGCGGTACTGCTGGATGATTGCATCGGACATCTACAATGCTACGCCGACTTGGCGCTATGCTCGAGATAACTACAATAGCGCGCTTCGGGGCCTAGGAGACCGAATAAGAGCGATTGTATTAGAGAACTTCCAACACACCGGCAGTCTTATCAACCTGCTCAACTGGGGCGATGTCGCCTTCCAAATCGGCGCGGAAATGGGCTCCGTGGAACGCTGGCATCTCGAAGAGAGTCTGGCGCGGAATGACCTCGAACTGCTGGCGAGGGCGTACGGCGAGAACAATTGCTGGAACCCATCGAGCCCATGGTGGTATCCGCAGACCTATTCAAGCGGCTCTGGCAGCGGAAGCTCCTGGACGTGGTTCTGCTGGTACGAGCAGTGGGAGATCTCCTTTGATGGAGGCGTTACCTGGTCACCGATCGAAATCAAGAATTGCCAGTGGGCGCTGTAACCTTTCAGTCAAACCTTCACGGCGACTCTCTCTCGGCATTCGTGCCGGGAGAGGTCGCAAGCCTCGGAGCACGGCATGCCAAGATTCTGCCTGATCTCTACGCGATCACTTCCTAATCTCGTCATCGGCATCACGTTCGTAGCGACATCGTTGAGCTCCGCTGCGGCGGCGCAGGCAGTACAGGAATTCAGACCACTCGATATTCCGAACGCGTCGCCGCTTATATGCCGGGTTGTACCGCGTGAGGAGCGGAAAGGCAGTGACACGGCTGCAGCGTACGTATTCGATTTTCAGGTAGGCAAAGAACTCACGGGCAATTCCAGATTCATCACCGCGTCATACGAAGCATCGGGCGTTCCTCGATCGCTGCGCGAAAACGATGCGACCAAAAATGCACACGGCGACGTTGTCATCGACGGAATTGTCGCTGAATTTATTTTTGACGCAGTAATTGGGTTCCACGCTCATACCGACGAAGAAATCATTCGGCGTCTACGGATGATGGATTCAACGCAACGTCGCGCCGGGCCTCATTTCACGAAGCCGCTCGATGACGTGCAGAAGACGCGTGCCCGCGAACTCGCAGGATGGTTGTGGCAGCACCGCTGCGCCCATTCGCCCCGTGAGGCCACCAGGCACGTCGTCTAAGTTGCGACGTTCCGCAAAACGAAACGACCCGCCGATGCATGTAGCATCAGGCGGGCCGCGGAGTTTTTTCGAAGCTCCCCAGGTAGGATTTGAACCTACGACCCTTCGATTAACAGTCGAATGCTCTGACCAGCTGAGCTACTGGGGATCGGTAGAACCGGACTGCGAAATTTAGTGGGAAGCACACCGCGAAGCCAACGGCCCGTATGCGACGCGTCGACGGTGGCCACTTCTTCCGGCCGTCCTTCCGCGACGATTTCTCCGCCGCGATCTCCGGCTTCGGGCCCGAGATCGACGATCCAGTCCGCGAGCTTGATGACGTCGAGGTTGTGCTCGATAAGGACGAGCGTGTGCCCCGCGTCGATAAGACGGTCGAACACCTGTGCCAGTTTCTGGATGTCCTCGAGGTGCAGGCCCGTCGTCGGCTCGTCCATGAGGTAGAGCTTGCGACCGGTCTTTTTGCTCGCCGTCGCCAACTCGCGCGCGATTTTCATACGCTGGGCTTCGCCGCCCGAGAGCGTGGTTGCGGGCTGGCCGAGTCGCAGGTAACCCAGTCCCACTTGCTGGAGCTGCCACAGCGCCTGGCCGAGCTTCTCTTCGCGCGGAAAGGCGCGAATGGCTTCGTCGACGGTGAGCTGGAGCACCTGATGGATGTTCCGGCCGCCGACGGTCACCTCGAGCACGTCGGCGCGGAAGCGTTTGCCGCCGCATTCGTCGCATGGGACGAAGACGTCGGCCATGAACACCATCTCGACCTCGAGATAGCCGGCGCCCTCGCATTTTTCGCAGCGCCCGCCAGCGACGTTGAAGCTGAACGTCCCCGGTGTGTAACGCCGCTGCCGCGCGAGGGGAGCGTCCGCAAAGAGACGCCGCACTTCATCGAAGGCTTTCACGTACGTGACGGGATTCGAGCGCGGTGACTTCCCGATCGGGCTCTGATCGACGCAGACGACGTCGTCCAGCGCTTCGTACCCGGTGAGCTCCGTGTACGCGCCGACGCGCTCACCGAGGTGCTGCTTCGCGGAATGCTCGCCGCGCAGCCGCGTTTCCAGCGCGCGGAGCAGCACGTCGTACACCAACGTACTCTTGCCCGAACCGGACACCCCGGTGATGGCGGTGATGACGCCAAGCGGGACGCGGAGGTCGATGTCCTTCAGATTGTGCTCTCGCGCGCCGGTCAGGGTGAGCCATCGCGGCCCGACACGGCGTCGTTCCCGTGGCACGGCAATCGATTTCGCTCCGGTGAGATACTGTCCGGTGAGCGGACTTTCGTTGGCGCGGGCGAGCGGTCCCGCGAAGACCACGCGACCCCCACGCTCGCCACTGCCCGGTCCCAGCTCGACCATGAAGTCCGCCGCGCGAATCGCCTCCATGTCGTGCTCCACGACGAGCACCGTGTTACCGGTGTCGCGCAGACGGACGAGCAGGCGTAGCAGCCGTGACATGTCGCGCGGATGGAGACCGATGGACGGCTCATCGAGCACGTAGAGCGTGTCGACGAGCTGCGCGCCGAGGGAATTCGCGAGCCCGATCCGCTGCGCTTCACCGCCGGACAGCGTGCGGGTCGCGCGATTGAGCGTGAGATAATTGAGCCCCACGTCGCACAGGAACTGGACCCGGTCACGCGCTTCTTTCACGATCAGCGCCGCCACGCCCCGCTCGAAACTTGTAAGCTCCAGCTGCTCAATCCAAGACAGCAGGTTTGCGATCGAGAGCTCCGCGACCTGCGCGATGTGCATACCGGCGATTCGCACTTGCAGCGCGTCCTGCTGAAGCTTGGCGCCGCCGCACGAGGGGCAGACTTTCGCCGACTGGTACCGGCGAAGGAACACGCGGATGTACTGCTTGTAGCGTTTCTCCTCGAGGTCCTCGAGGAAGGGAAAAATCCCCTTGTAGCCGCGGACGCGCGCGCGGAGCAGGCGATCGCGCGACTGCGCCGACAGCGAATGCCACGGCTTGTCCATCGGAATCTTCTCGCGTTTGGCGAATTCCGCGAGCGCGCGTCGCTTGTTGTCATAGCGCGGCATCGTCCAGGGATCGATCGCGCCGTCAGAGAGTGAGCGCTCGGGGTGGGGAACGATGAGCGTTTCGTCGTACTCCAGCACAGCGCCGAATCCATTGCATTCGGCACACGCGCCGCGAGGGCTGTTGAACGAGAAGAGCTGCGGCGTCGGCGTGGGCGCACGCGTACCGTCGTCCGGACATTCAAATCGCTCGGTGAAGCGAAGAACTGTGCTCGGCCGGGTGCCCGTCGGCTCACGCGGGTGCGTGGCCGCGCCTTCGGCGCGGTCGCTTCTCGGCGGACTCTCCGAGAGCAGCACCGCACAGTCGCCGTAGCCTTCGCGAAACGCCGAAGCGACGGCGTCGGCGAGGCGGCCGCGAGCCGCGTCCTCGGCGCTGAGTCGATCGACGATCACGAAAAGCTCGTTGGCCGCGGTGATGTCGATCGCGGCGGACTGCAGCTCGTCGAGGTGCAACGTGCGCCCGTCCGCATGCACGCGCACGAAACCCTGGGCGCGGAGATTCTCGACGACCACCTCGTGCGTCACCGCAGGCGACAAGCGCAGCGGAAACGCCACGGAGAAACGCGTTCCCGTGGGAAGACTCAGGACCGCATCCGTGACGGACTGCACCGTGTCCGGGCGCAGCTCGCGGCCGCAGACACGACAGTATGTCCGGCCGATCCGCGCCCAGAGGAGCCGCAGGTAATCATAGATCTCGGTGGCGGTCCCGACGGTGGAGCGCGAGGTCTTCGTCGGATTCTTCTGCTCGATAGCGACGGCCGGAGACAGCCCCTCGATGGCATCGACGTCGGGCTTCTCCATGCGCTCGAGGAACTGGCGCGCGTACGAAGAGAGCGACTCGACATAGCGGCGCTGGCCTTCGGCGTAAATCGTATCGAACGCGAGCGAAGACTTCCCGGAACCGGACGGGCCGGTGATGACGGTGAAGGCCCGGCGCGGGATTTCGAGGTCGATGCCCTTGAGATTGTGCTGTCGTGCGCCGCGGATGATGATCGAGTCCTTCACGCGGCTAAATCTACCGCGTCAGAACGCGACGGACTCTTCTAAACGCGATGGGTCTCGGCGTCCCTCGGGACACCGAGGCCCACCGCGAACGCGCGCGAAGCGCGCTACAGTGTCGTCGTCGGTCTGCCGCGTGTTGCGACGCGATAGATCCAGAGGAGCAGGATCGCGCCGACGACCGCGAGCAGTATGCTCCACATCGAGAAGCCGTTCAGGCCCGTCCCGGCGATCATGTTGCCCAGGAATCCGCCGAGGAACGCGCCGACGATTCCGATGAGAATCGTGACGATGATGCCACCGGGGTCGCGGCCCGGCATGATGGCTTTCGCAATCGCGCCAGCGATAAGCCCGAGAACAATCCACGCGAGAATCGACATATAGTGAAAACCTCCAATTCGGGGTCAGTGTTCGGCGACGCCAGCCGCAACGCCTATACCAGTTGGGTTCGCAACACACGGTTGGTCGCTCGCTTTTCCATGTTGGTGGCGGCCGCTAGCATTGTTTGAATGACGGCGCCGAGCACGTTCCACGAGGAGGAAGCGCTCGGACGCGCGTACGACGCCAGGCTCATGCGACGTCTGCTGACGTACGCACGGCCGCACGTCGCGCTCGTCACCGGGGCACTCGGCCTCCTCATGTTGGAAGGGCTGCTCCAGCTGGTCGGCCCGATGCTCACGCAGTACGTCATCGACGTCGCGATTCCCGCGCGTGACGTCGCCATGGCGACGCGGGCGGCCGGATGGATGGCGCTCTCGCTTGTCCTCGCATTCGGCTGCTCGTATGGCGAGACGATCCTGACGGCGCTGCTCGGCCAACGCGTCATGCAGCAGCTGCGCGTCGACATCTTCGCGCATCTCCAGCGACTTCCGGTGAAGTTCTTCGACCGCAACCCGGTCGGCCGCCTCGTGACGCGCGTGACATCGGACGTCGAGTCGCTGAACGAGCTGTTCACGTCCGGCGTCGTCGCCGGGCTCGGCGACCTGTTCACGCTCGTCGCGATCGGCGCGTTGATGCTCGCGACGGACTGGCAGCTTGCCCTGTGGTCGTTTGCGGTCATCCCCCTGATCTTTCTGACGTCGCACGTGTTCCAGCGAGCAGTGCGGACGTCGTATCGCGACATTCGGACAAAGCTCGCGCGCATCAACGCGTATCTCCAGGAGCGATTGACCGGGATGCGTCTGGTGCAGCTGTTCGGAATGCAAAAGGAAGAGCGTCGCAGCTTCGACCGGCTGAATCGCGATCACCTCGACGCGCATTTGCGGTCGATCACGTACTACGCGCTGTACTTCCCGGCGATCGAGATTCTCTCGTCGGTCGCGCTTGCGCTGCTCATCGTCGCCGGCGCGCGCCGCGTGGAAGTCGGGACCCTGACGGTCGGCACCGTCGCGGCGTTCTTGCAGCTGTCGCGACGATTCTACCAGCCGCTCCAGGATCTGTCGGACAAGTTCAACATCCTACAGCAGGCGATGGCGGCGTCGGAGAGGGTCTTTCGGTTGTTGGACGAGCCGGTGGATGCTCGAACGGCGGAAATCGGCGGGTACCCGCCGCAAGCGGGTGGGTGGAAATCGGAAATGGTTCCGGGACGCTCCGAGGTGCTTCCCGGACCCATTTCCCATTTTCGATTTCCCATTTCCGCAGTGGCAGTTCAGTTCGAGGACGTCTGGTTCGCCTACGATCGCCCTCATTCAGCGGACGGCGTCGAGTCTCCCGCGGAACCCGAGTGGGTGCTCAAGGGCGTGAGCTTCACGGCGCGGCCGGATCGCACGCTCGCGCTGGTGGGGCACACCGGGGCAGGCAAGACGACGATTGTCAACTTGCTGCTGCGCTTCTACGAGCCGCAACGCGGCCGGATCACGGTGAACGGCGTCGACGTGCGGGAACTGCCCCTCGACGAGCTCCGCTCGCTGATTGGTTACGTCCAGCAAGACATCTTCCTGTTTGCCGGCGACGTCCTGACGAACATCCGGCTGTCGGCCCCGTTGAGCGAGGAGGCAGCTGTGCGTGCCGCCGAGCGCGTTGGTGCGGATCGACTGATCCGCCGCCTGCCGTCCGGATATCAGCATGTACTCGGCGAGCGCGGAGCGACGATCAGCGTCGGCGAACGTCAGCTGCTTTCGTTCGCGCGTGCGATCGCCGCCGATCCGGCCGTGCTGGTGCTCGACGAGGCCACGAGCGCCGTGGACAGCGAGATCGAGGCCGAGATTCAGCGGGCACTGCGGATTTTGATGGCGGGACGCACCACCATCGCGATCGCGCATCGGCTCAGTACCATCGTGGAGGCGGACGAGATTCTGTTGCTGCATCATGGACAGGTGCGCGAGCGCGGAACGCATCGCGAGCTCCTGGCGATCGGCGGCCTGTATGAGCGGCTCTACCGATTACAGGCGGGCAGCGACAATTTGTCGGGCAGGTCACTGCTAACACACTGATTGACCTTCAAGTTAGGGGCGGTAAGTTTCTGCCCGGACCTCGATTCCTCCGGCGCGGGCAGTGCTCGCGCCGGTTTGCCACTTCCCGACCGCGTCGAACAGACGGCCAATGCCGGTCATTCAGGTCAACGACAAACAGCACACACTGAAACCGGGACAGACGCGGGTTGGCGCCGGCCCGGGTGTCGACGTGAGTGTCTCCAACGATGCGGCGCTTGGCCTTCAAGCCATCCTCGAGCTCGCCGGGAACAATCAGGTGGTCATTCGGCGCGCTCGGGACGGCGCCAATGTGCGGGTCAATGGCGTCGTGCTTGGCGTCGAGCCTACGCCGCTGATCCACGGCGACAAAGTCGAAGTTGCCGGCACCGAGATCCTGTTCTCTGAGGACAAGAAGGTCGGGGCGACGCAGTTCGTATCGGCGAGCGACATCGCTGGCATCGCGGCAAAACGTACCGGACCGGCGCGGGCGACTGGAACGACCGGCGGCCGACTCGTCTCGCTCGTGGACGGCAAGGAGTACCAGATCCCGAGCGAAGGGATCACGTTCGGTCGCGAAGCAGGGAGCGACGTCGTGGTGGCGCAGCCCGAGGTCTCACGGAAGCACGCGTCGATCGCGCCCGCGGAAAACGGTTACGTGCTGACGGACCACAGCACGAACGGCATTTGGGTGAACGGCACGCGCGTGCAGGGGTCGCAGCTGCTTGCCCGCGCGGACGTCGTGAGGGTTGGCGGCGAGGAATTCAGATTCTATGCGGATGTTGCGCCAATCGCGGCGAAACCAACGCCCGCTGGAGCGCCGGCGCAGCCTGCTGCAGCGCCCCGACCCGCGCCGGCGCCCGCGCCTGCTGCGCCGACTCCAGCTCCGGCTCCGGCTCCGGCATACGCCGCACCGTCGACGCCGACACCTTCAGTCGCGGCACCTTCGGCTGCGCCCATACCGGCAGCGCCGAGCGCGCCGAGCGCGCCGATCGCCGCTCCGCCACCGCGACCCGAGCCTCGTACAGCACCGTCACCGGCGCCTCCTCGCCGCGAGGAACCGCCGACAGCGCCGGGGGGCATGCGTCCGAAGCCCAAGAAGGAGCCCGCCACCGCTGCTACGGCGACCAAGGAACCTCAACACGGCGGCATTCCGTCGTGGGTTTGGATCGCGATCATCGTGGTCGTTGGCGTCGCGGCGTATTTTCTCGGGCAGGGGAGGTGAAACTGTCGCACGCCGCGCGGACGGACGTCGGTATGATCCGGTCCGGAAATGAAGACAACTTCGCCGTGGACGCGAACGGGATGCGTGGCATCTTCATCGTCGCGGACGGCATGGGCGGGCACGCGGCCGGTGAAGTCGCGAGCGAGATGGCCGTGCAGATCGTGCTGCGCGAGCTCAAGGACGTCACTGACGTCACCGACGGAGCCGTCACCAAAGTGCTCGCCGAAGCGCTGCGGCTCGCGAACCGCGCGATTCACGATCGCACGATCACCGAGGTCGACAAACAAGGAATGGGCACCACGGCGTCGGTGCTGGTGCTCGCCGATTCGCGATACCTCATCGGACAGGTGGGCGATTCGCGCGTGTATCTCCTCCGCGACGGCGCGCTCAAGCAGCTCACCAAGGACCACTCGTACGTGCAGGAGCAGGTCGACCTCGGCAACCTGACGCCGGAGCAGGCACGCTACCATCCGTACAGCAACGTCATCACGCGCTGCGTCGGCGCGAGCCCGGAGGTGGAGCCCGATCTCTACGCGGGCGAAGCGCGCACCGGCGATGTTTTCCTCGTGGCAAGCGACGGCCTCACCGGGATGGTGGACGACCGGCGGCTCGCGCAGCTCCTGATGTCACGCGCGGAGCCGGAGCGCAAAGTGCAGGCGCTGATCTCGGAGGCGAACGGGCGCGGTGGACTCGACAACATCACTGCGATCGTCGTTCATGTCGACGAAGTCGCCGAATCGCCCGAGCGCGACACCGACGAGATGGACGCCGTCGAAAACAGGGAGTGAGCGACAAGCCCGAAACCGTCGGCGCGCTCGCTGAGCTGTACCTCGGCAACATCCTGTACGCGCTGGAGACGACGGCGCTCTCCCTCGACCAGCAGGGGAAGGCGGACGACGCGGC
>DATBRO010000203.1:0-3871 GCA_036560265.1 Gemmatimonadaceae bacterium | reverse complement strand
TCGTCAACCTCGGCAAGTCGCCACTGTGCGAGAGCTACCTCGCGGCCGACCAGCTCAACGAGATGGAGCCGTTCTATCCCCTTCACGTGTACGTCTGCGGTGAATGCTTTCTCGTGCAGCTTCAGGAGTACGTGAGCAGGGAAACAATCTTCACCGAGTACGCATACTTCTCCTCGTACTCCGATTCCTGGCTCGCGCACGCGCGGAGGTACACCGAGCACATGATCGCGGAGCTCGGCCTGACGGCAGAGAGCCAGGTCATCGAAGTCGCGAGCAACGACGGCTATCTGCTCCAGTATTTCGTCGAGCGTGGTGTGCCGGCGCTCGGCATCGAGCCGGCGGCCAATGTCGCGAAGGTGGCGGTCGAGAAGGGCGTTCCCACGCTGGTGACGTTCTTCGGCGTCTCGGCCGCCGAAGCGCTGCGCCGCGACGGCGTGCAGGCGGATCTGCTCCTTGGCAACAACGTCCTGGCGCAGGTGAACGACATCAACGATTTCGTCGCCGGCCTCAAGATCGCGCTCAAGCCGCTCGGAGTCATCACGATCGAATTCCCGCACCTGATGCGACTGGTGGAGGAGAACCAGTTCGACACCATCTATCACGAGCACTTCTCGTATTTCTCCTTCGTTTCGGTGGAGCGCATCTTCGCCGCGCATGGTCTGGTCCTCTACGACGTCGAGGAGCTTCCGACGCACGGCGGCTCGTTGCGCATCTACGGGCGTCACGACGACGACGTCACGAAGCCGATGACGGAGCGGGCCCGCGCGTTGCGCCAGCGCGAAGTGGACGCCGGCCTTTTGTCCATCGATTACTACGCCTCGTTCACTCGCAAGGTCGAGGCGGTGAAGCGCGACTTGTTGGACTTCCTCATCAACGCCAAGCGGAATGGAAAGAGCGTCGCCGGCTATGGAGCTCCCGGCAAGGGCAACACGCTGCTCAACTACTGCGGCATTCGCACCGACCTGGTCGACTTCACCGTGGACCGGAGTTCGTACAAGCAGGGAAAGTTTCTTCCGGGCACGGAGATCCCCATCAAGCACCCGGACGCGATCCGCGAGGCACGACCGGACTTCGTCCTCATTCTCCCGTGGAATCTTCGAGACGAGATCGCGCGCCAGCTCTCGTACGTCCGCGAATGGGGCGGTCAGCTCGTCGTGCCGATTCCGCGAGTCGAAATCCTCGCCTGACAAGCGGTTGAGCGCATAGCTCTTGCAACGCTCTCAACGGGCTGCACGCCCAACTCGGCCTTCTTGCGGAGCTAGCAATGCGTGTCCTGATGACGGGTCACAACGGGTACATCGGCTCGGTCATGTCTCGAGTCTTTCACGCAGCCGGCCACGATGTTACCGGACTCGACACCTTCCTCTTCGAGGATTGCACCTTCGGAAACGAAGAGGCGGACATTCCGGCAATTCGCGTCGATCTGCGCGACGTCGATCCCGAGCAACTGCGTGGCTTCGACGCGGTCGTCCACTTGGCGGCACTCTCCAACGATCCTCTGGGCAATCTCAACGCGCTGATCACCGAAGAAATCAATCATCGAGCCGCGGTTCGTCTCGCCCGGCTCGCCAAGGACGCGGGCATCCCGCGCTTTCTCTTCGCGTCGTCGTGCAGCCTGTACGGCGTTGCGGGAGACGACATGCTCACGGAGACGGCGGCATTCAATCCCATCACGCCGTACGGAGCGACGAAGGTCAAAGTGGAAGCGGACGTCTCTCGGCTCGCCGACGATTCCTTCAGTCCGACGTTCCTCCGGAACGCGACCGCGTACGGCTACTCGCCACGGCTGCGGGCCGATATCGTCGTGAACAATCTGCTCGGTTTCGCGTTCACGACTGGCGAGGTGCTGCTCCAGAGCGACGGCACGCCCTGGCGTCCGCTCGTTCACGTGGAGGACATCTGCCGCGCGTTTCTGGCGGTGCTGCATGCACCGCGCGACGTGGTGCACAACGAAGCGTTCAACGTCGGCCGGACTACGGAGAATTACCGCATGGGCGCGATCGCGGAGATGGTGCGCCAGACCGTGCCCGGAAGCAGCGTCGAGTTCGCGCCGGGCGGCGGTCCGGATCCTCGCTGTTATCGAGTGAACTGTGACAAGATCGCCGCGTGGCTGCCGGAGTTTCGTCCGCGCTGGACGGTGCGCGCTGGAATCGAGGAGCTGCACGATCGCTTCCGCAGCTTCCATCTGTCGCGCGAGGAGTGGCTGGGCAATCGGTACCTGCGCATCAAGCACATTCAGGAGCTTCAGCGGGTGGGCCGCCTGGGCAGCGACCTGCGTTGGCTGGAGCCGGCCCAAGCGACGCGGACGCCATCCGCCGTCGCCGCCGTAGCGTGAGCGAACCAGACTCTCGCTCACCGCAGCGATCGGTGACACGATGATCTTTTCACCGACGGAAGTCGACGGCGCGTACGTCGTGGAGATCGAGCCTCAGCGCGACGTACGAGGTTTCTTCGCGCGCACTTGGTGCCGGCGGGAATTCGAGGAGCACGGCCTGAAGGGCGAGCTCGCGCAATGCAGCATGTCGTACAACGCGCGTCGCGGGACATTGCGCGGGATGCATTGGCAAGCGGCGCCGAGCGAAGAAGCGAAGCTCGTGCGGTGCACGTCAGGAGCAGTCCATGACGTGATCATCGATCTCCGGCCGGACTCTCCATCGTTCCTGAAGCACGCGGCGGTGGTGCTCACCCAGGGCGATCGTCGGGCGCTGTACGTCCCGCCGGGAGTCGCGCATGGATTCCAAACTTTGGCCGACGACTCCGAATTGCTCTACCAGATGTCGGACTTCTTTTCGCCGGAGCACGTGCGTGGCGTCCGGTGGAATGATCCGGCATTCGGTCTCGAGTGGCCGATCCCCGATCCCATCATCCTTGATCGGGACAATTCGTACGCGGACTATCTCATTCCCGCAAATGTCATCGCTGGCTGAGGAGGCCCGGGACGTCGGCAGCGAGATGCACGCGCTGATCGCGGAGCTGTTCCCGATCTGCCGAAGCATCACCGGAAACGGCCTCCGAGAGACGCTGCGTCTGCTCCAGTCCCACATTCCACTCGAGACCGTGGAAGTGGCCAGCGGGACGCGCGTGCTCGATTGGACGGTGCCGAAGGAGTGGAACATCCGCGATGCCTGGATCGCCAATTCCAGCGGGGAGCGCGTCGTCGATTTCCGGAAGTCGAACCTTCACGTCGTGAGCTACAGCATGCCGGTGCGCGAGCGCATGTCGCTCGAGGAGCTGCGTCCGCGGTTGCATTCCATTCCCGAGCAGCCCGACCGGATTCCCTATCGCACCGCGTACTATGACGCCAACTGGGGATTCTGCCTGTCCCAGCGCACGCTGGATTCGCTGAGCGACGACACGTACGACGTGTACATCGACTCTTCGCTCGAACCTGGCCATCTGACGTACGGCGAGTATGTCGTCCCCGGACGAACGGATGACGAGGTGCTGATCTCCGCGCACTGCTGCCACCCTTCCCTCGCGAACGACAATCTCTCGGGCGTTGCGGTCGCCGTGGAGCTCGCGCGCTACCTGACAGACCATACGGCCGAGTTGCGGCACACGTATCGCTTCCTCTTCATTCCCGGGACGATTGGATCGATCACCTGGCTCGCGAAAAACGCGGACGTCGCCGCGCGCATCCGTCACGGACTCGTGTTGAGCTGCGTGGGCGGCCCTGGGCCGGTGAGCTACAAACGCAGTCGCCGCGGCGACGCACTCGTCGATCGCGCCGCCGAGCACGTGCTCAAACGCTCGGGTAGCACGTACGCCATCCGCGATTTCGTCCCGTATGGCAACGACGAGCGCCAGTACTGCTCTCCGGGCTTCAACCTCGCGGTTGGATCGCTGACGCGCACGCCCGACGGTCAGTACC
>DATBRO010000202.1:0-2462 GCA_036560265.1 Gemmatimonadaceae bacterium | reverse complement strand
TCCGTGGACACCGCGTTGGTGGCAATCTGAAACGCGAGCGTCGGCTTCCCTTTGGCCGCCAGCGCGTCCGCGGCCGGCAACAAGCTCGCCACGCGGCGTTTGGTGGTGTCCGCGACCTGCGCGAGAATCGGGAGCATCATCGGCAACCACTGGCTGAGACCCGGCGAATCAGCGAAGGCGTCGAGGTGCATGAGAACGCTGTCGAGCTGGCCGCCACGAAACGCTCGCGAGATACTCGGCTCCTCATCGGGATCCTCATTGCCCATCAGCGACGCGAACGCCCCCAATTCCGGCGATCCGCTCTGTGAGAACACGCGACGCGTCGCGACAATCTGCTGATACAAGGTGCTGGCTGCGGTGACACGCGCGCGCAGGATGTGCAGCGCGAACGCCCACATGCTGGCATCGGCGCTCGCCACAAGATTGTTGGGGTTTGCGAAGAAGCCGGCCGACGTGAGCGAGTCCGCGAGCCGCCCGGCGCCGGTTACGTCGCCAGACTTCGCGAGCACGACGAGGCGGCGCGCTGGCGCCGACCACGCGGGCGTCTCCACTCCGATGGATTCGGCCGCAGCAAGCTCCCGCAGTGCTCCAGCGTAGTCCGCGTCGTACATCAGCAGCACCGACATCAGCTGATGGGGCGCAGCCTGCTCAGGCGCGACCGTGAGCCACCGCTCGGCCCACGAGCGCGCGACGCCGCGCGCAGCCTTGCGCATCCCTTTGAGCGAATCCTTTGGAATCAGCGCCAGCGACTCGACGGGGACCAGCACCAGACTGTCACGCAGTACGGTCCCGTAGATGCGCACGCGCTCACGCTGCTGGAGCATCTGGATGAGGTCGGGGAAGCCCGTTGGCTCGCGCTCGACTCCTCCTATGAGCGAATTCGAGCCCGGCACGCCGGCCTGCGCATAGAGCGACGCCAGCATGGCGAAGAGCGGGTGACGCGAGGGATCGAGTTGCACGGCGCGCTTGGCATGCGTGGCCGCCGCATTCGGTGAGCCGCGTGGACGCTTCCCACCAGGAGTACTGACGAGAATCGGGTCGAATGTCTCGAGCCCGGCCAGAAGCGCTAGCGCTTCGACGTCGGTCGAATCCTCCTTCAGGAGTCCCTCGGTGATGCGCCGCGCTTCACTGAACTGCGCGCGAAACAGCGCGTTGTTCGCGAGTACGAGCCCGCGCTGCCTCGGCGGTAGTTTTCCGGACAGTGCCACGGCACGGGCGGAGTATTGGGCCGCGCGGCTCATCGGATTCAGGATCGATGCCGGTTCCGCCGAGATGACCATGTCCGCCAGTCGCATCCACGCGAGCGCGAAGCTGCTGTCCCGCCGGATCGCCTCCTCGTAGGCCGTCGTCGCGCTCTTGATCTCGGTGCGACGCTGGTGGGCGAGACCGCGGAGATAAGCGCGATAGGCGTCGAGGTCTCGCGTCGTGGCCTTCGCGAGATCGGGCGTGACGGAGTCGAGCCCTACTGACTGCAGGAGTCGAAGGCTCACGGAGTCGAAGGCTTCGCGGATGTCGCCCCCAGTGCGTACCTCGCTCGACGCGCGCACGAGTTGTCGATTCGTCGGGACGTCCCACGCGCGCGCTGAGACGCGAACACGTCCGCCGGTGGCGAGCACCTCGCCTGTCACTGCCGTCCAACCCCCCGTTTCTTCGGCGATGCGTCTCACCGTCGGCGGATCCACGACCGCGCCGGGGTTGACGCCGGCGCGCTTGAGCGCCGGATACAACTTCTCGTCGGGGACGACCGTGATGCCCCGCCAACGGCCAAGCGCATCCGAAAGCATCGTCGTCGAGCCCTCCACGATCCAGTCGTGTTCCGCCTGACGCGTGACATTCCTGAAAGGCAGGATCAAGAAGCGGCGTGCGCGTTCAGCCGGCGCTGGCGGCGTGACGGAACGGGGCGACGGAGCGACTCGGATAGCGGCGCACGGCGGCGGCGTCCCGTCGGGACACTGGGCGCCTGCCGTCGAAGCAAGCAACGCGAGACTTGTCGCGAGGATTAGACGCGGGTCGCTCAACGACATAGGATCGTTCCTTTTAGAACGTAGCTCAGCGCATATAATCCACGCCATCAGAGGGTTCGAATCATGGCGCCTGCCTCCTGGCCCTACCCGGCCTCCGAGGCCTCGCCAACGCGGCCGTCCGCATCGACGGGAACAATGATGGAATGGCCGCCGAACAACATTCCGTCCGCGTACACCAACTCCATTGTCCCCGATCCCTCGAATCGTGCCGATAGCAGGCGCAGTCGCTCCGCGAACTGCTCGGGCGTAACCTCGTCTTCGGGATCGCAGTACTCGTTGTGCGCATTTGTCATTTGCTGCGCAACCGCTGCTCGAACCGACGGCTCAGCCACGCGTAGACGTTGCCACGCCGCTTCGGCCTGAGCGGCCGCGGCGCTCATCTCTGCCAGGTCGTTCGCCGCGTCGACGTGCACGTCGATCGGATGACCTCGTCCGAGC
>DATBRO010000201.1:0-4798 GCA_036560265.1 Gemmatimonadaceae bacterium | reverse complement strand
CGGACTGGGAGGAGGCCATCTCATGACTCGACTCTTCGCCGAGCCGATCCCGACGCGACTCGCGTGGGAGGAGGGCGAGCTCACGACGATGCAGGTCGCGGGCCGGCGCTTCGTCGTGGTGGAGGTGATGCGCCGCTGGCGGGTGGAGGCGGAC
The DNA here is from genome assembly GCA_036560265.1 of Gemmatimonadaceae bacterium. GTDB lineage: Bacteria > Gemmatimonadota > Gemmatimonadetes > Gemmatimonadales > Gemmatimonadaceae > DASPMP01. The sequence goes on along the minus strand of DATBRO010000201.1, from coordinate 4,644 downwards.
TGGTGGAAGGGCGGTCCGGCGCGCGACTACTTCACGCTGCGCACCGCCGACGGGATGGTCTGCGACGTGTACACCGACCGCGGCTCCGGCGCGTCGTGGTTACAGCGGGTGATGGACTAGACCAAGCTTGGCTGAAACACACGGAGTTAATCGTTAACGGCCTCCGCGCCAAAGAGCTCGACATGAGACGCGCGAAGCGATCCACGTCGAAACAGAAAGCCGTGCGGAATCCAGGAATCGGATCCTGATCTCGAGACGATGACAAAAGTTGGCTCGGCGCAGCGTGCTTCCTTTGTCCGCGCTATCCGCGCCGCCGTGTTGTTATCTCGATCAGATGGATCGGCGTGGCTGTGTGGGTGTGAATGCCAATCACCGAGATACGTTGTTCGATAACCGCTAGCGGTGTATCGCCGAGCGATTTCGGCCTCTTGCCATTCAGCATCCGGAACGAAACGACTTCGGCTTCGCACTGCCTCGGGACCACCGCCGATCATTGCGACGACCACTACACCGCTCGGCGTACGATAGCCAAGCAGGACACCTCCACTTTCGACCGGATCATGGCAAGTCGCATCCCGCCGAATGTGCGCCAACGCGTCAGACCGCAGCCAGACCACGCGTCTGCGAAAGATGCGAGCGACCACATCAGTTACTGACGACACGTAGGGCACTCTGGGTGCGCAACAAGCGCGTGACGCTCCCACCTCGGGGATGCCGCAGCGATCCCGGAGTCATCATCCCGCGCAAAGAACAGGCTTAGCTCGTTCGACGTCTCGGCCTGATCACACACGGCATCCGCGACTACCCCCGCGGCACGCGCGGCGATAGGTAACAGGTCAAACGGGGCGCCGGTAAAGGTCGGCGCGCTGCAACCGCGCGGCTGCGTCATTCCAGTAGCAGAGTCGCGTGGAAGTACAAACCGTCCATCACGTTGATGAAGTTTTAGGCAGTGGTAGCAGCCGAGATGGTCAGGCCAATACCGCGCTACGAGCCCTCCATACCCGCCCTCGCGACCTTCGGCGGTGACCAATAGGAATCCTCGTTCCCGCGCGACGTTGGCCAGCAACAGTTGAATTCCTGGTTCTGCCGTCGCATCCACGAGGACGTCAGTACCGGACAAGACGGCGTCAAGTAGCTCGAGCTCGTCGCGGTGCCCGCCAAGGGCACTGGCGCCGATTCGCCAATTGAAGGCGATCACCTTCGACTCGGGGTAGTTCGCGGCGCCGAAATCGCGGATTGCGTCGGTCTTCAAACGACCAGCAAGGGCGAACCCGAGAGGCCAGCGAACCGCGTTACCAAGACTCACGGTGTCGTGGTCGACAACACGCAGTTCGGAGACACGGCATTGCATCAGTAGATGCGCTATCGGTGCTCCGATACCGCCAAGCCCAAATAGCGCGACCGTCTTGCGTCTGAGGCCACGAGCAGTTGGAATTCGAAGGCCCTGTTCGTCGCTGTCATAGCGCTCAGCGTGGACCAGGTTCGCTTCCAACCCGCCCCCGACACCGCGCCACAACAAGAAGGTCCAACCGCGCTCCGGCTGACGACCGTACGCGACGTCCTCGTCGAACGAGATCGCATCCATGCTGATCGCACCCGTGGATAGACGCGGTTCAGTAACGAGTCGTCGATCCAACAGCCACGGCACAAGCGAAGCAGCCGTTCCACCCGGCGGTGCGCCTTCAATGTGCGCGCACCGCGCGATTAGCTCCGTATCCGGCCGTGTCGCTGGGCGCAGGTCGGGAAGCGCGACGGGTCGCGAATCCAGTGCTGTGACATAGCCGCGAACCTCGCGCTCTTGTCTAGCGATTGCGAGTCTCATGGACTTCGGACGACGACTCGAGTCGTATGCCTCCACCGGAACAATGACGACTGACGAATCGAGCGTGCTGAAATAGAACGACACGGGCTCCGGCTGCGGCACCTCAACGTCGGGTCGAGGTTCTGCAGAACGATTCGCTTCGTCAATCAGCGGTAACTGCGTTCGCAAGATTTCAACCGCGGTGTCACTGACGTGCCAAGCGGCAGTTGACTGATCGAGCAGGCAAAGGTTGCCGACGAACGGATGCTGGTGTCTCGAATATCCGAGGTCGAGGGGTGCGAACACCTCAAAACGCATGTATGGATAGAGGTCTGGGTACACGACAACGACTTCCCGGTGCAGTCCGCCGATCGGAACGCGACAGCGAACATGTAGTCGGCCGTCGATCACCGACGGTCGCGGATCGAAGCCAGCCTCGGCTAACCCTTCGAGTTCAAACTCTCTACGTCCGGGATAGATGTCCCACCACCGACGGGTCGGTCGTGTGGTGGACGAGGCGGCTGTGGTGGTCCCGGTGGCGGTGGTTTCGGCGGACCATGTGGTTCCTTCCGCTCGGGCTCCTGCGGCGATTTTTCGTCTGGCCGCTCTGGCATGCGCTCGTTCCCCCTTCTTCTTTCGGCGTCGTGGCATATTTCGCACTCCCTCTTGACGCCTTGACGGTAGTTCGGCACCATCTTGCTGTCAATATGAAAAGATACGAAATTTGTACTGTTTCCTTGACGGCAAGCCTCATGCTGTGGCCGTATCTTGCGGGAAGCGTCCTTCCAGAAGGGGGTAATTGCGAATGTCCTCAGGAACACCGGTGTTGGAGCGCCCTGAGACGGCCTTTATTCGGCCGCCGGAGTCGTCGCCTGGCCCCAGCGAGAAACCCTGGGAAGCCGGACAACTACCGCGTGTCCCGATCACGTACAAGGTCCGTGCCGAAACGAAGCAGGACATCGATCTTCTGGCGGTCGCCCTCGGTCTTGAAAAAACCGAGGTTGTGGAGCGTGCCGTCGTTGAGCTATTCGACCGATGCCGTAATGAGGTTGGCGTTTATCTCGAACGGATGCGCGCGGCGGTCGAGCAGCGCGGCAAAGAGACTATCGCGGACGTCCTGGACAAGCGGACGCGTTCAGGCTTCAAGGGGTCGTCTCGCAGCTGATCGCTACTGCCTTCCCTTCGCCGGGAGGCGGTAGTGACGCACGTTCTCTGGATAACGAGACGATGCGCAAGTAGCGATCTTCGCCTGGCTGATTGGCCTCACCCGGAAGGGGTGGCGGGCATAGCCCACGATGCCGTTGCGACTTTCAGGGATCGCCGCAGGCATGACCCCGCGCCGGCTGGATATGAGATCCATGAAACAGCCGGTGACCTATTCAAGATCCGTGTCGGGGAGAAATCACGGGCGGCGACGTGGTACGACGAAGAGCGAGACGTCGTTTTCTTGGTCGTCGTGGGCTCGCACGAGTCGGGAACGGAGGGCGATTTCTACAAGTGGGTGCCAGGTGAATGGCGACGTGGTCGGCTAGCGCCCACCGACGACGACTACGCGGATGTAACCCGATACTCCGACACCCTGTGGTCTGCAGATTTGCGCAGGATCGCGCCCGATCTGATCGCGGAAGCGCAGGCGCGGGCCGCTCGTGGCGAGCCGACGGAGTCAGCGATAGTCGGCACCACACACGTACACCTTCTCGCGGTCGAAATCGATGGCTCCTTCTATTACGCGGCGCGATTCGATCCAAGGAGCGATGCGGACGTGCTCGACTACGCGCGAGTGATTGCGATGTGCATGATCATCGGGCAAGTCGCTGGCGTCGGAACGGATTTCGAGCTGCATCCGGTCACTCGCTGGCGAGGATTGCCATTGACGTATCGCACATACGCATTCGAATTGGGGTAGACGGCCTTGAATGACCGAATACGGCGAATGGAGGTGCGAGTTCATGCGTATTAGGCATCTTGTCGGTCTAGCCGCTGTTGTGATTGCGACCGCGTTCTTTCGTGACGAGCTCGCGAAGCAGCTTCGACGATACGGGTGGTTGTAGCCTCGAACGTCTAAGAGCGCAGGTTGCCGCGTAAGCGCGTCACCACAGAACAACCAAGGGCGGACGCTAACTGTGAACCTTGCTGAGTTGCGCGACTGCGTCATCGATCGAGATCACATCGGCGTACTTCTGCTGCATGTCGAAGAGGCTCATCGCATGCGAGGCCTCGCCGCGGTCGAAGAGGCAGTCCTCCACGACCGCGACCTTGTAGCCGTAGGAGAACGCGTCGAGCGCCGACGCGCGCACGCAGCCGCTGGTGGTCCCGCCGGTGATGAAGAGCGAGTCGATCCCCAGCTCGGTGAAGCGCGTCACGAGCGGCGTGCCGAAGAAGGCGCTGGGGCGCTCCTTGCGGATGACGAGCTCACCCTCGCTCGGCGCGATGTCGGTCGGGATCGCGTTGCGGTCGGTGCGCGAGATCGTCTCGTCGCGGCGGCCGCTCTTCTCCGACGGACGCACCCCGCGCCCGCCCTCCATCGGCGTCGTGTAGGCGACCGGGATCTTCGCGCCACGCGCGGCCTCGAGCAGCTTCTTGATGTTCGCGACGGCGCGCCAGCCATCCTCGCCGGAGGACTGCGGCCAGCGGACGATCGATTCGAGGATCGGCTCGGGGCGGTCGCCGATGAACTGGTGCGTCACGTCGATCACGAGTATCGCGGGGCGAACGCCGAAGCCCGCGCGCTTCCCATAACCGGAGCGCGTGAAGACCTGGCGGTCGCGCTCGGTGATGAAGCGGTCCCACGCCGGCATTTCGGTGAGGGTACTCTCGCGCCGTCATGTGCGCGATCGATGAGG
>DATBRO010000200.1:0-35698 GCA_036560265.1 Gemmatimonadaceae bacterium | reverse complement strand
GCGGGAGAACGGACCTGTCCGCTCCCCCGCCGCTAGAGTATCAGACGCAGAGCGGGAAACGGGACTCGAACCCGCGACCCCAACCTTGGCAAGGTTGTGCTCTACCAACTGAGCTATTCCCGCGAGGGGAGAAATATATCGCCATACAAAGGATAACAGCAAAGGGCGCAGGTGAATAACTGCGCGACGGCTAACCGCGCGACTACGAATGGCGCAACGCGCGTTGGCCGTCGCGCCGTTCTTAGGGTCGTTCCCCTAACGCGTGAACCGCATACCACGCCGTCCACGCGAGCAGTCCTGACAGCGCCGCGTCGCCGCCGTTGAACTTCGCTTGGCCCTCCGGCGTCACGATCTCCGCCGCATAGCCGCCGTCGAGCGCCGCGCGCCGGAACCACTGGAGCACCGTCGAGGACTCCGGCCCGAGAAGTCGGGCGCACTCGCGAGCGAGATCCTGAGGCGGCGTCTTCACGCCTTTCACGGTGCGACGATACGTCGAGTCATGGCGCTCGACGGCTTCGTAGAACGGGAGCCAGAGCGCCGATCCGATCGGGTCGTCGGCGAATCCGTAATGCCCAGCGAGATCCGTCGCCGCCGCGAACACCTGCTTGCCCTCGTACTCCGCGACGAAATGCCGCTTCAGGGCCGCCCGAACCGCCTCGGGGTCCTCGACGCCGCGCGCCGTCTCCTCGTCGAGCGTGCGCCGCAGCACGTCGAGGGCTTGGGCGACGACGGCATTCCCGTGAAGCGTGAACGGATGCGGCGCCGGTTCGCCACCCGGCAGCACTTCCGTCGAGTACAGCGGCACGTTGCGATCGCGGCGCGTCGCAAGATCCTCCGCCGAGAGGTACAGGGTGTCGGCGACGATTGGCTCGTCCACGATGTGGTCGTCGTTCGTGTCGCGGATGTAGCGGTCGACCGCGACCGCATATCCTGCCGCTCCCTCGAGACAGAACCCCGGCGCGAACATCGTTCCGTCGAAGTAGTGCACGCCGCGGCCGGGGGCATAGCCATGCAGCTCACAGGCACGCAGCAGGAGCTCGCGCGCGAGCGGCGGATCGCACAGTTGAATCGCCGGAAGCGTCCACGTGAGCGCTTCCCAGTCCCGCACCGTCACCCCGCGTCCGTGCCACGGCGCGCGACTGCGCACGAGATAGTAGTGCGCGTCGTCCAGCGCGCGGCCCACACTGAAGAAGTAGGCGAAGAGCAGATTGCGGTTGATCAGCGGGTCGAGCGTTTCGTGACCCGTCGTCTGCTCCAGCGACTGCAATGCGTCGCGCGTGTCGCGCAGGAGGTCTTTCCACCCCCGCCGCCGCAGCACGGCCATCGACGCGCGCGCGCCGTCGGGCTCGGGGCCGGCGGCGAGATAGAATGCGAGCTGGGCGCGTCCCCCCGCGGGCGCGGTAATCGGCCGCGCGATCGTGTATCGCGGTGCCTCTCCCGCAGAAACCTCGACGCGCGACGCCTCGTCGGCACCGATCGCGATCGCCACCATGCCGGACGCCGCGCGGCCGGTGAGAATGACGTCGCCGCCCACCTCCTGAACGTGATGCGCGTCCTCGAACGGGCGGTCCGTGCGGACGCGGAGCTGCCGGTGCCCTAACGTTCCTTCGACGAGGAACGTGGCCTCGATGTCCTTACTGCCCCGATTCTCGAGCGACAGCGCGTACACGGCGCCGGCGACGTCGGAGTCTCGGCCAAACGGCGCGAACACCGTGCCGCGGACTGCGATGTCGCCCGCGGTCCACGTGAAGGTCGGCAACCAAGCGAGCGCACGCTCCCACGCCATCGGGGCATCTGAGAAGGCGTACTCCTTGTCGGCGACGCGGAGCCGAAGCCGCAAAAGTGGCGGTCCCTCGCCCTCCACGAAGCCAGGGGCACCGGCAAACTCGATCGCGGAACGCGTCCCACGATGGAGAAATCCGACGGCGAACACCGCTCCGTCGGCGGGGTGAATACAGGGAAGCGAAAGCCAGTGGTTCCCCGTGACCTGCCACGGCACTCGCGGCGGCGGACGCAACGACACTTATCGGCGCAATTATGTTAGAGGCGTGGCGCGAACAATGAGCAAGGCCAGGATGCCCGTCAACGATGCGTGATCGCCGGCCGCGAGTGTTCGCGGCGGCTCTGGTCTCGTCGTTGATGTTCGCGCCCCCCGCCCCCGCGCGCGCGCAGGCGGGGCCGGGAGGGCTGGGCCATCTCGAGGACGCGAGCACGCCGCCGCGGGGCTTGCTGCGGCTGCGCGCCATCACGTCGTGGTCGCGTTACGATTCCCGATTCACCGGGGGTGCGGTCGAGCCCCTCGGCGCGTCGTTCACCGCGGATTCGCTCGGCGCTAAGCAGTTCCCTCCCCTCGCGTCCATTCAGTCGCTCGTGCAGTCCGCCACCGCCAGCCCGTTCACGCTCTCGCTCGGCCGCTCGCACCTGAACGCGATGGGACGCGAAGAGGTCATTCCGATCGCGCTCGAGTACGGACTCACGAACCGGTTAGCGGTCGGCGTTCTGATGCCGATCGTCCGCAAGCGCGCCGCTGTGTTGTTCCGTATGGATACGGCGGGGAGCGCAGCGAACGTCGGACCGAATCCACGCCGCACGAGCACGCTGGCGACGACCAACAACACGCAGGTGCAGGCGGAATTCACCAACGCGATAATGCAGCTCCAGAACCGGTTGCAATCGTGTCAGACGAATCCCGCCGGCGCCGGATGCGCGTCGGTTGCCGGCCGAGAGGCGCTGGCGCTGCAACTGATACAGACGTCGCAGAGCTTCGCGGGCACTATCGCGTCGTTGTACGGCAGCGCGAGCGGCACCGGCATGGCGTTCGTCCCGACGAGTCAGAGCGCCGCACAAGACTCGATCAAGGCGCGGGTATCCAATTTCAATACGCGCTATAAGGATTTCCTGGGAACCACGGCCAACCTGATACAGGCGGTTCCGTCGGCCGCCGGCGGTCCCGCGGGCGCGGCGGAGTTTCAGAACTATCTCGTCGACGACTTGGGACGAGACTCGCTCAACATGCAGGAGCGCGTCGGCATCGGGGACGTCGAAGTCGGGTTCAAGGCACTGCTGCTCGACCTCCCCGCTTCCCGAACTCGGCGCAGCGGCGTTCAGCTCAGCGTCGCGTCCGCGGTGCGCCTTCCAACCGGCTCACGTCAATCGACGAGCGATATCGTCGCCCTGCGTCTTGGCGAAGGCCGCGTCGTGGTCGATTCACGAGCGATATTCGACGCGCGTGTCGGCCGCCTCGGTCTGCTGGCGGCCGGCGATTTCGCGACGAGCGTCCACGACAACGACACCACAAACACCGCGACGCGCAATTCACGCTGGACGGAGATTCAGATCGCGCCGCGTTGGCATTTTTCCGAGCCGCTGGCGATTCATGGCGCATATTCGCTCCGCTCGACGGACAAGCTTGGCGGCGACCAGCTCGTTGGCGGCGGCGTGAGCTACTCGACGCTCTCCGCCTATCGCGCCGGCCGGTCGGGCTTACCGATGGAGATGCGTTTCACCCATCTCGAGGCTGTGAGCGGCGACGCGAGTCGTCCAAAGTTCTTTCGCGATCAGATCGAGCTCCGGATTTACTTCCGGCTGCGGTAAGCAGCTCGGCCGCGTGCGCGCGGCTTGTCTCGCTCTCCGGGTCGCCACCCAGCATGCGCGCGATCTCGGGAATGCGGTCGGAGTCCGAGAGCGCCTTCACGTCAGCCGTCGTCACGCCGGCGCGCGCGCCCTTGGTGACGAGTATGTGCCGGTGGGCGCGAGCCGCGATCTGCGGAAGGTGCGTGATGGCGAACACCTGGTGAGACGCCGCCACCTTTCGCAGCATGTCGCCCACCTGCTGCCCGACTCTGCCGCCGATGCCGGCGTCGACCTCGTCGAACACGAGCGTGGGCACCTGGTCGATGCGCGCGAGAATGGTCTTGAGCGCGAGCATCACGCGTGAGAGCTCGCCGCCGGACGCAACTCGCGCGAGCGCTCGCATGTCGTGGCCGACGTTCAGCGTTATTCGGAACTCGATGTCCTCGGCGCCCCTCGGTCCGAGTTCTCCCAGCGCTTTGAGCTCGATGACGAACTTGCCGTCCGGCATGCCAAGCTCCGGCAGGATCTGATCGACTGCCTTCGAGAGACGCTGGGCGGCGTCGCGTCGCCTGGCGCTCAGCTTCTCCGCGGCCGACCGCAGCTCCGCTATCGCCTCGGTCTCTCGCGTCTGCAGCGCTCGAAGGTCGAAGCCGGCTGTATCCAGGAGATCGAGCTCCCGCTTGGCATCGCGTCCCGCGGCGATGACGTCCGCGACTGTCGGGCCGTACTTCTTCGTCAGACGGTACAGGAGATCTCGCCGCGTCCGAACGGTGCCCAGCCGCGCGGGATCGAGATCGACGCTCGTCGCATAGTCCGCGATCTCGCGGGCCAGCGATTCAATTGAGTAGAAACCCGCGTCGAACGATTCCTGAAGGCGCGACAGGGTCGGATCGAACCGCTGCAGCTGCTGGAGCGCCCGGCTTGCTTGAGAGAGCCGCGCGAGAACGCCGGCTTCGTCATCTTCGAGAATGGCGCTGAACGCCGCCGCCGATTCGCGAATCTCCGATGCGTTCTCGAGACGCCGCGCCTCATCTTCCAGCTTCGTGTCTTCGCCGTCGACGAGCTTCGCGTCCTCGATCTCGCGCGCGACGTGCTTGAGGTAATCGGCTCGGCGTTCGGCCTCGGCGCGTCGCTTCGAGAGCTCCGCGATCTCGCGCCGCACCGTCGCGAGTTTTTCGTGGCTCGTCTGTACCGCTCGCGATTCGTCCTTCGCGCCAGCGAACGCATCGAGCACGGCGCGCTGCGATTCTCCGTCGAGCAACGACTGCGCTTCGTGCTGTCCGTGGAGGTCGATCAACGCTCGTCCCACTTCGGCCAGACCCGTCGCGGTAACAGTGGTTCCATTGATCCAGGCACGCGTGCGGCCCGCGGACGTCACTTCGCGGCGCAACACGACCAGCGAGTCGTCGACGTCGATGCCGCGCTCGTCGAGCACCGCGCGCACTTCAGGACGCGCCGAGGTATCGAAGACACCCTCCACCGTCGCGCGATCGGTGCCGGTGCGCACGACGTCCGCCGCGCCACGCTCTCCCAGCAAGAGGCCGAGTGCTCCGACGATGATCGACTTCCCCGCACCGGTCTCGCCGGTGAGGACGTTGAAGCCTGGCCCGAGTGGCAGCGTCAGCGATTCGATGATCGCGAAGTTCTTAATCCGCAGCTCGGTCAGCATTGAGCTCGTGCAAAAGTGCTGTGGCGCACTCGCTCACCTCTGGTTGAGCTCGTGCAAAAGTGCTGTGGCGCACTCGCTCACCCTTGGTTCCTGGATTGGTCTCGCTCCGGGATTCCGCCCCAACCCAACTTCTCTCGCAGCGTGGCGAAAAAGCTCGAACCGGGAAAGCGAACGATCTTGATGGACTGGGGGGCTCGACTGACGCTCAGCGTCTCGCCCGCCCCGAATATGGTGCCCACCTGCCCGTCCACCGTGATCATAAGTTCTTCGGGCGCACCTTCCGCTTGCACGCTGATGCGGGCGCTCGCGGCAAGAACGACGGGGCGGATGGCGAGCGTATGCGCCGACACGGGGGTGACGATCAGAGTCTCGAGCGTCGGGACGACCACTGGCCCTCCGGCGGAGAGACTGTAGGCTGTCGATCCAGTTGGCGTCGAGATGACCACGCCGTCGGCCGAGTACGATGCGATCAGCTCGTCGTCTACCGACACACGGAGCGCTACGACCCGCGCGAATCCGCCCTTGTGAATCACGACGTCGTTGAGCGCCAGCCAGCTGTTTCGCTCGCGCCGGTCCGATCCGATTACGCACGCCTTGAGCATCATGCGATTTTCGACGGCGTAATCGCCGCGCGCAAAGCGCATGAGCGAATGCTCGAGCTGGTCGGCCGGACAGCACGTCAGAAAGCCCAGCCGCCCCATGTTCACACCGAGGATCGGGACCTCGTGCCCATGGAGCAGGCGCGCGCCGCGCAGTAGCGTTCCGTCGCCTCCGAGGGTGAGCAGCGCATCCAGCTGATCCGCCGAATCGAGCATCTCGTCGGAGGAAACGCGCGGGAGGTCCGGCTCGAGTCGCAGTCTGAGGTGCAGCCCGGGCGCGAGCTTGCGGAGGGTCTGAAGCGCGGGAGAGAGACCTGGGTAGCCGGTATGACCGACGACACCCATGACGATCGGTCGGCCCGGCTCTCTCACCCGGCGAGCGCCTCGGATTCCAGCATCGCGCGCACCCGGTCCGCTATGCCCTCCGGCGTCAAACCACAGGCATGCAGCTGACGCGCACGAGGCGCGGCGGCGATAATGCGATCCGGTACGCCGTGCGTCTGTACGCGCACGGAGGCATCCTGGCCAGCAATGACGGACGAGATGTAGGAGCCGAATCCGTTGATGATCGTCGCTTCCTCGACGACGAGCACCCGCTGATGTCCCGCAAGCACCGCCGCGAGCGTGACCTCGTCGTACGGCTTCAGGTACCTGCAGTTCACGACCGTGACGTTGATTCCGTCGCGCGACAGGATCTCGGCGGCGGCCAACGATGGCTGCACCATCGTCCCGACCGCGAGGATGGCGACCTCCTGCCCTTTGCGTAGCACGTCCCAGGTCGCATACGGGATGCGCTCGATCTCGCGGATGTGCGGCGGCTCGTCGGGGGAGGCATCACGCGGATAGCGGATCGACCAGGGCCCGTCGGTGTGCTCCACGGCCGACCGCAGCAGCCCGAGCATCTCGCGTCCATCCTTGGGCGCGGTGACGGTGAAATTCGGCACGGCCATCAGGTACGCGATGTCGTACAAGCCCATGTGCGTTTCGCCGTCTTCTCCCACGAGACCGGCGCGATCGAGACAGAGGATGACCGGAAGCGACTGAATCGCGACGTCGTGGATGATGCTGTCGTACGCGCGTTGCAGGAACGTCGAGTAAATGGCGACGACGGGCCGGACGCCGCGCGTCGCGAGGCCGGCGGCGAAGGTCACGCCGTGAGCCTCCGCGATTCCGACGTCGAAGAATCGAGTCGGATGCAATCGCGCGACGGCGTCGGTACCCGTTCCGCTTGGCATGGCCGCGGTGATCGTGACGACGCGCTCGTCCTCCGTCGCCAGCTCGGCGAGACCCTTGCCGAAGACTTTCGTGTACGCTGGCCTGGCGGTGCTGGCCTTCGTCGGCTTGCCGGTGGACGGCTCGTAGCCCGGCGGGAGGGCATGCCACTTCTCGCCGGCCGCGTGTTCGCCCGCGGGAAAGCCCTTTCCCTTCTGCGTGATGACGTGCACGATCCGCGGGCCTTTCATGTCGCGAATCGCGTGGAACGTGTCGATCATCTGGCCGATGTCGTGGCCGTCGATCGGCCCGAAGTAGCGCAGCCCCAGCTCCTCGAACAGAACGCCCGGCGTCAGAAACGCTTTCACGCTCTCTTCCCATTTCCGCACGATCGATCCCATCGCGGAGAGCGGCCCCGGCGCATTGTCGGCGATCTCACCGATCTTGTTGCGAACGCGGTTGTACAGCGGATTGCGCTGGATGGAGGTCAGGTACTTGGACATCGCGCCCACGTTCGGCGCGATCGACATTTCGTTGTCGTTGAGCACGACGATGACGTCGCGCTCCGAGTGCCCCGCGTTGTTCAGTCCTTCGTACGAGAGACCCGACGTAAGCGCGCCGTCGCCGAGGATCGCGACGACTTTGTAGTCGTCGCCGCGAAGATCGCGACCTACGGCGACGCCGAGGGCCGCAGAGATCGCCGTGGCTGCATGGCCGGCACCGAACACGTCGTACTCGCTTTCGCTCCGCTTGAGGAATCCCGACACGCCACCTTCCTGGCGCAGCGTCTCCATGCGCGCGTTGCGGCCCGTGAGCAGCTTGTGCGGATAGCCTTGATGACCGACGTCCCACACGAGCTGGTCGCGTGGTGTCTCGAAGGCGTAGTGCAGCGCGATCGTGAGCTCGACGACGCCGAGGCCGGCGCCGATGTGGCCACCCGTGCGGGAGCAGACGTCCACCAAACGGGCGCGAAGCTCGTCGGCAAGCGCGGTCAGCTCCTCGCGCGGAACCTTGCGCAGGTCTGCGGGAGAATCGATTCGATCAAGAAGGCTCATGAGTCCTCAAAACTATGAACGTCGGGCGGCGACGAAACGTGCCAGGCGCTCGAGAGGCGGGGTTTTGAGCCCGGCGGCGTCCAGCCGGGCCATCGCGTCGGCTACGAGAGCATCGCCCCGCTGCCGCGCGGGCACAACGCCCAATACCGAAGCATAAGTGCTTTTCGACAGGGCTGCGTCATGGCCGGCGGTCTTGCCGAGCGCCTCCGACGACTCTGTCGCGTCGAGCACATCGTCCGCGATCTGGAATGCCAGGCCGAGGGCCGACCCCGCGGCCGTGAGCGCGGCGACGGCGGATTGTCCCCCGCCCGCCGCGATTCCTCCCATCGCGAAGGCGGCGGTGATCAGCGCCCCGGTCTTGGCGCGATGCACCGCCTCCAGCTCGGCGACGGACAACGAGCGGCCCTCGGCGTCGAGGTCCATCAGCTGGCCGCCCACCATTCCGGTCGCCCCCGACGCCTGCATCAGCGCCGTGACGAGGCGCCTCGTCGTGGCGGCGTCGAGCCTGAGCGCGCGCGCGGCGCGCAACGTCTGATCGACGGCGAGCGGCACCATTGTCACGCCCGCCGCGGTCGCTGTGGCCACGTCGAAAGCGCGGTGTGTCGTCGGCCTCCCGCGACGCATGTTGTCGTTGTCCATGCAGGGCAGATCATCGTGCACGAGCGAATACGCGTGGACGATCTCGACGCCCGCCGCGAGGATGCTCGCGTCGCCTTGCCCGCGCAGGGCGTCGTAGGACGCCATGAGGAGGAGCCCGCGAAGACGCTTCCCCTCGCCCGTCAGGCTGTAGTGGATCGCCTCGCGCAACCGGTGGGGCAGGTCGTCGCGGCCCGCCGCGACACGTGATAACTCGACGTCGATCGCTTTGCGCCAGCGACCGATCGTCGCTTCGGCGCCGTCATTCACGCAAGTCGGTGACCTCGAACGAACCGTCGGCGCGTTCCACGAGCCGTTGCACTCGCGCCTCGACTTTGCCCAGCTCCTCGGTTGCGGCGCGCAGACACGTCACGCCTTCCTCGAAGAGCGCGAGCGCGCGTTCCAGCTCGATCTGCTCCGATTCGAGCTCGCTCACGATCTCCTCGAGCCGGCGCAGCCGTTTCTCGAAGCTCATTTCGACTCCTCGACGCCAGTCACGCGCGCGGCGACCGTCCCGTCACGAAGCAGAACGTTGAAAGGCATCTCGTCGCGGAATTGCTTGGCGGACGTGAGGGCTCGGCCATCCGTTGCCCGAGCAACGGCATAGCCGCGATTGAGCGTCGCGAGAGGACTGAGCGCGTTCAATCGCCCGCCCAGCGTCGCGATGCGGGCGCGACGACGCTCCGTCGCGCTGGTCAGCCGTCGCTTGAGCGCCGACGCGTGCCATTGGAGATCTGCCTTTGCGCCGTCTAGCTGCTTCGTCAGCGCGCGCGTCAGACGCCGTCCAATGCCCCGAATCTCCGCAGCCAACTCGATTTCATCGCGAACCACCGTTTCGGCCGCCGCCGACGGCGTCGCCGCCCGGACGTCGGCGACGAGATCGCAAATGGTGATGTCCACTTCGTGCCCAACGGCCGAAACGACGGGAATGGGGCACGCGGCCACGGCGCGGGCGACGCGCTCGTCGTTGAAGGCCTGCAAGTCCTCGCGCGACCCGCCGCCGCGCGCGACGATGAGCACGTCCGCCTCGCGCCACCGTCCCACGCGCTCGATGGCCCGGCAGAGCTCCATGATGGCCGCGTCCCCCTGGACCGCCGCGGGGACCACGACAATCTCGACGCCGCGCGCGCGCCGGCGCATCACCGCGACGATGTCCCGCAGCGCCGCTCCATCCGGACTCGTCACGACGGCGACGCGGCGGGGATATCGCGGCAGCGCGCGCTTCCGATCGGCGCGAAGCAGCCCTTCTGCCTCGAGCTTCGCGCGCGTGAGCTCGAGTTTCTTGCGCCACAGCCCGTCACCCTCGGCCTCCATGCGCCGCACGACGAACTGCATGATGCCCTTGGTGGGGTAGACGCTGAGATTGCCGAACGCCGCGATCAGCATCCCTTCGTCCGGCGGCGCGGGGATCGAGCGCGTGTCCTTCGACCACACCACGCTGTTGATCTGGGCCATGCGATCGCGCAGCGTGAAATACCAGTGGCCGTTGCTGTGCTTCTTGAAGCCGGTCACTTCGCCGCGTACCCACACCGCGGTGAAGCCGCCCTCCAGGATGCGCTTCGCGAGCTCGGTCAGCGCCGAGACGGCGATGGCGGAGGTAGGATCGGCGCCAGGCACCGCGTCGCGCGCAGGCGCGAACTCGAAGCCGCGCTGATGCGCGGGAGGAGGACTCATGCGGCGCGCTTCTCCGCGAATCGTTTGGCGGCCTGCAGTGTGTTCTCCATCAACATTGCGATCGTCATGGGTCCCACGCCTCCGGGAACCGGCGTGATGAGCGACGCGACCTCGCGCACCGAATCGAAATCGACGTCACCGACGAGCCGGTAGCCCTTCGGATGCGAAGGGTCGTCGACGCGATTGACGCCGACGTCGATCACGACCGCGCCCGGATTCACCATGGCACCCGTTACCAGCCCCGCCTTTCCCGCCGCTGCGATAATAATGTCGGCGTGCCGCGTGTGGGTCGTGATGTCGCGCGTCCGACTGTGGCACACGGTGACGGTCGCGTCGGTGCCCGGCTGGATAAGCAGCGCCGTCATCGGTTTTCCGACGATGTTGCTCCGGCCGATCACGACGCAGTTCGCGCCCGACGTCTGGACCTTGTACTCACGGAGCAAGACCATCACCCCGGCCGGAGTGCACGGCACGAACCCGTCCCGGTCGCCGATGAGCATTTTCCCGACGTTCACCGGATGAAATCCGTCGACGTCCTTGGACGGGTCTACTCGCAACACGACTTTGGGATCGATCTGCTTCGGCAACGGCATTTGCACAAGTATGCCGTGCACGGTCGGACTCTTGTTGAGTCGATCGATCACGGCAGTCAGCTCGGACTGCGTCGTCGTCGCGGGCAGGCGGATCGTCTCGCCGCGCATTCCGGCTTCGTCGGAATACTTGGTTTTCGACCTCACGTAGGCGGCGCTCGCGGGGTCGTCGCCGACCAGCACGACCGACAGTCCGGGGACGACGCCGCGCTCCTTCAACGCGCGAACGCCCTCCGCCACCCGTGCACGAATCTTCGCGGCAACGGCGCGGCCATCCATCAACATGCCGCGCGCCGGCGGCGCGCCGACGACTTCAGCGGGCAAAGTCCACCGCTCGCGTTTCGCGAATCGCCACGACCTTGATCTGTCCGGGATACTGCAATTCCGCCTCGATGCGCCGCGCGATCTCCTCGGTGAGCGTTCCCATCCTCACGTCGTCGATGTCGTCCGGCGTCACGATGACGCGCACTTCGCGTCCGGCCTGGATGGCGAAGACCTTTTCGACGCCCTTGTAGCTCGAGGCGATCTTCTCGAGTCCCTCGAGGCGTTTCACGTACGTCTCGAACGCCTCACGCCGGGCCCCCGGCCTCGAACCGGAGATCGCGTCCGCGGCTTGCACGAGCACGGACACTTCGCTCTCGTGTGGAACGTCGTCATGATGCGCGGCGACGCAGTTCACCACGAGTGGGTTCTCGCCGTACTTCGTGCAGACCTCCACCCCGAGCTGCACGTGCGTTCCCTCGTGCTCGTGCGTCAGCACCTTGCCGATGTCGTGAAGCAGCGCGCCGCGTTTGGCCATCACGAAATCCAATCCCAACTCGGTGGCCATGATCCCCGCGAGCCACGCCACTTCCTTCGAATGCTGCAGGATGTTCTGTCCATAGCTCGTGCGCCAATGCATCCGGCCGATGAGCTTGATGATCTCCGGATGGAGCCCGTGTACGCCGACTTCGTACGCCGATTGTTCTCCGAGCTCCACGATCTGCTGGTCGATCTCCTTTCGTGACTTGGTCACGACTTCTTCGATGCGTCCCGGATGGATGCGTCCGTCGATGACGAGCTTCTCGAGCGCGAGCCGCGCGATTTCGCGACGAATGGGATCGAAGCACGACACGACGACCGTGTCGGGCGTGTCGTCGATGATGACGTCGACGCCGGTAGCCAGCTCGAACGCGCGAATGTTCCGGCCTTCGCGACCGATGATGCGTCCCTTCATCTCGTCGCTCGGCAGTGACACCGCGGACACGGTGGACTCGGCGGTGTGCTCCGCCGCGATGCGCTGGATCGCGAGCGCAACGATCTTCTTCGCTTCGCGTTCGGCGTCACGGCGGGCGCGTTCGCGGATCTCGCGCAGCTTGTTGGCCGCGTCCGCATGCGCCTCCTCTTCCATCCGGCGAATGAGCTCGGACTTGGCGTCCTGCGCCGACATGCCGGCGAGCTGCTCGAGACGCTGGCGCTCCTCGCCAATGAGTTTCTTGAGCTCCTCTTCGCGTTCGAGGACCATCTTCTCTCGCCGGCCGAATTCGCTCGCTCGGCGGCTGAGATCCTTGTCGCGTTGGTCCAGTACGTCGAACTTGCGATCGAGGGTGCCTTCGCGCTCCACGACGCGCTTTTCTTCGCGCTCGACTTCTCCACGGCGGCCGCGGACCTCCGACTCGAACGTCTCCCGCAGCTTGATCAGCTCTTCCTTGCCGGAGACCACGGCGCTCTTGCGAATGTTCTCCGATTCCCGCTCGGCTTCCGAGATGATGCGCTTGGCGGTTTCTTCCGCCGTGGCTTTCGCGGCTGTCTGACGCCGGTTCTCGCTCGAGATGCCCGCCCGGCGGCCCCAAAAAAAGAAAGCCGGCGAGGCGACAGCAACAACGCCCAGCGCGGCATACAGCGCGATCTCATTCATATGGATCTATACTCCACCACGACTCTCGCCGTGGAAGACGGGTAGAACTGCTCGCAATCCGTATCAATCGCGCGGCCCTCCACATCCGGGCCTGAGCCGTCAATCGTCGGAGGGCTCAGGTCGGGATGGTGCCGTCAGCGCGATCCGAGTACGGACCCGCCTGGCTTGTCACCGGCTAAAGTATGCCCCGAGGGATTAATTGGCAACGCGCGTAACGCGCTACGCTGCCGGCTCTCCGCGCTTCGTGGGTGGAAGCAGGCGGCGCACCTCGGCGCTCAGCCCCTTCAGACGCTGTGTAATGTCGGAGCCAGTCCCGCCAACCCCGCTTCCCCCGCCGCCCGCTCCTCGCGCCTCGAAGAGCTCACCGCTGATCTGAAGAGCGGCGAGAATCGTCGCGCGATTCGTCTCGACCACCGTGCCGCTGTCGAGCACGCGACGAATGGCGGCCTCGAGATAAGCGGCGACCTCACGCGTATGCTCGGGGGAGGCGTCGCTGCGAATCGCGTACTCCTCGTTGAGAATTGTGACGCGGACAAGATTCTTTTTCGTGCTCATGACCGGCGTCCTCCTGCACCGGTCGTCTCCGCCTGCAACTGCTGGCGGAGGAAGCGCACGCGATCCATCACCTGACGCACCCGGTCTTCCGCGCGGTCCAGCCGCGTCTTGAGCGTCGCGTTCTCCGTCTCCAGATCCGTCAATCGTTCGCCGTGCGCGGCGCTGCGTCCTTTGCCGGCGTGTCCGTGCCCCGCGCCGTGTCCCCCCCCTGGCTCCTTCAGTTGCGCTTCGGCCGACAGCGCGCGCTGGCGAAAGGCAGCGAGCTCCTCTCCCAAATGCCGAACGAGCGTCTCGAGCTCGCGATACGCGCGCAGTTCAGGCCGTTCGTTGCCGGACATGAAGCTCCTGTTCCAGGGCGCTGAGAATCTTGTTGCGCCGCCCCTCGATTTCCTTGTCGCGTAGAGTGCGTTCCGGATGACGGAACGTCAATCGCCACGCGAGGCTGCGATGATCGCTGTCGATCCCGGCTCCGGTGTATTGATCGAACAGATCGAGAGCCTCCAGCAGCTCGCCGGCCGCGGATCGTATGACGCGCTCCACGTCCGCCGCGTTGGTCCCGCGCGGAACGAGAAGAGCCAGATCGATCTCGGCCGGCGGCATCGTCGGAAGCGCGCGATAGCGTGAGACCGGCGATTTGTCCGTTCGGGCCTCTTCTATATAAGAGTGCTTTCCACGAGCGGCGGCCGGTTCCGTCTCCACGTCACCCAGTATCAGCTCGATTCCGAATGCGGGAGCGGCCCACACCGGCGCATCGAGCTCCGCGCGCACGATGTTGCCGACTTTCTTTCCCGCGACGTCGATCTGCCACAGGACATGACCGCCCGCGCCGGGGGCGAGCTCGATCGGCTGTCCCCGATACGCCGCGCTCGCCGCAACTTCGGCGACTGCCTTTGCGTCCCACTCGTCGAAGAGCGGAGGTTGCGGCTCGCTGAAATGCGGCGGACGGCGGCGCCCCATCAGCAGCACGCCAAGTCGCGTCTGCTCACGCGGCATGGCGGACTTTCCACGCGCGAACGCCGAGCCGATCTCGAAGATGCGGACGTCGCCTACGCGGTGCGACAAATTGTACTCGGCGCGCCGCGCGAGCGTCTCCAGCAGCGACTGCCGGAGATACGCTTCGTTCTCCGATAGCGGATTGCCGACACGCACGTGCGTGTCTTCCGTTCCGTGGACGAAGGGCATCGGTCGCGTTTCGTACAGCCCAAGGCCGACGAGCGCCTCGCGGAGGTGGTCGGCGACGGTCCACAGTGGATCGTCGAACGTCGTGGTCGGCCGGAAGGGCCGAATCTCCACGGGAAACTTGTCGTAGCCATGAAAGCGCGCGACTTCCTCGACGAGATCGATTTCTGCGGTGATATCAGAGCGCCAGCTCGGCACCCTCGCGCGCAGCTCACGGTCTGACGTCGAGAGAATCTCGAAGCCCGCCCCCTCGAGATACCTGCGTGACTGGTCCCTCGGGACGTCGGTGCCGAGCACCTGAGCCACGCGCTTCGCGCGCAGCGTGACGTCGGGCGGCTTGGGAATCGTCCCCACAATGTCGACCGGCGGATCGGCCAGCGATCCACCCGCCAGACCGACGATCAGGCGAACCACGCGGTCCATCGCCAGCGGCGCGACCTCCGGATCGACGCCGCGCTCGAAGCGATAGCTCGCGTCTGTCGAGAGTCCCAGTGCTCGCCGCGCTACCCGCGTGAGCTTTGGATCGAAGCTCGCGACTTCGACGAACAGGTCGCGCGTTTCGTCGGTGACCTCGCTGTCTTTTCCGCCCATGACTCCCGCGACTGCGTGAGCCCGCGCGCTGTCGGCGATCACGACGCTGCCGGGCGGCAGCGCGCGCGAAATCCCGTCGAGCGTAACCAGCTTCTCGCTCGGCGCCGCGCGCCGCACGACGACGGCGCCCGCGATCTTTCGAAGATCGAACGCGTGAATCGGCTGCCCCAGCTCGTGCAGCACGTAGTTCGTCGCATCGACGACATTGTTGATCGAGCGCACGCCAACCGCTTCGAGTCGGCGTACCAGCCACTCCGGGCTCGCGGCGATCTGGACTCCGCGGATCACCCCGCCCATGTATCGCCGCGTCATGGTATCGGCGTCGACTCGCACTTCGATTCCGGCTGTACTTCCCTTCCCATCGACTCGGCGCGCCTTCGAAGTCTCAGGGCCGAGGTTCGGAATCTCGGGGAGATGCCACTTCATGCCGGTGATCGCCGTGATCTCGCGCGCGACGCCGAGGTGCGCGAGCAGATCCGGCCGGTTCGCACCGACGTCGAGCTGAAGCCGGACGTCGCCAACCGGCATTACGGAGAGAAATGCGGTACCCGGCGCGGCGCTCACCTCGAGCTCGAGAATGCCCTGATGGTCGTCGCCGAGGCCGAGCTCGCGCGCGGAGCACAGCATGCCATTCGAGACGACACCGCGAATCTTGCGACGCTCGATCTTCATTCCGTTCGGCAGCGTGGTACCGACGGCGGCGAACGGATACAGCGCGCCCGCCCTCACGTTGGGCGCGCCGCAGATCACTTCGAGTAGTTCGCCGGTCCCGGCGTCGACCTTGGTGACCCACAAGTGATCGGAATCCGGATGGCGCGACGCTTCAGCGACGCGTGCGACGACGATCGGCGCGAGATCGGAGCGCAGCGGCACCAGACCTTCGACCGCCGCCGTGTGCGCAGTGAGCAGGTCGCGGAGCTGCGGCGGCGTCGCGTCGATCGGGACGAACGCACGCAGCCACTCGTACGAAACGTTCATCCTTCGACTCCGCTCAGGACAGGTCGCGCGATCTGCTCCAGGAATCTCATGTCCGAGTCGTACAGGATGCGAATATCGGGAATGTCGTAACGCTGGAGCGCGATCCTGCCCGGGCCCATACCGAACGCCCAGCCAGTGTACCGATCGGCGTCGACGCCCGCCGCTTCGAGGACGCTAGGGTGCACCATTCCGGAACCAAGAATCTCGGTCCAGCCCGTTCCTTGACAGACCGGACATCCGGCGCCTTTGCACAGCTGGCATTGCACGTCCATCTCCGCCGAGGGCTCCGTGAACGGGAAATAGCTGGGACGAAACCGCGTCACCGCCGATCCGAAGAAGCGCCGCGCGAAATTGGTGAGCATCGCTTTGAGATCGACGAAGCTGATGCCTTCGTCGACGCACAACCCTTCGATCTGGGCGAACACGGGCGCATGCGACGCGTCGAAGAAATCGCGTCTCGCGACGTCACCGGGCGCGAGAATCCGGATCGGGGGCGGAAAACGCTGCAGCGTGCGGATCTGAACGGGCGACGTATGCGTGCGGAGGAGCACGTCGTCGCGCAGATACAACGTGTCGTGCGCATCCATCGCCGGATGGTCTGGCGGGAAGTTCAGGGAGCCGAAGTTGTACCACTCCGTCTCCACGAGCGGTCCGAGCGCGACGGTGAAGCCGAGCTCGCGGAAAATGTCGACGATCTCTTCGATCACGAGCGTCACGGGGTGCTTCGCGCCGCGCCAGACGTGGCGCGCGGGCATCGTGAGATCGATAAGCGGGACGCGGGAAGCGGGAAGCGCTTTCGCGAGAGCCGCTGCGCGTTCGGCGTACAACGCTTCAAGGCGGCCTTTGGCTTCGTTGAACGACCGCCCTGCCTGTGGCTTCTCCTCCTTCGTGAGAGACGCGAGCTGTCGCTGCAGCTCCTTGAGCAAACCTGAGCGATCTCCCAAATAATGAATGCGTGCGGCTTCCAGAGCGTCCGCGGTTTCGGCCGCCTCAATAGCTCTCTGCGCGTCCGCAAGCAGCGCGGCTGCAGCAGCGATGTAATTCTCGAGATCCTGACTAGGCATGCGCAGATGTTAGTGTGAAACGAGAGCGGCGGCAGCTACCTGATTCGGTGCGCTGCCGCCGCTGTGAAGGACGCTTCCCGCTTCCCGCTTACTTCTTCACGCGGCATTCAGTGCCGATCGAGCCTTCTCCGCGAGCGCGGTAAACGCGGCCGGATCGTGCACCGCGAGATCCGCGAGAATCTTACGGTCGATCTCGATACCGGCTTTCCGCAGCCCGTTCATGAACTTGCTGTAGCTCAAGTCGTTCTGATGCGCGCCCGCGTTGATGCGGGTGATCCAGAGGCGACGGAAATCACGTTTCTT
The DNA here is from genome assembly GCA_036560265.1 of Gemmatimonadaceae bacterium. Classification (GTDB taxonomy): domain Bacteria; phylum Gemmatimonadota; class Gemmatimonadetes; order Gemmatimonadales; family Gemmatimonadaceae; genus DASPMP01. The sequence goes on along the minus strand of DATBRO010000200.1, from coordinate 18,123 downwards.
GTTTTTGCGGTCGCGGTAGGCGTATTTCCAACCGCGCTCCACGTTCTCCTTCGCCGCCTTCCACAGCTTGCTGCGGCCACCGAACGCACCGCGGGCCGCCTTCATGATTTGCTTCTTCCGCTTCAAGCGCGGAACGTTCGATCGAGCGCGAGGCATGGTCTATTCCCCCTTACGCCTGCAGGAGGCGCTTGAGTCTCTTGGCCTCACCGCGAGTCGCGATGACGGCGCTGCGACGCAAGCGGCGCTTCCGCTTCGACGTCTTCTTGGTGAGGATGTGACTCTTGAACGCGCGGCTGCGCTTCACCTTTCCCGTTCCGGTGAGCGAGAAGCGCTTCCTCGCGCCCTTGTGCGATTTCATCTTCGGCATGTTGCGATCTCGGTAGCTCGCGTCATTTCGGCGCGAGAATCATCGTCATCAGCTTCCCTTCCAATCGTCCGGCGGTCTCGACTTTTCCGATGTCGGCGAGCGCCGTTGCTACGCGGTCGAGCACGGCCTGTCCAAGCTCCGGATGCGCGACCTGTCGACCACGGAACATCATGGTGACTTTCACCTTGTTCTTTTCCTCCAGGAACCGCCGCGCATGGCCGGTCTTGGTCGCGAAGTCGTGATCGCCGATGCCGGGCCGGAACTTCACCTCCTTCAGCTCGATCACGTGCTGCTTCTTCTTCGCGATCCGTGCCTGCTTGGCCATCTCGAATTTGTACTTGCCGTAGTCCATGATGCGGACCACTGGCGGCCGAGCGGTAGGAGCGACTTCAACGAGATCGAGACCCGCCTCATCCGCCATTCTGAGCGCCGTATCCACTTCCATGATGCCGAGCTGAGAACCGTCGGCGCCGATGACGCGAACAGGGCTGATGCGGATCTGGCGGTTGACCCGCACGCGTTTGGTGGTGTCCTGGATGCTGTTACCTCTCGAGAAAAAAAATGCGGACCCCGAGTGCAGGAGTCCGCAGACGCCACGGCGCGCGCAACACGGCGCTCATGGCTTCCATCCAAACTCCAGCAGCACGCCTCGCAACTTCGCGAGGGCCGAAGGGTGGGATCAGCTGACTGCTGATCCACTTTGTTAGTTGTGTTGTAAACGTAGACCTGGCGGGAGCTTAGGTCAAGAGCGTGTATGCTTTTCCGTCGTGCGCGATGCGACTCCACGGCGTTTTTGCGTCATGCTCGAACACAATGAGCCACTGCTCGTCGAACGCGCGGCCGAGAATCCGACGCTTGGTCTCCAGCGTTACCAGCGGCTCGACGTCGTACCCCATGATCCAGGGTAGTGGCAGGTGCGATGTCGTCGGGACGAGATCGGCGATGTAGAACGCTACTTCGCCGTCGCTCTCGAGCCGGATTCCCTGATGGTGCGGGACATGGCCCGGTGTCGGAAGCGTGGAGATGCCCGCGACGATCTCTTTCTCGCCGCGCACGAAGTCGAATTGGCCGCGCTCGAAGACCGGAACGAAATTATGCGGGAAGTAGCTCGCCGCCGTGCGTTCGTTGGTGTGCGTCGCGTACTCGTACTCGCCGTGTTGCACGACGTATCGTGCTTTTGGAAAGGTCGGCACGATGTTACCCTTCGCGTCCCGCCTGGTGTTGCCGCCCGCGTGATCGAAGTGCAGGTGCGAATTGATCACGATCGAGACGTCCTCCGGCGCGTGACCCAGCTGGCCAAGTGCGTCCTCGAGCTGCGTGTCGCCCGCGCCCTCCGAGCTACGATTCTCCACGCCGTAGATGGCGTGGAATTTCTCGTTCTCCTTGTTGCCCGCACCGGTATCGATCAGCACGAGCCCAGACTCGTGCTCGATCAGGAGGCACCGCATGCCGAGCTGGATCCGGTTGCGTTCGTCGGGCTGGATGCGGCGCTCCCAGAGCGGCTTCGGGACGACGCCGAACATCGCGCCGCCGTCGAGCTTCTGGCCACCTGCCTGGAGCGCGTGCACCTGCCACTTCCCGATCTTCCGGCTCTCGACCAGCGGAGCGCCCGGCGGAGCCGTCACGCCACAGCCTCGTCTCGAACGGGTTGTGGAAGGTAAGACCTGACCGGGGGTGGCTTTGGTGTCCTCAGAAGCGTCTCGAGTTGGTTCCACGTGTCGACGTCCTGACGTCGCGCCTCCACGAACATGTGCTGCAGAATGCGAGCGGTCGCTCGCGCGTCGCCGCCGGCGCGATGCCGTCCGATGATCGGAACATCGTAGTGCCAGGCGAGCGCGTCGAGATTGCGACGCCGGAGGTACGGCAGAAGCTTCCGGGCGAATTTCACCGTGCAGAGGCGCCGGCCGCGTAAGCCTCGGCCCGTCGCGCGCTGAAGCTCCATCGACAGAAACCGCCAGTCGAAACGGACGTTGTGCGCCACGAACACGTGGCCGTCGATCGACTCCTGAATGCGCTCAGCGATGTCGCCGAACGTCGGTGCCTCGTGAACGGTTTCCCATGTGATGCCCGTGAGACGCGACACCCAGGGCGACACCGGGCGCTGTGGGTTCACGAGAAATTCCGCGGCCGTCGTGGCGATACCATCGCGCACGTGAACGACGGCCACTTCCATGATGCGATCCCCACCATGGACGCGCGTGCCTGTCGTCTCGACGTCGACGACGGCATAGCTGAGTGACCGCAGGTCACTCAGGTCCATGGATCGTCGCGCTGAATCGGACAGGTCATGCAGCGCGGCCCACCGCCGCCGCGCACCAGCTCGGACCCATCGAACGTGATCACTGCGCGCTCGCCTTCCTTGAATCTGGCCTCACCAGTGAGGAACGCGACCGCGGGGACAATCCGGAATCCGACGCTTTCCATCTCGCGCAGCGTCGCTTCGTTACGGGAGTACGACAGCACCAGGCCGGGTTTCATCGCGGCAAAGTTGCACCCGGACGCCCATTGCTCGCGGTCTTGCAACGTACGTTTCTTTCCGCCGCACAGCACCGGCTCCAGCGGCAAATCGACGCTCTTGAGCGCGTCGAAGAAGGTGCCGGGCTCTCGGAGACACTGCTCGCCCTTGCGCCAGTGCAGCACCCGCAACCGCTCCGGTCCGATGAAATGCGGCGGATACACGATGCAGAGCTCCCGGTCGAGATGCGTGAAGATCATGTCCAGGTGGATCGCCGTCGTGTGTTCCGGCATCACCACGATGATCACGTCGGTGACCGCGGTCTTCTCGAAGAGCAGCGAAGCCAATCCGTCGATCGCGGCGGGGCTCGACCGCTCCGAGAATCCGATTACCACGAGATCCTCACGCAGCGGATGGACGTCTCCGCCCTCGATTGTGTAGTGGTGCCGTCGCTCCACCGAGCCGTCGTACAGCAGACCGCGACTCTCAAAGTCGGGATGATGAATGAAGATCGACTTCATGATCAGCTCTTCCGGCCACCGGATGCCGTATCGCATCGAGCCGATGAGCACGTGATCGCCGACGGGGATGCAGCTGTCGCGCGTAAAGAAAAGGTTCGGCAACGGCGGCAGCTCGTAGCCTGATTCGTTCAGCGCCTTGGAGAGCAGCCCCGGCTGCTCTTCCTTGCCCTCGATCAGCATGCTCGCCAGCTCGGCCGCATCGAGCTCGGCGATCGTGCGGGCCAACGGCTCCGACGGAACGATGTCCATCGTTTCGTGAACGAACAGATCACGGACCTCGGGCTGCTTCAGGACGTCCTCGAGAAGATCACGGACCTGGTACACCTTGGCGAAGCGCTCCAGGATCGCGATCAGCCGCTGATGCTCGCGGCGAGCGGTTTCGGCCTCGATGATGTCGTCGTACAGAAAGTCCTCGCGCGTCCGGGGCGTGACGGCGAACAGCTCCGGCCCAGGCGTGTGGACGAGCACTGACCTCAATTGCCCGATCTCTGAGGTGACTTGGACTTTCATACCCGAAGATAACCTGAACAAACAGACGACGCAGCCGCTGGTAACCGCCGCTGGGCACGACTAACTTGTGAATGAATTCACAAAGCTTCCCGCGCCGTGAAACGCATTGCCGATTCGACAGTTCGCCGCCTTTCGGCTTATCTGAGGTTTCTCGAAGATTTCGAGGCTCGCGGGCTCTCGACGATCTCCAGCGACGAGCTGGCCCGCCGCTGCGGAACCACCTCCGCACAGGTGCGGAAGGATCTGTCCTTTTTCGGGTCCTTCGGCAAGCGAGGCTTGGGCTACTCCGTCCCCGAACTCGCCGGACGCCTTCGCGAGATCCTTGGCCTTGGCCGCCAGTGGAAGGTCGTCATTATCGGCGCCGGCAAAATCGGCGCGGCGCTGGCGCAGTACCGCGGCTTCAAGCAGCGCGGCTTCAAGATCCTCGCTGCCTACGACTCGAGCGCCGACAAAGTCGGAAAAACGCTCGAGGGCATCGCGGTCCGGGACATCAATCACTTGGAAAAAGATGCCCACAAGGAGCCGCCCGATATCGCCGTTCTCGCCGTGCCCAGTGAGAACGCACAAGCGGTCGTCGACCGGCTCGTGCGCGCGGGCATCAAGGCGATCCTGAACTTCGCGCCCACGCAGCTTCAGGTTCCCTCGGACGTCACGGTGAAGACCGTCAACATGGCGATGGAACTCGAGAGCCTCTCCTTCGCCCTCACGAACCGCGACTAGTCGCTCGCGCTCGCGCGCAACAGCGCGGCGAATTGCTCGGCTCCGAGCGTTTCCGGTCGTACCTCTGACTCGATCCCCGCCGCTTCGAGCAACGCGTCGGCGCGGTCCGCGCTCATCGGGTCCAGCAGCTCTCGCACGACTCGGCGCATTTGCTTGCGTCGCATACCGAATGCGCCCTGAACGAGCTCGCGAAATCCCAGCTCTTCGTCCGGGGTCACGACTGGGTCGCTGCGGGGCGTGACTCGCACGACGGCGCTGTCGACTTTCGGCGGCGGCGTGAACGCGCCGGCCGGTATTCGAAACACCGCCTCGACCTTCGCGAGCGCCTGGAGGTTGACGGAAAGCGCGCCGTACTCCTTTGAACCGGGAGACGCGCTCATCCGATCCGCGACTTCACGCTGCACCAGACACACGATGCGATCGGCGCGTGGGCGCCGTAGCGCGTGAAAGAGAATCGGCGTCGTGATGTAGTATGGGATGTTTCCGACGAGCGCATACGGGCCCGCGGCGAGCGCGCCGAGGTCGGTTTGCAGTACGTCGGCTTCGACAATTTGGACTTTGGGGTCCGCGGCGTAGCGTTCGCGGAGGAGCGCCGCGAGCGCCCGGTCGTACTCGATCGCGATGACTCGGCCCGCGCGCTCGCGAAGTATTTCGGTGAGCGCTCCCCTTCCCGATCCGATTTCCAGAATCGTTTCATCGTCACGTGGATCAAGCGCATCCGCGATCCGGGCGAGAATGCGCCGGTCGTTCAGAAAATGCTGGCCCAGGCTTTTGCGAACCGGCGGCAGCGCGTTTGTCCGCAGACCCCGCCGACGCATGTCAGCTCCGCAAAGCGACGATCGTCAGGTCGTCTCGCCGCCGCGTGTCGCCGGTGTGCTGATCGAGCAGGCTGAAGATCCGATCGAGGAGCGTTGCGGGCGGCTCATCGCGATAGCGGCGCGCAATCTCGACGATCTTCTCCTCGCCCAGTCGCTCGCCCTGACGGTTGCGCGCGTCGCTGACGCCGTCGGTGAACAGGAGCAGGAGATCTCCCGTGGTCCATGGCCGGCTGGCGCCACTTGGGGCAGCCGTGCCCATTCCGAGCGGCGGATCGAGCGCCGGAAGGCGTTCGACTTTGCCGTTCTTTGGGATCACGAACGCATGCGGATGCCCGGCGTTCGCGTAGCGCAGGCGTCCCGAGTTGCGATCGACCACGGCGTAAAACAGCGAGATGTACATCTCGGTCGTGGCCAGCTCGTCGCGCATCGACGAGAGGAGCGCGCCGAGCGTCTCTCCGGGATCCGGCGTCGTCTGCGCGTGGATCGCGGATGCGCTCATCGTGAGTGCCATGATGAGTGCCGCCTGATAGCCGTGGCCGGAGACGTCGCCGATCATGACGCCAGTCCTCCCTGGGCCGAGTCGGAAGAGGTTGTACAGATCCCCACCCACGCTCTCGGCCGGCACGACGCGCGCCGCGACCGTCGCGGTCGGGGCGACGGTGTCCACGCTCGGCAGCAGGCGCATCTGAAGGTCGTGCGCATGTTGCATCTCCTGGCGCAGCCGCTGCTGGCTGAGGGATTCGCGCACGAGCCGCGCGTTCTGGATCGCCGTGCCGATCTGGGTCGCGATCGCGGAGATCAGTTTCAGATCGCCCGCGCTGAACGGCTGGCCGCTTCGGCGATCGGACAGATTGACGACGCCAAGCGGCTGCGCTCCACCACGCGGCGACGTCCACATGATGGGGACCGACAGCATGGCTCCCTTTCGGAAGGAGCTCTCACCATCCCAGGGCATCTGATCCGCTTCGACGATCATGGCGTGACATGTTCTGAAGACTCTCGCCGACACGCTGCCTTCGTCGTCGACAGGAATCGCGGGGACGCTTTCCGGTGTCACGCCGAGGGCGGCGACGGCGATCAGGGACCTGGCCGTCGCGTCGTGCACCAGGACCGTTGCCTTGCGCGCGCCAACGGTCTCCGAGATCTCCGTGAGTATGCGGCTCGTGGCTTCCTCGAGCGCGACCGTGCGACCCAGGATCTCGCTGGTCGTGTAGAGCAGATTGATCTCCTCGTACCGTTCGGCGAGCTCGTTTGCGGCGTGCTCGACCTCCAGCGCGGATTGCATGAACTGGCCGATGACGGGAAGGAGGAACTTCAGCTGGGATTCGAGGCGTACGGCGGGAACCTCGCACGGGCCGGTCACGAGCCATGCGCGTCGGGGGCCGGGTATTGCCGCTATGAGGGCGGGACCATCGGGAGTACTGAGCGGCTGCGGCCCTTCGGACGTCGTCGGAAGGAATTCAGGCGGAGGCGCCCGGTTTGTCGCCGCTTCCCACGTCAACACGCCGCCCGCCGTCTTCGTCCACACGGAGGCGTTGCAGCCGGTAGCGGCCGTGAAGGCCGCGAGTACGGAAGCGAGGTCCGTCATGACGCACGTCGCAGCGTGAGCCGCACCACGTTTCCCGGCCGGCCCGCAAATCGCTCGACGCGGTCCATCAACTTCCGCATCAGGAACAGGCCGCGTCCCGTCTCGCTCAGAAGATGGTCCGGCGTCGTCGGATCGATCGTGCACTCTTCCATGTCGAACCCGGCGCCCTCGTCCTTCACCTCGATGATGAGCGTTACGCGGTCGACGCGGACGCGAACGTAGACGCGCTTGCGGGGATCGTCGGCGTTGCCGCGCAGAATCGCGTTGGAGAGAGCCTCCGTGAGCGCCACCGGCACGTTCAGCTGGAGTTGCCGGCGACCGAAATGCATGACCGCGCACTCGTGCCGCACGAGCTCGACGACGCGTTCTATCTCCCGAACGTCGTTCGGGATTTCCAGCTCGATGGTGCGAACTTTAGAGGAGCCGCCGGTCAGAAACTTTGCAGCGCGCGCTCGCGCGTATCAGCAATTTGGAATAGCGTGTCGAGCTTCGTCAGCTCGAATAGTGTCTTCAGGTCGTCGTTCAGATTGGCGAGCCGAAGCTCTCCACCCTGCTCGCGGATCTTTTTGGACAGCGATACGAGCACGCCGAGCCCCGAGCTGTCGATATAGCCGGTCTGCGAGAAGTCGATCAGGAACTTGCGCTCACCGCGCTCCAACTCGTCGAGCACCTTTTGCTTCAGTTCCTGGCGGTTGCCCACGATGAGCTGACCTTCAACGTCTACGACGACAACGTCATCCTGCTTCTTGATCGAAAAGCTCATGAATTGCTCTCCTCAGCGGTCGAGGCTTGTAACGGCCTGGTCACCGGCTTGAAGCGCGGTGATTGCCGCCACGTTGATAATGTCATCGGTCGTTGCACCGCGCGAAAGGTCGCTACACGGTCGTTGCAGCCCCTGCACGATCGGGCCGATGGCAGAAGCGCCGCCGAGCCGTTCGACGAGCTTGTACGCGATGTTTCCAGCATCCAGTGACGGGTAGACGAGCACGTTGGCTCGACCGGCGACGCTGCTGTTGGCCGCCTTGCGGGCAGCCACGGCCGGAACCAACGCCGCGTCTCCTTGCAATTCTCCGTCCACGGCGAGATCAGGCGCACGCCGCCGCACTTCCGCCAATGCTTCGCGCACCATGCTGACGGATGCGCCATCCGCGCTGCCGTACGTGCTGTACGACAGGAATGCGACGATGGGATCATCACCGACGATGCGCCTCCGGTCCACCGCGGCGGCGATCGCGATGTCGGCGAGTTGCATGGCGTCCGGCGCCGGAACGACCGCGCAATCGGTGAATGTCAGCACTTCGGATGCCCCGTCGCGAAAGGGTGCCACCACCATGTAGAAGGCACTCGATATGGTCCGAACCCCGACGGCGGGACCGACGAGCCAGAGCGCCGCGCGAAGGACGTCGGCGGTGGTTCGAACGGCGCCCGCCACGCAGCCATCGACTTCGCCGGTTCGCACCAGCCAATCCGCGAAGAAGAGCGGGTCGGTGGACAGAAGGGCGGCGCTCTCCGCGGTCATACCCTTGCGCCCACGCAGCTCGAGCAACGTTGCGACAACGTCAGCGTGCCGGTTGTCGTCCGTGGGATTCACGCACTCGACGCCGAGAGTGCGCGCGCGTGCGTGGGATTCGGGAACGCGCGGGTCGAGCACGAGTACCGGCTCGACGATGCGCTTTGCCTTGAGCGCCGCGACCGCGTCGAGCGTTCGCGGATCCGACGACTCCGGAAATACGACGCGGCGCGAGAGCGCGGACGCGCGCGTCCGGACGTTTTGGAGGAAAACACTGTCATTCTGAGCCGACTGGCTCAGGGTGACACCTTCGTGTGGAATTTGGCTTTCAGCGCTTTCGCGACCGCGGCATGCACGAGCCCAGAGACGTCGCCGCCAAATCGCGCGACCTCGCGCACGAGGCTCGCGCTGATGTAGGTCGTGTCGAGCGAGGGCACCATGAAGATCGTCTCGAGCCCCGGGGCGAGGTGCCGGTTCATGAGTGCCATCTGATACTCGTACTCGAAGTCGCTGACGGCGCGGAGGCCGCGAATGATGACGTTCGCACCGACTGAGCGCGCAAAGTCCACGAGCAGTCCGTCGAAGCTCTTGACCTCGATGCGCTTCTCGTCTCCGACTGCCGCCCGGACCAAGGCGACGCGCTCCTCGACGGTAAACACCGGCGCCTTCCCGACGCTTCTTGCCACTGCGACGATCAGTCGATCCACGAACCCGAGACTGCGCATCATGAGGTCCTCGTGACCGCGCGTGATGGGATCGAAGGAGCCGGCGTAGATGGCGATTCGCATGAAGGAGGACGGGGGATTGGGTACGGAGGATGGAACTTATTCAGCGCGATAGAGCGTCACCACGGTGTCCCCGTACGCACGACGATCGCCGGGCGCGGGCAACGTCACCGATTTCTCATGCTCGATGCCGAGCAGCCGCGCAAAGGGGGTGGTGAGCCACTGTTTCGCGATCTGTTCCGCAATGCCTAATCGATACGGCGGATCGGCGAACGCAATATCGAACTCGTTGGCCGCCAGGTGTGACACGAACTTGAGTCCGTCGCCACGGTGCACGGTTGCCTCGGCTTCCGCCCCGACCAATCGAATGTTGTCGCGCAGCGCCGCGAGGCTGCGAGCGCCAAGCTCCACGAACGTCGCCTTGCGAGCACCCCGCGACAGCGCCTCGAGTCCGAGTGCACCGGAGCCGGCGAAGAGGTCGAGAACGCGCGCGCCGCCGAGCTCCGGGTGTACGATGCTCATCCACGCCTCGCGCACGCGATCCGCGGTAGGGCGCACCCGTTCGTCGGAGGGCCGCTTGAGGCGCCGGCCTTTCCATTTGCCCGCGACGATCCGCAGCCGTCGCTCCGCGTCGACCTACGCGCGGAAATCAGCGAGACGCGCTTGTAACCGCGACTCGCCGTTCCACTCGTCGCGCTCCAGACGAAACGCCACGTCCACGGTGCTCCCGACGGACAGCTCGACGGCGCGCGACGCCATCCCCCAGCCCAGTGCCGTGATCTCCGTGGCGCCCTGATGCAGCAGTACGCGAAGCCCGTCTTTGCCCACGACTTTGGGAGGCGCGGCTACGCGCACGCCGCGGGCGATGAGCACCGGCGACGGGTTGCCGATGCCGCACGGTTCGACGTGACGCAGAAGCGCCTCGAGACCATCGGTGAGATCCTGTAGTTCCACCTCGAGGTCGGCACGCAGCTCCGGAACGAGGTCGGCGGGCGTCAGCGTCTCTCTCGCCACCTCGTTGAACCGTCGCGCGAAATCCGGCACCCGATCGCGCGCCACCGTCACGCCGGCGGCCGACCGATGACCGCCGAACCGCAGCAACAGCTCGCCGCAGCGACTGATGCCCGCGTGCAGATCGAAGGGTGAGATCGAGCGTCCGGATCCCTTCCCTTCGTCGCCCTCCAAGGCGATCAGGATCGTCGGCCGCCCGAACTCCTCGACGATTCTCGAGGCCACGATTCCGATGACGCCGGGATGCCAGCCCTCCGCCGCGAGCACGAGACCGTAGGTCTGATCCAGGTCGATTCCGCGCACCATGTCGCGGGCCTGCTCGAGTACCTCGCGGTCCAGCTGCTGGCGATGCCCGTTCAGCTCCTCGAGCTCACGCGCGATGGGATTGGCGACGGCGTCTTCCGTCGCGAGGAGCAGCTCGACGCCTCGCATTGCGCTGCCCACCCGGCCGGCGGCGTTGAGGCGCGGCGCGAGGATGAAGCCGACTCGACCCGCCGTGATGGGTTTGCGGTCGAGACCAGCGGCGCGGATCATCGCGCGGAGCCCGACGTTCTTCGTCTCGTTCAACAGCTTCAGACCATAGATCGAGAGCACGCGGTTCTCGCCGCGAAGCGGCGCGACATCCGCGACGGTCGCGAGCGCGACGAGATCCAGCATGTTGAACACCGGGTTCGGGCTGGCACCCATCGCCTTCGTGACTGCCATGGCGAGCTTGAAGGCTACGCCGGCCGCGCAGAGATCCTTGTCGGGTGACGGGCAGCCGGGCTTCCGCGGATTCAGGATCGCGTAGGCTGCGGGGAGCGGACCACCCGGCAAGTGATGGTCGGTCACGATGACGTCGATGCCGGCCCGTTGCAGCTCACTCACCGGCGCGAGTGCGCTCGTTCCACAATCGCACGTCACGACGAGCTTCGCGCCCGCTGTCTTCGCTGCCGCCACGCCGGCGGCCGTAAGGTCGTAGCCGTTGCGACGATGCGGGATGAACGGCGTGACCGACCCGCCCAGCCATCGGAGCGTGCGCGTCAGAATCGTCGTCGAACAGATGCCGTCCACGTCGTAGTCGCCGTGGATGAGAATCGTCTCGCCTCCGCGAATCCCGCGAACGATGCGATCGACCGCGCGATCGAGGTCAGCCAGCGTCGACGGATCGTGCAGGTGTTCGAGCCGCGGCCTGAGGTAGCGCTTCGCGCCCTCTATTTCCTGATGTCCGCGCGCGACCAGCAGCCGGCACACAAGTTCGGGAAGGTTCAACTCGCGGCACAGCACAGCGACGGCGACGGAATCGGGTGCTTCGGGGAGAAGCCAGCGGGATTGCGGACGAACGGCCGTCGCGGTCACGCTCTCCAAGTTAGGAGCGGCACCGAGCATCTACAATCGCATTATTCGGCGGCGTAGAGCAAAACGCCGCAACCCTCGCAAAGCTCTGTCGCGCCTGTAGCTACCATTGTGCTGCGCCGCTGAACCGGAATTGCGGTATCACAATGTGCGCACGACTGGCCGCGAAGTGGAAAAACCGCCGTCGAGCGTCGCTTTTGGCGAATTCGGTCGTAGCGCTGCATGAGAGAGCGCGGCACCGGCTGCGCCTTCTTGTTTCTCTGCGCTTTGACCTCGCTCAGTTCTTTCTCGAGCGCGGCCCGATCGGCATCGAGCGAGGCGCGGGTTTCCAACTGGACGCGCTCTATTTCGGTGACCGCCTTCTCCCGGTCTCCTGACGACCTCCGCAGATCGGCAAGGCGATGCGACAGCGTCTCGAGCTCGCGCTCTTCATCGGCGATGAACCGTTTGGCCTGTTCGATCTGTGCCATCGCGGCCGCCGCTTCGCGCGGCGCGCTGACCTGACCGAGCAATCCTTCACTCTTGTCCCGCATTTGGCGGTGCTGCTGAAGTCGGTCCTGCAGCTCGCGCTGGCGGTGCTCTTCCGCCTCGATCTGCTGTTTTACGTGGATGACTGCTTGTTCGGCGTGTCTCTTGTCCTCCTCGAGCGCAGTGAGACGCGGCGCCAACGCGCTGAGTCGATCCTCTATTCCGTAAATCCGAAGATCATCTGCCTGAACCTCGAGGAGAGTGGCAACGTCGGGGTTCACGTCGGCTCCTCCAGCGTCATTTCCGGGATCGTCCAAACGACGGCCATCGGCGTCCTCCAAGCGCGTTGATTTCCGTCGCCAACTGCTGTTTTCGACGGACCAGCTTGTCCTTCTCTGCGTCATCCGCAAGCGGTAACTGTCGGTCGATCTCGTCGATCTTCTCGCCGAGCTCGCGCTGCTTCAGAACCGAAACGCAGTCCTGAATGATTCGGGCTGGATCGTCGAGGCCTCCCTCGTGACCCGACAGCTCGTTCAGCTCGGCCACGGCTTCGTCGTCGAGTGACGCGGCCAGCACATCGACTGCAACATCCGGGGAGGCGACCAGGTGCGTAAAGATCTGCGCCAGTCGAGGCTCTCGAAAGGTCTTGATGCTGACGCTTTTCGCAACGTCCTCGACGTACTGTCGCAGATGCAGTAGCAAGCGAATCAACTGACGCTCCGCTGACAAGCCCTCCGTGCCGAAGGGTCGTCGCCTCTCCTGCGCGCGCGCTCGGGCTTCCGGGCCTCGCCGCTCGCTCACGTCGCCCAAGTCGCCCACACCACGTGTGCTCGGACGGGCCTGGCGGGCTGTACGTGATTGTCGTAGCTCGCGCTCGAGGACGTCTTCACTCACGCCCACCGTCGCCGCCGCGCGAGCAAGATACAGCCCACGCGTGATCGGGTCGGCAGCCGCGCGTATCGTCGGCAGCAGGCGATCGAGCGCTACCCGCTTCCGGCGCAGATCGTTGAACCACCCGCCGCGCTGCAGTATCTGCACCTTCCTCTCGAAGACGTCGATCGCGTTGCTGATATGTGTTTCGAGCTTTTCGCGTCCCTGTCGCAGGACGAACGTGTCCGGGTCTTCCCCCTCGGGCAGCGTGACGACGTGAACCTTGAATCCCTGACGCAGCAGGACGTCGCCCGCGCGAAAGGTTGCTGTGAGTCCGGCTCGGTCGCTGTCGTACAGCAGGAACACCGTAGTCGTGTACTTCCGAAGCAGCTCCGCCTGCGCCTCCGTCAATGCCGTGCCGAGCGGTGCGACCGTGCTCTCGATCCCGGCGGCCAACAGACGGACACAGTCGAAGTAGCCTTCCACGAGCAGCACCCGCTCGTCCTTCCGAATGGAATTCTTGGCCCAATTCAACCCGTATAACGTCGAGCCCTTCTGGAACGTCGGGGATTCCGCCGAGTTTAGGTACTTCGGCTCACCCGTTCCGATCACCCGTCCGCCGAACGCGATCACTCGCCCCTGAGGATCGTAGATCGGAAACATCAGCCGGTTGCGGAAACGGGGCCGCGGCTCTTCTCCCTCATTCTTGACCACAAGCAGCCCGGCCTCGATTTGACGGGCATCGTCGAAGCCGAGGGTCTCGAGATGTACGCGGAGCAGCGCGGGATCGCGTGGCGCGAATCCCAGGCCGAATCGCTCCGCGACTTCGCGCTCCATCTGTCGCTTCGCGAGATACTCGCGCGCCGGTGCACCGAGGTCGTCGCTCCACAGGACCTTCGTGAAGTAGTCGGCGGCGGCGCTGTTGATCTCCCAGAATCGCTCGCGCGGATCGGGGCCCGTGCGATCGCGCGCGACGTCTTTCACTTCGATGCCGGACTTACCGCCGACGTATTTCACCGCGTCCACGAAGTCGAGACCGAGCCGCTTCTGCACGAAGGTGAAGACGTCTCCTTTTTCATGGCAGACGAAGCACACGTAGCCGCCTCTCGGCGAGACGGCAAAGTTCGAATCCTTGCCCTGATGAAACGGACACGGCCCGCGAAAGCTATTGCCGACGCGTTTGAGTTTCACCAGCTCGCCGACGATCGACACGATGTCGGCGTGCTCGCGCACCTGCTCGACGATGTTGTCGGGAATCATCCCAGTTCGGCCACCGTGACACCGGCGCCGCCCTCGTTCCACGCACCGAGTCGAAACTGTTTGACTCTGGTGTCCTTGCTCAGCATCTCGGCGACACGCTCGCGTAGCGCGCCCGTGCCCTTGCCGTGAATGATGCGCAGTGAGGGGAGATCGGCGCGGATTGCGTCGTCCAGCGCTTGGAGAATTTGGCTGTCCAACTCTTCGGCGCGCAGGCCCCGGACGTCGATCTCGCTCCGCACGTGTATCTCCGGAAGGTCCCCGTGCCACGCCACGGCGACCTCGATCTCGTCCGGGTCCATCTTCACGAGGCGCGCCAACGGCACCGTCAACTTGACCGAGCCAACGGCGATCATCGCATCGCTTCCGCGAACCTCGAGCACGCGCCCGGTCTTTCCGCCAAGCGTGTCGACCTTCACCATGTCGCCGGCGATCAGGCTACCCTGCTCCCCGGCCGGGGCCCGGCTCGACGCGCGCTTCTTCGACTTCTCTTCCTCGGCGTCGAGCTGGTCGATCACCGTCGCCTGCCGAGCCGCGAGCTGCTCCGTGTGCTGGCGAGCGGCGCGAGCCTTTTCCTCCAGCTCTTCCGCTCCCGCGCGCTTGAGCTCGCGGAGCGTGCGCTCGATCTCGGCCCGGGCGTTGAGCAGATACTTCCGCGCATCCTGACGCGACTGCCGTTCGACTCCACGCTCGCGCTCGCGAACGTTCCGCTCGCGCTTCACCACGTCCTGCACCCGCCGCTTGGCGTCCTCGAGAAGCGTCGTGAGATCTTGTTCCCGCTGCTTCAGCTCGGCCTCGTGCTGCTCGAGACGCTCGAGCAGCGCGGCGACGTCCCGCTCGGTGCTCGGCACTCGCTCTTCCGCCCGTGCCACAACCGACTCCGGAAGCCGCAACTGGCGCGCGATGCTGAGGCCGTAGGATCTGCCGGGCACGCCCTTCACGAACAGATAGGTCGGCGCCAGTCGCTCCGAGTCGAACTGCAGCGACGCGTTTACGACGCCGGACAGCTGAGTGGCGAGCTCCTTCAGAGCGCCGAGATGCGACGTGGCGAGCGTGGTCGTCTCGCGTTGAGTCAGCGCCTCGAGGATTGCCCACCCGAGCGACGCGCCTTCGAGGGGATCCGTCCCCGATCCCAGCTCGTCGATGAGGACGAGCGACGACGCCGTCGCCGACGCCAGAATTTCCGACAGGTTCCGCAGGTGAGCGCTGAACGTAGAGAGGCTCGCCTCGATGGACTGCTCGTCGCCGATGTCGGCGAAGTAATCATCGAAGATCGCGAGCCGCGAGCCGCGACGCGACGTGGGTGGAATGCCGGCCTGCCCCATCGCCGAGAGCAGGCCTACGGCTTTGAGGAGCACGGTCTTCCCGCCGGTGTTCGGTCCCGACACGACTAACGTGTGCTCGGCGCCGTCCATGTCGAGATCGAATGGCACCACTGCGACGCCGCGCGCGAGCAGCAGCGGGTGGCGTCCGCCGAGAATCGACCAGCCCTCGCTTGGCGCGCTGAATGACGGCGGAAAGCACTCGTGCGCAGCGGCGAACGCCGCCCGCGCGTGGAGCGAGTCGAGCTCCACGAGCGCCTCGAGCGACGTGGCGAGACCTTCACGCAGCGGCCGAATCTGCTCCGTGAGCTCGCGCAGGATGCGATCGACCTCTTCGCGTTCCTCAACTTCCAGCTCCCGGATCCTGTTTCCGAACTCGACCGCCGCGGGGGGCTCGATGAACAGCGTTGCACCGCTCGCGGACGCGTCGTGTACGATGCCGCTCACCGCGCTGCGGCCGTCGCGGCGAACGGGAATGACGTATCGGCCATTTCGCACCGTCACCGACATGTCGGGCACGCGAAACGCCTCATCGAGCCGCGCGAGCTGCTTCTCGAGCAGGCGAATCAGCTCTCCCTCGGAGGCGCGCAGCTCGCGTCGCAGCCTTCGCAGCGCCGGAGACGCCTCGTCCTCCACGGTCGCGTCGTCGGCAATGCACCGCTCAATCGACGACTCCGCGGGGCGATCTTGCAGCAGCCGCTCGAGAAACGACGACAGCATGGCGCGCGCCCCCGCGGGCCGCTTCTCGTCCGTGAGCGCTTCGCGGGTCCTTCGAGCCGAACGAAGGAGCTGCTTCGCGGCCAGCAGCTCCACCGCGTTCCACGAGAGTCCCGACACGCGCAGCCTGTCGAGCGCGGCTCGCAAGTCCGGAGCGGACTCCGGACGCAACGGCTCTTCTCCGTCTCGCAGGGATCGGACGGCGGCGATTCGCGCGTGCTCACGTTCGATCCACGCGCGGTCCGTCGTTGGTGCCAGCGTGCGGACGTGCTCGGCGCCGAGCTCCGACGTCGCGCGGCCGGCTACCTCGTCCAACACGCGTGGGAACTCCAGCACGGCGAGCGCGTGACGATTCACTTTCCGGCGAGTTCCTCGCGAGCGATGACGCTGATGGCGCTGCCTTCCGCCCTGCCCTTGAACTGAGGCACAACCTTGCCCATCACCGCGCCCATGTTGTTCGCTCCGGCGGCGATTGCGGCGCGCACCGCGGCGCGTATCTCCTCGGGGCCCACCTGGGGCGGCAGATAGCGATCGAGCAGCGCCACTTCGGCACGCTCCTTTTCTGCGAGCTCGCTCCGGCCGGCCTTCTCGTAAAGCTCGACGGATTCGCGACGCTTCTTGATGGCTTTGCGAACGACGTCGATGACGTCGTCGTCAGCGAGGTCGCGTTTGAGCTCGATCGACCGATTCTTGACCTCGGAGAGTGTCATTCCGAGGAGGAGGGTTGCCGCTTTGTCCTGCGCTTTGCGCGCGGCCGTCAGCTCCGCCTGCAGCCGGGCCTGCAACGCAGACATCAGCCGTGCCGCGTACGCCGATTCTTTCTGATCGCGGCGTTCATCTTACGCTTGCGGCGCTCACTCGGCTTCTCGTAGTGCCGATGCTTCCGAAGGTCCGAGAGAATCCCGGCCTTTTCGCACTTTTTCTTGAAGCGCTTCAGCGCGCGCTCGAAGTTCTCATCGTCATGGATGATGACTTCCGACAAGCGTTGCCTCCTCCGGCGGTAAGTATTGGTAGCCGTAAAACTTAGGAAATTTTCGCGCGTGGTGTCAAGCTAACTCCGTTCCCACTTCTTCATCTCGGCCGAGTTGGAACGGAGCTAGCCGGGAGGCCACGCCATCCTGCGTCCGCCAAGCAGATGGAGATGGACGTGAGCAACGGTCTGGCCCCCGTCCGCATTTGTGTTGAGCACGACGCGATAGCCCCGTTGGGCAATTCCTTCGGTCCTCGCCAGCCTGGCTGCCATCAAGAGCATGCGCCCGATGGCTTCCGCATCCTTCGCCTCGTCGAGCGACGCCACGTGCACCCGCGGAATGACGAGGATATGGACCGGCGCCTGCGGATTGATGTCCCTGAACGCGACGCAGTGCTCGTTCTCCGCGACAATCGACGCGGGAATCTCCTTCTTGATGATGCGGCAGAAGAGGCAGTCGTTGGCCACGTCAAACACTCCCGAGTGACAGTTGCGTAGCTCGAATCACGGCGGCGGCGGCAACGACCGCGGTCTCGAACCGCAAAGTGGTTAGGGTGAGCGAAGAAAGCTTCCAGCCCCGTTCCTCCGCGGCAGTGATCTCATTTCGCTCCAGACCTCCTTCCGGACCTACGGCTATGCTCGTCGGGCCGTTGGAGACGATCCGCGCCAGCGGATTGCCGCTGACGTCGAGAAGCAGACGCTTCCACTCGGAGGGAATGCTTCTCAAGACGTCGATCGCCTCGGCCTCGTGATGTATGTCCGGCATCCAGGCCGCGCTGCTTTGCTCCAACGCGCTCTGCATCCGTGCACTGATTTTCTCGCTGAACTTTGGACCCTCTCCGCGCGGCGTGACGCTACGAGAGCGCGCGAAATGTACGGGACGCCAGGATGTGATTTGAAGCTCCGCGCACTTCTCCGCGGCCCAAAGCATTCGCTCCTTGTCCGCGACGGGCACGATC
>DATBRO010000199.1:0-12172 GCA_036560265.1 Gemmatimonadaceae bacterium | reverse complement strand
TTCGCCGTGCAGCCGAACCATCCTGGGTTGGCGCACTACCTGATCCATACGTATGACGCTCCCGCGCTGGCAAGCCGCGCCGCGGCTGCCGCGGAGCGCTACTCGATGATCGCGCCGTCCGCCGAGCATGCGTTGCACATGCCGTCCCACACGTTCACGCGCGTCGGCATGTGGGAGGAGTCCGTCAACGCAAATCTTCGCTCGATCGAAGTAGCGAGACAGAACGGCTCGATCGGAGAGGCACTGCACGCGTCCGATTACGCGGAATACGCGTATTTACAAATGGCGAAGGACTCCGCCGCCCAAGCGGTGCTGGACCGGCTGCCGGCGCTCGCGGCCCGATTCGATGTCC
The DNA here is from genome assembly GCA_036560265.1 of Gemmatimonadaceae bacterium. Taxonomy (GTDB): domain Bacteria; phylum Gemmatimonadota; class Gemmatimonadetes; order Gemmatimonadales; family Gemmatimonadaceae; genus DASPMP01. The sequence continues at coordinate 11,820 of DATBRO010000199.1, read as the reverse complement.
GTGCAGTCACCGGCGCTGCGCCAGGCGCCGCTGGGGTGTTCGCGCTCGCCGCGATTCCGGCGCGGTTCGCGCTGGAGCGTCACGCCTGGGCCGAGGCGGCCGCGCTCGAGCCGAAATCCAGCGATTTCCCGTGGACGGAAGCGATGACGTATTTCGCCCGCGCGCTGGGCGCGTCGCACGTCGGCCAATTCCCGAAGGCGCGCGCGTCGATCGATTCGCTGGCGATCATTCGCGAACGACTGGCGGCAAAGGGTGAGCCGTATTGGGCGGAGCAGGTCGCCATTCAGCGGTTAGGCGCCCAGGCGTGGCTCGAGATCGCGGAACATCATGACGATCTGGCCCTCGCGCATATGCGCGAGGCAGTGCGGCGCGAGGACGCCACGGAAAAGAACGCTGTGACACCGGGACCTCTCGCACCCGCTCGCGAGCTACTCGGCGACATGCTCATGGAGCTCAAGGAACCGACAGCGGCGCTCGCGGAGTATCGTGCGACGCTGACGAAGGAGCCGAACCGGTTCCGTGCGCTCTACGGCGCGATGCGCGCGGCGTCCGCCTCCGGCGATCGCGCCGCCGAAGCGCAGTACGCCGCGGCGCTCAAGAAGCTGTGCGCCAAGGGCGACACACGCTGGCGGGCCGAGCTCGCGGAAATCCGCGAATAGTTGTCTCAGCGGCTCGTGAGTTTTCGCTCCGAGTTGATGAACGCGATGAGCGATGCGATTTCCGTCCGCTTGAGCGCGAGATTCGGCATTCGCATGCCGTTGGCCGCCGTTGGCGGTTTGATCGACGGGTCCGCGAGGAACTGCTCGAGGTAGGCGGCTGGGAATCGTCTGCCGGTAAGATCCGGCCCCGCGCCCTTCATGTCGCCCTCGATGTCCACGTCCCCGTGCACGTGACACGTGACGCACCCTTTTGCGGCGAACAACAACCTGCCGCGTTCGGGCTCCTGAATCGCCGCCGGCGCGCCAGCGGTCGACTCGACGGCGCGTAGCGGGAGCAGGTTCGTGCGGCTGCGCCCAAAACCGCTGTTGATCGTGATTTGCCATTCGCCGGACTGCGGGACGGTGATGGTCCCTCGGTAGCCGCCGGCCCGCTGGAGCGCCCACGCCGTTCCCGCGACGCGACGCATGCCGGATTTGGCCTCGATGCTTGGCTTGAGGTCTCTGAGCATTGTGACGCCGTGTTGGCGGACCGTGAAGTCGAGGTCGACCGGTTTGCCCGCGACCAGGTACTCCGGCGGATTCTCCACGGTCACAATTGCCCACCCGCCCAGGCGAACGGCGGCGACGGTGGTGAGCGCGAGCGCGAATCCGACCAGCAGGTGCAGCCTCTTCATAATCGCTCCCCGATTGGCAGTATGAGTATGACGCTCGCACTGGCCTCAACGCTTAATTAGCGGTCCGGGGCCTGGGCGGGCAAATTCGTCCCTCCATGCCCAACTATACGGCCGAAGTCGCAATCGCTCGCGCGGGTACGCCGACGCGCTTTCGCGCCGCCAAGGCGCAATGGATCGCCGTCCGGATTCTCGCCGGATACATGTGGCTGCGTCTCTGGCGTCCGGTGCTCGGGCCAAGCTTGTACAACGTCAAGCTCGTCGACCGGCACCGCAGGAACTCCAAGCGACTGGTCGCCGCGATCCTCGAGCTGAAAGGGCTGTTCATCAAGGTCGGTCAGCTCATCAGCATCCTCACGAACTTTCTCCCGCCCGAGTTCAGACAGGAGCTCGAGCAGCTACAGGACAGCGTGCCCGCGCGACCGTTCGACGAGGTGGTGGCGCGCATCAAGAAGGAGCTTGGGAAATCACCGGACGAGCTGTTCGCGTCCTTCGACCCCATCCCGATCGCGAGCGCATCGCTGGCGCAGGTGCACGAGGCGAGGCTGCACGACGGACGGCGCGTCGCGGTCAAAGTGCAGCACGCCGACATCGAGGAGATCGCGCGACTCGATCTCGACGCGATCGGCCGCATCATGGATCTGGTCCAGGTCGTCGTGCGCATGCGCGGCCTGGAGTCGTATCATGCGGACATCTCGGAGCTGATCCGGCAGGAGCTGGACTTCGCGCAGGAAGCGCGGAACATCGAGACGATCGCGAAGAACTTCGCGGGGAATCGCGACGTGCATTTTCCCGTGGTCGTCCACGAGCTCTCGACACAGCGCGTGCTGACCACCGAGTTTGTCGAAGGCACGAAGGTCACGGACTTCGCGGAGCTGGAGGCGCTCGGCATCGATCGTCCCGCGCTCGCGCAGCGCATGCTCCGGGTGGTCTGTCAGATGGTGTTTCTCGACGGCGTGTATCACGCCGACCCACATCCGGGAAACATCCTCGTGCACCCCGACGGCTCGTTCACGCTGGTGGACTTCGGCGCCGTTGGCCGGCTGGCGCCGAGCATGAAAGCGGGCGTCCCGATGTTCTGGGACGGTGTCATCCGGCGCGACGCGGGCAAGATTACGGCGGCGCTGCGCCAAATAGGAATGATCTCGCGCGATCAGGAAGGGGGCGAGGAAGCCGTCGCCGAGCGGGTGATCGCGTACTTCCAGAATCGATTCCTGGAGCAAATGACGCTCGAGGGCTGGTCGTTGAAGGACATCCAGGTGGACATGAAGACGAAGCTCGAGGCGATGGCTGATCTCAAGAAGCTCGACGTGTCGTTTCGCCAGCTCTCGAGCGCGTTCCAGGTGCCGAAAGAGTGGGTCATCTTCGAGCGCGCGTCCGTTCTGACGTTGGGATTGTGCACGGCGGTCGATCCCAACATGAACCCGATCAACACGGTGGGTCCGTATCTCCAGGAGTTCGTGATCGGCAAGAACACCGACTGGAAGGGGCAGATCACCACCGCGATTCGGGAGATGGCGATGTCGGCGGTCGCGATCCCGGAGAAGGCGAACCGCCTGCTCGAGCGCGCCAATCGCGGCGAGGCGCAGTTCCAGATCGGCGGTCTGCGGGAGAGCGCGCTCCTGCTGTACGCCGCGTTGCATCAACTGCTCTTCGCGTTCCTCGCGGTCGCGACCGGCGCGCTCGGCTACGTGCTGGACGCGCGCGGCGAAGCTCAGCTCGCGATCATCGCATGGGTGGCGTCGGCGCTGAGTCTCGTCGCCATGGCCGGCTCGATGATGCGCGCGCGCGACCTGCGCAAGAAACTGCGCGTCCCCCGCAAATAAGAGACGGTGCCAGGTGCCGGAATTACACCTGCTTGCGCGGCGTCGGGGACGCGTCGTTGATCATTCGCGCCAACCCGTTGTCCGCCATCTTCGTCCACTGCCAACCCACACGAAGCCGCACCGGGATGGTAACGGTCGCGGTCGTGCACAGAATGCTCACGTCCTGTCCTTCTCTCAACGTGACGTCGTCGGCGTTGTCCTGTCTGCACGCCCACTTCCGGCCGTCAACATCGGTTACGCTGCGTGAACTCATACCTGCCTCTTCGTCAGCCCTGCATGATCGAGCATTGCCTGCCATACCTGCCTTACGAAGAGTAGCTCAGCGCGCGCGTCGTTGCCCGCGAACAGTGTCGTTCCGCCACAAACGGAAACCGCCTTTGAAGGCGTTGGCGTTGTCTCCCAGGCGAGTGTGGGGAGGCAGCTCGCGCAGATGTCTGGAGTTCCCGCCGCCGAGCACTACATAGTCGACGGAAAATGCCGCGATGAACAACGCGCACACCTTGGCGACGTGGCGCCGCCACGCGCGTTTTCCCTCACGGTCCATTCCCGCCTCGCCGAGGTACTCCTCGTACGAGCGCCCCTTGTGATACGGCAGATGCGCGAGCTCGGTGGGCACGAGCACGCCATCAATGATCAGCGCAGAGCCCAGTCCAGTGCCGAGACCGAGAAAGAGCATCGTGCCGCCCTCGTAGCTTCCGAGGGCCTGCATGGCCGCGTCGTTGATCATGCGCACCGGCCGGCCGAACGCTTTCTTGAAATCGAATCCAACCCAGCCCCTGCCAAGGTTCCACGGCTCGAGAATCGGATGGCCGCGAACCACCGGGCCGGGATAGCCTATGGAGACATTGTCGTATTTCCAACCGTGGGTGGCCTCGCGCACGGCGCGAACCATCACGCGGGGCGTCATCTTCGGGCCGGACGGGACCTTGATCGGCTCACGCCGGCCCGTCATCAGTACCTTGATGTTCGTTCCGCCGACGTCGATGACGAGGGTCTTCACAATCGGGTATAGTAGAGTCCGTCCTTACACACTGCCAGCAATCGACGAATGCGCGTCCTGATGTTCGGCTGGGAATATCCTCCGTATGCCACCGGCGGTCTCGCGACGGCGACGCAGTCGCTTGCGAGCGGGCTCGCGCGTTTCGGCAGCGACGTGACGCTCGTCGTGCCGTTCCCGGCGGACACGGTGACGGGGGCACAAATGGGAGTGCGCGTGATGAGCGCGTCGAGCATCGCGTCCAGCCTGCGCCTCGTGCGCGTCGCGGCGCCGCTCGTGCCGTACGCGTCGGCGCCGACAACGGTGTTCGGGGCGGCATCGACGCGAGTCGCCCAGGAGCTCTCTCCGTACCGGCACTCGCTCTTCGAGGACGTCGACGAATACGCCAGGGTGGCCGCCGATCTCGCGCGTACGTATCCGCACGACGTCATCCACGCGCACGACTGGATGGCGTACGCCGCCGCGCGCGCGGCGCGGGCCGTCTCCGGCAAGCCCTTCGTGGCGCACATCCACGCCACTGAGTTCGATCGCTCAGGGGACTGGCCCAACGACGAGATTCGGAGTCGCGAGCGTGACGGCCTGCTCGCGGCCGACCGCGTCATCGCAAACAGCCGCGCGACCAAACGACGCGTCGTAGAGCGCTACGGCGTGGAGGAAGATCGCGTCGACGTCGTTCACTGGGGGATCGAGCTCGGCGAGCATGACGATGCGCGCGGCGTGTCGCCATTCGGGCCGGGCGTCCCCGTCGTTGTTTTCCTCGGACGCGTCGTCCTGCAAAAGGGGCCGGATTATTTCGTGGACGCGGCCGCGCGCGTGGCCGCAAAGCGTGCCGACGTGTGTTTCGTCGTGGCGGGCGCCGGCGACATGCTTCCCGCCATGCTCGATCGCTGCGTGCAGCTCGGCATCGCGCATCGTACGTTTTTCACGGGAGGCATTTCGCGCGAAGATGTCGAGCGGCTGTATCGCATCGCGACCGTGTGCGTGATGCCGTCCGTGAGCGAACCGTTCGGGCTCGTGGCGCTCGAGAGTCTGCGCGCCGGCACGCCGGTGATCATCTCGAAGCGGGCGGGCGTTGCGGAAGCGGTGGCGAACCTGGTCACCGTCGATTTCTGGGACGTGGACGATATCGCGGACAAGATTCTCGCCGTCGTGAGCGACGCGGAGCTCAGGAGCGAGCTACGCGAGCGCGCGCGGGAGGAGCTCGACGACCCGCGCCTCGGCCCCGACGAGCCCGCGCGTCTGACGCTGGAATCGTATCGGCTCGCGATGGACTCGGGTTGATGCTGTGGCTCCCAGTAATTACGGGAGAAACCCATTTTAAACACAGAGGGCACAGAGACACGGAAGACAATTGAACCGCGGAGGACGCAGAGGAACGACAAAGAACTTGTTGGCTCCTCGATGGCCTCTGGCCGGGAGCCACGTTCTCGCCTATAAGCTTTAGACCACCTATCACCTATCACCTCCCACCTCCGACCTACCTCCTACCTCGCTTGGACGTCTGCTTCTACTTCCAGCTCCACCAGCCCTACCGCGGCCGCCGATATCGCATCTTCGACATCGGCACCGGCGTCTCGTATTTCGATGACGCGCTCAATCGCGACACCCTGAGGCGCGTCGCGGACAAATGCTATGTCCCCGCGACGGAGATCCTCACGCGACTTGTGAGTCGCGCGGGCGCGCGCTTCGCGCTGAGTGTCAGCGGCGTGCTCCTCGAGCAGCTCGAGACCGACGAGCCGCGTGCGCTCGAAAGCCTCCAATCGCTCGTCGCGACCGGTGGCGTCGAGCTGCTCGGGGAGACCAGCCATCACAGTCTCGCGTCCCTCGAGAACGCCGACGAATTCGCGGCGCAGGTGAAGCACCACGGCGCGGCAATGCAGCGATCCTTCGCCGTGACGCCGCGCGTCTTTCGGAACACGGAGCTGATCGCGAGCGACGCGCTGGCGGCGCGCGTCGCGAAAATGGGCTTCAGCGCGATGCTCGTCGAAGGAGCCGAGCGCGTGCTAGGCGGACGGTCGCCGAATCACGTGTATGCGGCTGAATCGTCGCCCAAACTGCGGCTGCTGCCGCGCAACTATCGCCTGAGCGACGACGTCGCTTTCCGATTCTCCGACCGCAACTGGGACGCGTGGCCGCTCACCGCGGAGCGATACGCGGACTGGATCGCGGCCAGCGCCGGCGACGTCGTCAACGTTTTCATGGACTATGAGACGTTCGGTGAGCACCACGACGCACAGACCGGCATCTTCGATTTTCTCCTCGCGTTGCCGGCAGCGCTCGAGGAACGCGGCGTGAGCATGGTGACGCCGTCGCAGCTGGCGGAGCGTAAACCTGTCGATACGCTGTTCTATGCGACGCCGACGTCGTGGGCAGACACCGAACGCGACACGAGCGCGTGGTTGGGAAATCGCCTCCAGCAGGCGGCGCACGCGCGTCTCTACCAGTTGCGCGCCGCGGTGCTCGCGAGCGGTGACAAGGCATTGATCGCGGCGTGGCGGAGGCTCTCGACCAGCGACCATTTCTATTACATGTCGACGAAGTGGCGGGCGGACGGCGATGTCCACACGTATTTCAGCCCGCATGCGAGTCCGTATGACGCGTATATCTCGTACATGAATGTGTTGCGGGATGTGGAGCAGCGTGTGGGAAGCGACAGGAAAAGGCGCGACGACCGAAGAGCGCAACTACCAGAAGGCGCAACCACCAACGGACGCGACTACCAAACGGCGCAACTGCCAGAAGGCGCGACTACCAAAAAGCGCGAAGACAAGAAAAGCGGAGGCAAGAAGCGCGAAGGGCAAAAGCGCGGCGCCAAGGGTCGAAAGAGATGAGCACGGCCGAGAGCCAGCGGCTACTCGCGGATGCGAGGCGCGAGCAGAATTGGAAGCGCTGGGGACCGTATCTCGCCGAGCGGCAGTGGGGTACCGTGCGCGAGGACTACTCGGCCGACAGCGATGTGTGGAACTACTTCACGCACGACGACGCGCGGAGCCGTGCCTATCGCTGGGGCGAAGACGGCTTGCTCGGCATCTGCGATCGCGAGTGTCGCCTGTGTTTCGCAGTCGCGCTGTGGAATGGGAAAGATTCGATTCTCAAAGAGAGGCTGTTCGGCGTGAACGGCCACGAGGGGAACCACGGCGAGGACGTGAAGGAGTGCTATTTCTACGTCGACAGCACGCCGACGCATTCATACATGAAGGCGTTGTACAAGTATCCGCAGGCGGAATTCCCGTACAAGGCGCTGATCGCGGAGAACGCGCGCCGCGGGCGCCGCGACGCCGAGTACGAGATCCTCGATACCGGCGTCTTCGACGACGAGCGCTACTTCGACGTCGCGGCCGAGTATGCGAAGGAAGGGCCGAACGACGTTCTGATCCGGCTCACCGTCGTGAACCGCGGGCCGGCGGCTGCGCCACTGACGCTTCTCCCGACGCTCTGGTTCCGGAATTCCTGGTCGTGGGGACGCAGCACGGAGCAGGTTCCGTCGATCTCTTCGGGTGGAGCGAACACCCTCGTCGCGAATCATCCGACGCTGGGCCGATTCCGATTGAGTGCATCGCAGGCCACGGCGGTTCAACTTTTCACCGACAACGACACGAACTGCGACCTGCTGTTCAATAGCCCGTCCCGCACACCGTACGTGAAGGACGCCTTTCATCGCTACGTCGTGGACGGCGAGGATGCTGCCGTGAACCCCAAGCAGGTCGGCACCAAGGCGGCCTTCGTATATGAATGGCAGCTCGCGGCCGGCGCGACTGCGACGCTCGATCTGCGGCTGTCGTCGGACGACGAAGCGCCCGACAAACCGTTCGCGCGCCAGTTCGACGCGATCTTCGAGCTCCGCAAGCGCGAAGCGGACGAGTTCTACGACACGTTGATTCCGCGCCAGTCGTCGCCGGAGGAGTATCGCATCGCGCGCCAGGCGTACGCGGGACTGCTCTGGACGAAGCAGGCGTATCACTACGCGGTGCGCGAGTGGCTCGAGGGCGACCCCGCGTTTCCGCCGCCGCCGCCCGAACGGTTGAACGGTCGCAATCACGATTGGCAGCATCTGTACAACCGCGACGTGATCTCGATGCCGGACAAGTGGGAATACCCGTGGTACGCCGCGTGGGACGTCGCGTTTCAGATGGTGCCCTTCGCTCGGCTCGATCCGCAGTTCGCGAAAGATCAGCTCATACTGCTGCTGCGCGAGTGGTACACGCATCCCAACGGCCAGATTCCCGCGTACGAGTTCGAGCTTGGCGACGTGAATCCGCCGATGCACGCGTGGGCGGCCTGGCGCGTCTACAAGCTCACCGGGCATCGCGGCGCGCGCGACCGCCTGTTTCTCGAGCGCGTGTTCCACAAGTTGCTCGTCAATTTCTCGTGGTGGGTGAACCGCAAGGACGCCGAGGGCAACAACATCTTCGGCGGCGGGTTCCTCGGCCTCGACAACATCGGCGTCTTCGACCGGAGCCGGCCCTTGCCGGGCGGACAGTATCTCGAGCAAGCCGACGGGACGGCGTGGATGGCGTTCTACGCCTCGACGATGCTCTCGATCGCGGTGGAGCTGGCGGCGCACGATCCGGCGTACGAGGACATGGCGTCGAAGTTCTTCGAGCACTTCGTCGCGATCGCGGACGCGATGAATACGGTGGGCGGGACCGGTCTCTGGGACGACGAAGACGGTTTCTACTACGACCAGCTGTCCGTTGACGGCGCGCGCCGGCCGTTGCGCGTGCGGTCCATCGTGGGGCTGATCTGCCTGATCGCGTGCGAGAACGTCGAGCAGGCGACGATCGACCGGCTCCCGGCATTCAAGAAGCGGATGGCGTGGTTCCTCGAGAACCGCGAGGACCTCGCGCAGCAGCTCTCCTACATGCGCGACGACGAGGCGCGCGAGCATCATCGCCGTCTGCTCGCGATCCCGTCGCAGGAGCGGCTCACGCGCGTGTTGCGTTACGTCCTCGACGAAAAGGAATTCCTCTCGCCATTCGGAGTGCGCTCGCTCTCGCGCGTGCACGAGGATCAGCCGTTCAACCTGAAGGTAGACGGCGCCGAATACTCGGTCAGATATACGCCCGGGGAATCGGACAGCGGGCTCTTTGGCGGCAACTCCAACTGGCGCGGGCCGATCTGGTTTCCGATCAACTATCTCCTGATCGAAGCGCTGGAGCGGTACCACCACTACTACGGCGACAGCTTGAAGGTCGAGTGTCCGACCGGTTCGGGGAATCTGATGAACCTCGACGAAGTGTCGCGCGAGCTCGCGGCGCGGCTCTGCGGCATCTTCCTGCCCGATGCGGCCGGCCGCCGGGCGTGTCACGGGGACGACTCGCGCTTCGCGAACAATCCGCACTGGAAGGACCTGCTCCTGTTCCACGAGTACTTCAACGGCGACACGGGCCGCGGCCACGGCGCCAGCCATCAAACCGGGTGGACGGCGCTCGTCGCGCGCTGCCTGGAGAAGATCGCGGTGCCGCACGCGGTGTCGCGTCCCAGCGAGATCCTCAAGGCGATCGCCGAGCCCGAGCCCGAGTTATTGCGGTAACCGCCGACAGTAACCACCAACGGATCACGGGCCGACTTGTTCCCGGCGCGAGCCGTCGACAGTTTCTTCATTCGCCGCAGGGCATCGCGTTGGCCATGTCGAAGGAGATGTCGCTATGAGTCCCCGAGCAAAGCGCGCATCGCAGTCTCGCAGCCACCGGACCTCGACCAGCTCGGCGCCCGCCGCGGAGCGGAGCGCGAAGATGACCGCTCCGCGCGTGCGTGAGCTCATCCGCGCCAACGAGCTCGCGATCGTCGACCTGAAGTTCGTCGACCTTCCGGGCACCTGGCAGCACTTCAGCATCCCGGCCGAGGAATTCACCGACGAGCTGTTCACCGAGGGCATCGGCTTCGACGGGTCGAGCATTCGTGGATTCCAACACATTCACGAGAGTGACATGCTGCTCGTCGCCGACGCGTCCACGGCGATCGTCGATCCCGCCTGCGCGGTCCCGACGCTCAGTCTCGTGTGCAACGTCTTCGATCCGCTGACCCGGAAGGCCTACACGCGCGACCCGCGCTATGTCGCGCAGAAAGCGGAACGGTATCTCGTCGACTCCGGCATCGCCGACATCAGCTACTGGGGACCCGAGGCGGAGTTCTTCATCTTCGACGCCATCCGCTTCGACGCCGCCGCGCAGTTCTGCTACCACTTCGTCGATTCCGACGAGGGCATCTGGAACAGCGGCGCCGACACGGCGTCGCCGAACCTCGGCCATCGTCCGCGCTGGAAGGAAGGCTACTTCCCGGTCTCGCCGGCGGACACGCTCCAGGACATTCGCTCGGAGATCGTGCTCAAGATGATTGCGGCGGGAATCAACGTCGAAGTGCATCATCACGAGGTCGCGACGGGCGGGCAGAACGAGATCGACATGCGCTTCGGGCCGCTCACGCGGATGGCCGACCATCTGCTGCTGTACAAGTACATCATCAAGAACGTGTCGCGCGCGCACGGCAAGACGGCGACGTTCATGCCCAAGCCACTCTTCGGCGACAACGGCTCCGGGATGCACTGTCACCAGAGCCTCTGGAAGGGCGGCACCAATCTCTTCTTCGACGAAAAGGGTTACGCGCTTCTGTCGCAGACCGCCAAGTGGTACATCGGCGGGTTGCTCGCGCATTCGCCGGCCCTGCTCGCACTGTGCGCGCCGACGACGAACTCGTATCGTCGTCTCGTGCCGGGCTTCGAGGCGCCGGTGAATCTCATCTACTCCCAGCGCAACCGCAGCGCCGGCGTGCGCATCCCGATGTATTCGACCAGCCCGAAGTCCAAGCGCATCGAGTACCGCTGTCCGGACGCGTCGTGCAACCCGTATCTGGCCTTCGCCGCGATGCTCATGGCGGGGCTCGACGGCGTTCGGAACCAGATCGATCCGGGCGAGCCACTGGACAAGGATCTCTATGATCTCGAGCCGGAGGAGGCGGCGACCATCAAGCAGGTGCCCGGCTCGCTGTCCGAGACGCTGGCCGCCCTCGAGGCGGACCACGCCTTCCTGCTGGAGGGCGGCGTGTTCACGCCCGATCTCATCGAGACGTGGATCGACTACAAGCGGACCAAGGAAGTCGATGTCATGCGCCTGCGGCCGCATCCGTATGAGTTCTACCTGTATTACGACACATGACCCCGGGGAGCGCGGGCTTGACACTGACCATCAGGCCTGTATTGTTCAGCCATGAAGCAATCGGCTAGACCCAGCAGCGCCCGGCGCGAAGCCCGCGCCACAGCGCCTGACGCACCGGACGCGATTTTCGCGCTCCTGGGAGCGGCGGACGCGCTGTACGAGCGCCTCGAGCGCGCGATGGGCGAGGTGGGGCTGTCGATGGCCAAGTACGGCGTCCTGCGGGCGCTCGCCGAGGCCGGCGAGCCGTTGACGCTGACAGAGCTTGCCGCGGGACAGCGCTGCGTGCGCTCCAATATCACGCAGCTCGTCGACCGCCTGGAAGCCGATGGATTGGTGAAGCGCGTGGACGATCCGGACGATCGCCGGACGATCCGCGCCGCACTGACCGCGTCGGGGAAAGAGAAGGCGACTGCCGGCGCGCGCGCGTTGGCGGCGCTGCAGCGGGAAGTCTCGAGCCTGGTGTCCGCGCCGGATAGGGCCGCGGTCGCGAGGCTGTTGTCCGCGCTGAAATGA
>DATBRO010000198.1:0-3467 GCA_036560265.1 Gemmatimonadaceae bacterium | reverse complement strand
GACAAGATCTTCGCCGAGTGGAACAACCTGAATAGCCCCGGCTGCGCCGTGGGCGCGCTCCAGAATGGCCGCTTCCTCTATAAGCAAGGCTACGGAAGCGCGAATCTGGACTACGACATCCCGAATTCGCCCGACATGGTGTACTACGTCGGCTCGGACTCGAAACAATTCACGGCGGCAAGCATAGCGCTGCTTTCGCTCCAGGGCAGACTGTCGCTCGACGACGACATCCGTCGCTATCTGCCGGAGATGCCGGACTACGGCACGCCGATCAGGATCCGAAACCTCATTCATCACACGAGCGGGATTCGCGACATGTACGGGCTGATGACGCTGCGCGGCGATCGCATGGAGGACGTGTTCCCCGATTCGGCGGCGATCGCGCTCATCGCGCGCCAAAAGGGTCTCGCCTTCACCCCCGGCTCCGCCTACTCGTACAGCAACTCGGGATACTTCCTGCTCGCGCAGATCGTGAAACGCGTGACCGGAAAATCCCTCCGTGAATTCGCGGACGAGCAGATCTTTCAACCGCTCGGGATGACCCATACGCACTTCCACGACGACCCCGGTCACGTGATGAAGCAGCGGGCCATGAGCTACGAGCGCGACACGGTCGGCGGCTACCGCATCTCGTACCTTCAGAACTTCGACAAGATCGGCGCGGGTGGCCTGTACACGACGCTCGACGACCTGCGGAAATGGGACGAGAATTTCTACTCGAAGCGCGTCGGCGGGGATTCTCTACAGAGAGTCATTCATACACGCGGAGTGCTCACAAATGGTGACACTCTCCCATACGCCTTTGGGAATGAGCTGAGGACGTATCGCGGCCTGCGCACGGTGGAGCACGGCGGCTCGCTCATGGGCTACAAAGCGTACATCCTGCGCTTTCCAGACCAGCACTTTACCGTGTTGATGACGTGCAACTTAGGCGCGATCGACCCGGGCCCACTGGCTCACGCGGTTGCCGACGTCTACCTGGGTGACAAGTTGGGACCCGCGCAGGTGGCAGCTGTCCCAACCGCGCGCCAGGCTAGCGCGTCCGGTACGCCTGATGCAGTGCCGAACCCAGCCGACGCCGGCGCATTCGTAGGCAACTACTACAGCGAGGATCTCGACGTCACGTACCGCATCGTCCGCGGCGACGACGGGCGGATCATGATCGTGTTCCCGCGCCGTGCCGCGATTCCGTTGGTGCCGACGGAACCCAACGGCTTCCGCGCGGGCGGTATGACCCTGCGGTTCGAGCGCGACGGGCGTGACGCGGCGTCCGGCATCGTCATCCGCTTCGCTCGCATCGGCGACATGCACTTGGTACGTCGATAGAAGGTGACCTCGCGACGCGTTTGGGTAGTTGCCTTTTAGCGGGGAATTGCATACAAGTAGTGTGGATTTGCATACAAGCGAGGTGTCGCTATGACAGCTCCCGCCAATGTCCCTTTCAGTTGCGTCATTTCCTGGTGTCGCGTCATGGCGTGCGCTTGCTGCATCGTGACGTTGTCGCCGCTCTTCGTTCCGGTTGCGGCGCAGCTCATTCCGGTGAAGACCGCGCCGGTCGCCGAAGGCGATCAGTTCGGATTTCTCCCGTCGGCGAATCTTGCCATGGGCGGCGTCTCCGTCGCGCTCGCGGACACGATGCTCGATCCGTTCATGAATCCCGCGAAGGCGGCGCGGCTGCGGCGCGGCAGCTTCTTCGGGTCTCCCAGCTTCTATTCGCTGTCGCGCAATGGCGGCGGCGGCAGCACCGTACCGCTTGGCGCGTACCTGAAGCGCGGCGCTTCGTTCGGCGGCTTCGCCGCGGCCTTCCAGCAGCTCAATCCGCCGAGATCCAATAACGATTTTGTTTTCGCCGCCGATCCGAGGTCAGTCGGACTCCTGGCACCCCGCAGCGACGAGCGCACCAATCGCTACATGTTCGGAATGCTGGGCCACTCCTTCGGAGCGCCAAAGCTGTCGTTGGCGGGAAGCATCTTCTGGTCACGCCTCGGAGGCGTCGACGGCGTGGAGCAACTCTATCCGGACAGCCGAAGCCTCGAAGAGCTGGGTGATGCCGTGGACCTGCGCTTCGGCATGCTCAAGGAATGGAACGGCGACCGCTCGGTCGAGGCAGTCCTCGTGCATAACCGTTATGCGATGGCGCACGACGTCTCCTTCGTAGACAATTTTTGGGACCCGGGAACGCGCTCGACCAAAAGCAAAATGCGCTTCCAGCACGATGCCGAACGGACGCACACGTCGGGACTGCATCTCGCGTACACGCAGCCACTCGCGGATTCCGGGTGGCGCATCGGCGCCCTTTTCACCGGGAACCGGACCACGCAACCGACCGTTCCCACCGGGACGATGACGTTGGCGCGCGATCCGGGCGCGTCGTCCGCGTACAATATCGGTGTCGGCGTCGCGAGGTCACGCGGGCAGGAGGCCTTTGGCGTGGATGCCATTTACGAACCGATCTGGAGTCGCACGACGAACGTCGACCGGATCGAGAACGACAAATTCCGCTTCTCGAATGTCGTATTGCGAGCCGGCGTCAGTCGCGCCTTCGACCTCGTGTCGCCGGACAACTCGTTGCGACTCCAGGCGGGAGTTCAGGTCCGAGCCATCCAATCCCGGCTCGATCAGATCGATAGTACACAATCCCTCGTGCGTTCGCACAATAGTTGGAACGAGTGGACGCACAGCTGGGGCGCGAGTTTTCGGACGGGCCAGTTCGAGATGCGCTATCTGTGGCGCATGAAGAGCGGCACGGGTCGGCCCGGCGTGCAGAACACGTTCGGCCGCGGAGGCTGCTTTGATATTTGCATTTTGCCGGGCGCCCCGACGACGACGACGTCCATCATCGTGCCGATCCACGTCACGACCCAACAGTTCTCCATCTTGGTAGCGCTGCCATGAACAGACCATTGATCTGCGCGACACTGGCGCTGCTGGTCGCGTGCGACCGCAGCGCGATTTCGGGTCCTCCGGCCCTGGTCGAATCCACGCTCGACATCGAACTGCGCCAGTCCATTGGACCGTGGGGCGTCCTGCCGATCGGTCCCATGCCCGTGCAGAACCCCGCGCTCGTATCGCTCGGCCAATCGCTCTTCTTCGACAAGATTCTCAGCGGGAACCGCGACGTCTCGTGCGGCACATGCCACGATGCGCTTGCGACGGTGGTGGACGGCCTATCGCTTTCCATCGGGACGGGCGGCACTGGCATGGGTGCGACGCGCGCGCTTGGAAGCGGCCGGCGTTTCGTTCCGCGAAACGCGCCGTCGGTGCTCAACACGGGTCTCGGTTTCTTCTACACGCTGTGGGACGGCCGAGTCAACCAGGAGGGCGGTTGGGGAGGAGGAACTGCCACATTCAAGGCTCCCGCGGGAGTCGTGTTCCCGGCCGGCCTGGCGAACATCGTCGCCGCTCAGGCTATGCTCCCCGTTCTCAATCGGACGGAGATGCGCGGCGAGCGCGGCGACGTCGACATC
>DATBRO010000197.1:0-5990 GCA_036560265.1 Gemmatimonadaceae bacterium | reverse complement strand
GCTGAGTCCGCGCGGTGTTGGCGATCAGGGTCAACAGTAGAGTCGGCAGGGTCAACGATCTGAGACAGCTTTTCATTCGAATCGACCTCCAGTTGTTGCCGCGAAGATACAGTCACCCGCCCAAAAGTGGACAGGTACCCTCATCAACTTGGGAAACAGCCGGTTAAGGAGCGGAACATGGCGTGCCTTGAACTACCAGTGAAATGGGAACGGGGAACTGGGAATGGAACAGTTGCCAGCTTCCAGTTTCGGGCCGCATGGCAGCGGCGAACCCCAGGAGGATTGCCATGACGAACACCAGAATGTTACTGCTCGTTCCAGCGGCGGTGTTGGCCGCGGCGTGCGGCCGAGACTCCGCGAAGACTGACGATGCGCTGAAGAATGATCTCGCGCTTGCGTCGCAGGCTCAACCGTACAACGCACAGCAATTCACGTCGCCATCGGAGATGGGCTACGCCTACAATCCGGCAACGGGGCAATACCAGCCCGTGCCTCGTTACACGACGCCACAGGCGCCCGTGCAGCGTACCGCCGCACGCACCACGACCCGACGCGCGTCGACGTCGCGTGCTTCGAGCGGAACACGTGTCGTGTATCAGCCGGCCCCAGAACCCATTCGTCACACCAAGCGTGACGCAGCGATCGGCGCCGCGACGGGAGCCGTGATCGGCGCGACGGTGAGTCGCGACAAGGTGAAGGGCGGGTTGATTGGAGCCGCAGCTGGTGCCGTGCTCGGTGGGATCATCGGACACACGGTGGACGTAGAGAAGCCATAGGGATTGGGGAAGGGGGACTGGGGAAGGGTTCAACTACTACTTCGGGCTCGGGGAAGGGGAACGGTGAGGGGGAACGGAGAACGGGATTTTGTCCGTTCGCCGGTCCCCTTCTCTGTTCCCCTTCTCCATTCCCGCGGTTGTGGTTGAACCTTTCCCCTGTCCCCCTTCCCAGTTCCCCATCGACGTGGCCTGCTTCTCGCCATTTCGCGCGCCATGGACGCTGAGGTCAAGGATTTCGGTTCCGCCGTTTCTTCCCCAGAGGTTGCGGACGCTGCGCTCGACGATAGCTCTGACCGCCGGCGTCGTCGCCTCGTCGCGAATCGTGCATTCGGCGCAATCAAAGCGCAGCACGCCGCCGAACGGACGAGAATCCAGGTCGTCGCCGACTGGCTGAACGAGATCGCGTCGTCGACGCTGTTCCTGGTGTTGCACGTCGTGTGGTTTGGCATGTGGATGCTCTGGAACACTGGCCATCTGGGCGTACCACCATTCGACCCGTATCCATTCGGCCTGCTCACGATGATCGTGTCGCTCGAGGCGATTTTCTTGTCGATCTTCGTGCTGATGTCTCAGAAGCGCGAGTCGGCGATCGCCGAGCTGCGCGAAGAGATCGCGCTGCAGGTGGGGCTGCGTCTCGAGGAAGAGGTGACGAAGAACTTGCAGCTCGTCGCCGGCCTCTACACGCGCATGGGGCACAAGATCGCGGAGGACCCCGAGCTGCACGACATGTTGCAACCGCTCGACATCGCCGCGATCGAGCGGGAGCTGGCGCTACAGATCGCAGCGGCGGCGCAGGTGAGGCGGAAGCAAGATTAGGTCGGAGGTAGGAGGTGGGAGGGTAGACACCCACCTCCCACCTCCCACCTCGCGGTCAGTTCTGTCGAGTATCCAGCCACATCTTCCACGTCCGCTCGAGCTCCAACATGGTGTGCGGTGAATTGTGGAATTCCGCGATCATCTCGTTGAGTGAACGGCCGGCGACATAGCCCCGTCCCACCCTCCCGACGACGGCAGGTCCCTCACGCTCCACGAGGAAGCGGGCGAAGGTGGTCGCCTCCGCGGCGAACATTCTCGTGTACTCATCCGTGTCGCCGCGTCGCGAAGGGTCGAGGGCGGAATCCGCCGAGACGGGCCTCGCCAACGTCAGCATATCGTGAAACGGCACGAGCGACAAACGCTTCTCGCGAACGTAGTCCAGATCGTTCGAAGGCGAAGCGGCGTCGCCCACGAGGTGAATCACGGCGGCGCGGAACCACGCGGGGAAGCGATCGAGCGCCGCGGGATTCGGACGGTCTCCATCGCGCTCGAGCTGTGCGTCCGCGAAGCGCGCGAGCAGGGAGCGCGCTACGGTCGGCGCGATGGGCCAGAGGACGCCACCGTAGCCCAGCGCTCCGTAACGCGAGGGCGACTTGAAGCTGCGGGGGCGCACATACCGCACGAGCGCAAATCCGCGAACGTGAAATGAACGCACGGTGCCGGTGTCGAACGGCACGGTCGAGTCGGCGGCGAGCGCCACCGCCAAACGCGGGGCAGGGGCGCCGAAATGCCGCTCGAATGCGCGGTACGCGCGATTCAGCTGCTCGTACCCGTCGTAGACGGCCTCGACGTTCGGGCCGTAGACCTCGAAGCGATCTTCGCGGTGAACGTTCACCGAGTCGCGCGCAAGCACGGTCCTCTCTTCACCGATCGCGTTCGCGACGGGGACTGGCTTGTACCAGAACCGGCAGCCGCTCAGCGTCGCCACGGTGCCCAAAACCCACAATAGCCTCACGGCCTCATCGCTCCTTATCGACCTCCGACCAGCTGCCGCAGCACGTACGGCAGGATTCCGCCGTTCTCGTAATAACGCAGCTCCTCGGGTGTGTCGATACGGCAGAGAACCTTGAACTCCTTCGTCCCGTCAGCTCCACGCGCCTTCACGGTGAGCGTCGCGCGCGAACGCAGCTTGGCGTCGAGGCCGACGATGTCGTACGTCTCGAAACCGGTGAGACCGAGCGAGAGACGCGTCTCGAAGTTGGTGAACTCGAGCGGAAGCACGCCCATGCCGACGAGATTGGACCGGTGGATCCGCTCGAACGATTCGGCGATGACCGCGCGGACGCCGAGCAAAATCGTTCCCTTTGCCGCCCAGTCGCGCGACGAGCCGGTCCCATACTCCTTGCCGGCGATCACCACCAGCGGCGTGCCCTTCGCCTGATACTGCATGGCGGCGTCATAGATGAAGACGGGCGCGCCGCCTTTGTCGGTCGCGGTCCAACCACCTTCGGTGCCTGGCACCATTTCGTTCCGCAGACGAATATTGGCGAAGGTGCCGCGCATCATGACTTCGTGATTGCCGCGGCGCGCGCCGTACGAGTTGAAATCCTTGCGTTGCACGCCGTGCTCGATGAGCCATTTCCCCGCGGGCGACGACGGCGGGATGCTGCCGGCCGGCGAGATGTGATCGGTCGTGATGGAATCGCCGAGAAGCGCGAGACACCGCGCGCCGACGATCGGCCGCACGCCCGGCGGCGACATCGTCATGCCGTCGAAGTAGGGCGGATTCTTCACGTACGTCGACGACGCGTCCCAGGCATACGTCTGACCGCCGGGGACGTCGAGCGACTGCCACTGCTCGTCGCCCTTGAAGACGTCCGCGTACTGCTTCCGGAAAAACTCACTTTTCACGTTGCGGATGATCTCGTCGTGCACTTCCGCCGGCGTCGGCCAGACGTCGCGCAGAAAGACCGGCCCGTCCTTTCCGATGCCGAGCGGTTCCGTGAGGAGATCCACATCCATGCGACCCGCAAGCGCGTACGCGACGACGAGCGGCGGCGACGCGAGGTAGTTGAAGCGAGTCTGCGGATTGATGCGACCCTCGAAGTTCCGGTTGCCCGACAGCACCGAAGCGACGATGAGCTTGTTCTCCTCGACGACTTTCCCGATCGACTCCGGGAGGGGGCCGGAGTTGCCGATGCACGTCGTACAGCCGTAGCCCACGAGATTGAAACCGAGGGCGTCGAGATCCTTCTGGAGATTCGCGGCGTTCAAGTACTCGGTGACCACTTTGGAGCCTGGCGCCAGCGACGTCTTCACCCACGGCTTGGTCTTGAGTCCCTTGGCGACGGCTTTTCGCGCCAACAGTCCAGCGCCGATCATCACGCTGGGATTCGACGTGTTGGTGCAGCTCGTGATCGCGGCGATTACGACGGCGCCATGGCGCAGTTTGAATGTCTGCCCGTTATGCTCGCAGTGGACGCCTTCGTCTTCATGGACGGGGTTGCCCTCACTTTCGAGCACCATGACGGCAGCGGTTTTCTCGGGCTCCGCCGATGCCGCGGTGGCTTTGCGCACCTCCGCGACTCCGGCCAGCGTGCCCATTTTCTCGAGATCGACCCTGAGAGCCTCGCGATACATGTTCTTGGCCTCGCGAAGCGGCACGCGATCCTGCGGGCGCTTCGGACCGGCGAGCGACGGCTCCACCGTGCCGAGATCGAGCGCCAACGAATCCGTGAACGCGGGATCGGGCGTATCGTCGGTGCGAAAAAGCCCCTGTGCCTTGGTGTACGCCTCGACCAGCTTCACGTGATGCTCGGGACGTCCGGTGAGTCGCAGGTACTTGAGTGTTTCCGCGTCGGCCGGAAAGAAGCCCATCGTCGCGCCGTATTCCGGCGCCATGTTCGCGATGGTCGCGCGATCCGCGAGCGGAAGCGCCGAGAGCCCCGTCCCGTAAAATTCGACGAATTTTCCGACGACTTTTTTCTGCCGCAGCATCTGCGTGACCGTGAGCACCAGGTCCGTCGCCGTGGAGCCGGGCGGCAACTTCCCGGAGAGCCTGAATCCCACCACTTCGGGAATCAGCATCGACACCGGTTGTCCGAGCATAGCCGCTTCGGCCTCGATCCCGCCGACGCCCCAGCCGAGCACACCGAGCCCGTTGATCATCGTCGTGTGCGAGTCTGTGCCGACCAGCGAGTCGGGATACGCGAGCGTCTCGCCCTTTTCCTCGAGCGTGAAGACCGTCTTGCCGAGATACTCGAGATTGACCTGGTGGCAGATGCCGGTCCCCGGTGGTACGGCGCGGAAATTCTTCAGCGCATTCTGACCCCAGCGGAGGAAGACGTAGCGCTCCTTGTTCCGCTCGAACTCGAGCTTCGTGTTCAGGAAGAAAGCGGCCTCGGTTCCGTATTCGTCCACCTGCACCGAGTGATCGATGACGAGGTCGACGGGCTGCAGCGGATTGATCTTCTCCGGATCGCCACCCAACCGCACGATCGCGTCGCGCATCGCGGCGAGATCCACCACGGCAGGCACGCCGGTGAAGTCCTGGAGCAGCACGCGCGCAGTGCGGAACGCGATCTCGCGCTCCACCTTGGCCTTGACGTCCCACCGCGCCATGGACTCGATGTCGTCCTTCTTTACGAACCCGCCGTCCTCGTTCCTGAGCAAATTCTCGAGGAGAATCTTGAGGCTGAAGGGCAGACGCCCGCTGTTGCCGCGAGAGACGTCCTTGAGGGCGTCGAGGCGGAAAATTGTGTACGGCTTCCCATCGACCGTGAGCGTGGCGCGGGCGCCGAAAGAGTTCTTGCTCGGCATTCCGAATATCTGTTGGAGGCTGCTTCGAATCTATCTCGCGAGCGGTCTTGGCGGAAAATGACATCTGGTGGCGATGATCCGCGTTGGGCAGTTTGTGCCACTTTCAATGTCCAAGTCAGACGACGCAAAGGATGTCGTGGAGTTGACCGCCCGCCTCATGGAGATCGACTCCACGAGCGGGCGCGAAGGCGCGGTGGTCGACTGGCTGGAGAACCATCTGGTTGGCGCTGATTGGCGCGCGCGACGAATCCCGGTCACCGCCGGTCGCGACGATTTGCTCGTGACGAGCGACGACAGTCCTCGAGTGACGCTCTCGACCCACGTCGATACCGTTCCGCCGTTCATTCCCCCGCGGCTGGACGGCGACCGGCTGTGGGGACGCGGCGCGTGCGACGCGAAGGGGATCGCCGCATCGATGATCCTCGCGGCCGAGCAATTGCGCGCGAAGAGGGTGCCGGTTGCGCTGCTCTTCGTGGTCGGTGAGGAGGTCTCACACGACGGTGCCGAAGCGGCCAATCGCATTCGCACCACGAGCAAGGTTCTGATCAACGGCGAGCCGACCGAGAGCACGCTCGCTGTCGGTACCAAAGGCGCCATGCGCTTCACCCTCCGGACTCGCGGCGAGGCGGCGCACTCGGC
>DATBRO010000196.1:0-3414 GCA_036560265.1 Gemmatimonadaceae bacterium | reverse complement strand
CAACATATTGAGGCGTGCCATGACCACGGTCAGCGGCGAACGTATGTCGTGGACGAACATCGTCACCAGGTCTTCTGTCGTGAGGAGCTCTCTCTCGCGCAGCAGAAGCGTCAGGCTGAGCAGCGTCACGGCCAGACCGAGGGTGATGGTCACGAACGCCACGGCCATGGAACCGCCAGGGGCCGGCGGCGGAAGCCATCCCGCGAGCCCGACACCGGCAAGCAGCGTGGCGCTCACGACGCACGCCAACGCGGTGAGGATGCTGCCGCGGATGCCGAGCAGCCCCGCCGCGAGAAGCACGAACATGACGTAGAACAGCGCTACGGGAGCGTGGATGCCACCCGTGTACCATGCCCGCTGCGTGACGATACTGGTGAGGCCGAGCACGAGGATCCAGCTCGCGACCTCCGTGCGGCCCTGCCGGTTGAGCGCGTGGAGCAGGAGCACCAGCACTCCCACCATCACGATGGACGTTCCGCGTCGCTCGAATGTCGCCGGCGTTGCAATGATCGCCGCGGACAGCATCACGGCCAGCAGCCCGAAAAACGACCACGCGAGCACCCAGAACGATCGGGCGCGCCGGCTTGCCTCCGCTGAAGAGAGTTCCGGTGGCGAGAACCAGCCGATGAGCGACTGCGCCGGCGCGGTCATCATGAGTTGCCCTTTGCGGTGTGCAGTTGGCGTGATGCGAATCTCAGCGAAGACACGACGATGCGTTCCGTGCGCGACGCCGTGAGGCCGAGCGCGCGCATCGTCCACCGGACCATGAAGGCGACAGCCTCGCGCGTCGGCATCACAATGACTCCGCGCTCAATCCCTTCGACGATCGACCGGTTGACGCCCCAGATGGCAGCAGCGATCGCGGGCCGCTCGAGCGGTGGCCGAGCCGGAAGTGCGTCGGCCAGCACCGGCTGCCACCGTTGAATCGCGAGGTCTCCGAGCATCCGAATGACACTGAGTCGGGAATCGGACGTCAACATGCCCAGCATGGTCCGGTTGGTCGTCAGGAATGACATGGTATTGAAGGCGATGATAGCCGCGACGCGTTCCGGCCCATTCGTGAGATGCCGCGTGTGTCGCTCGGCGTCGTCGAACATGGTGTTGGACGATGACTCCACCAGCGACCGCAGCAACGCTTCCTTGTTGCTGAAGTAGAAGTAGACGTTGCCAATCGAGGTGCCGGCGTCGGTGACGATGTCCTGCATCGTCGTGGCGTCGTAGCCTTTTCTGGCGAACAGCCTTGCGGCGGCTCGCAGAATCTTTGCCTGCGACGCGGCCCGTGCCGCCTCTCCCCGCTCGGCCGTGCGATAGACCATCAGTTATCCAAGCATAGAATGACGTTCTACGAAGCATAGAATGTCATTCTATTCTTGTCAAGCCCAGGCTATCGATACGGTGGCCGTTCACGACTGCACCCCAGTCGCCGCAATGCGCTACTCGGGTGCGTCGAGAATCTGCCGCACCCGGTTCGCGAGTTGTCCCATAGTCACGGGTTTCGCGACAAAATGCACGCCCTCGGGAATCCGATCCCGATTGTCCATCATGTATTGAGCGCTCTGCCCGGAGACGAACAGCGCCGGAATGGTGGGGTACGCGGCGCGCAACATTCCGACGAACTCCAGGCCATCCATTTCGGGCATGTTGATGTCCGAGATCACGAGATGGATCGGCGCCCCATGATCCGTCATGACCTTGAGCGCGTGCTCGCCATTCTCAGCGACCAACACCGTATAGCCCAGCGTCCGCAACACGTCACTGTAGCTGTCCCGGATGAAGTCGTCGTCATCCACCACGACGAGCACTTCGTTCTGGCTGGGAGAAGCCATGAGGCGTATCATCGTGAGCACCGGCGGCATTTGCAAGCCGCCAGCGTCCTTCGCCTGCATGAGCGCTCTCGATCTCTTCCTCTCGCTCGCACTGGCCGTCGCCATCGTCGCGCTGGTCGTTCGCTCGCGGGCCAAGCGGGGATCGGCGGTGGACGTGACGGCTCTCAAGCAAACGGAGGAAGCGCTGCGTCGCGTGAACTTCCTCTCGGACAGCGCGCTCGATCTCACCAAGGCCGGCTACTGGTTCATCGACCTCGCCGACGAAGGCTATTACGAGGCGTCCGATCGGGTGCGCGATATCTTCGGCGAAGCCCCCAAGCCCGATCGCCGCTACCGGCTGATGGACGAATGGTGGTCGCGTATCAACGACGTCGATCCCGCCGCCGCGCAGCGCGTGACCGATCTCTTCGAGGGCGCGATTGCCGGGCGGTACGACCGGTATGACGCGGAGTATCCGTACCGGCGGCCGAAGGACGGCCGCGTGATCTGGACGCGCGCGCGCGCCTTCGTCGAGCGGGACGCCCAAGGCAAGGCGCGCAAGATGTTCGGCGTGCAACAGGACCTCACGGAGCAGCACGCGGCCGAGGCGGCGCTTCAGGAGAGCGAAGAGCGGCTCGATGCAGCCGTGCGCGGCGCGAATCTCGGCCTGTGGGACGTAGATCCGGCGTCGGGAACGATTCTCGTGAACGAGATCCTGGAGTCGCAGCTCGGGTACCCCGCCCAGGGGCTGCGCGAATCGTCCGACAAATGGGCGCCGCTCAAGGGCGGCCTCCAGGAGTGGACCGAGCAGCTCCACGAGGACGACCGCGCGAAGGTGGCCGACCTGATTGCGCGCCACATCGGCGGCCAGGACGAGGTCTATCGCGCCGAGCATCGCGTGCGCGCCGCTGACGGCTCCTACAGGTGGATTCTCTCCACAGGTCGCTCGGCGGCGCGCGACGCGCAGGGGCGATCGCTGCGAGTGCACGGCGTGCACATCGACATCAGCGAAACCAAACGGCTCGAGGCGCTGCGCGACTCTCTGACACACATGATCGTGCACGATTTGCGCGCTCCGCTCAATGCGATCCTGATGTCGCTGGAGCTACTCGGGGACGCGTCGGTGGCCGAAGCGAAGAAGCAGGAGATCGTGCGTCGCGGGCTCGCGAGCACCCAGATGCTGATGCAGATGATCAGTACACTGCTCGACGTGAACAAGATGGAAGCGGGCGAGATGCCGCTGAATCGCGCGGAGGGCGACCTGCGCGAGGCGGTGACCGGTGCCCTCGTGACCCTCAGCGGGCTCGTCGCCGACCGCAAGATCATCGTCGAGCGTGACGACGCTCCCGTGATGGCGTCCTTCGATCGCGACGTGATGGTCCGCGTGGTCTCGAATCTGCTCGGCAACGCGCTCAAGTTCACGCCCAAGGCGGGCACGATAACGTTGCGCGTTGGGCGACGGCGCAATGGCGCGTGCATCGAAGTCGTCGATACCGGCCGCGGCATTCCGGCGGAGTTTCATGCGCGCATTTTCGAAAAGTTCGGGCAAGTGGAGGACCGCCAGTACCTCGGCACGGGACTGGGGCTCGCGTTCTGCAAGCTCGCGCTC
>DATBRO010000195.1:0-28330 GCA_036560265.1 Gemmatimonadaceae bacterium | reverse complement strand
AGTCGAGGAACCGCTGGCGCAGCCCGGGCCTGCGATCGAGAACGGGCACCTCGTCTCCCGCCTCGACGACGACGATCTTCGCGGCGCGCTCGCGCGCGAGCTTGTCGGCGACCATCGCGGCGCTGATCCCCGAGCCGATGACGCAGACGTCACTCTCGACCAGTCCGCGCTTGCGCAGATATCTCATGCGCGGGCGCCCGCGATTGGGAGCGGCTTGCGGGGCGACGCGGCGAGCGGCCGGCACTGCTCGCGTCCGATCTTCGCCTCGTACGCGAGATCCGCCGCGTCGGACGTGCCGTAGAAGAACGCGAGCAAGCCGATGGCGACATGCGGCGCGCTTGCGACGTCCGGCATCCGATCGAGCCCTTCGTCCTTGAGCTCTTGAGCGATTATAGATCGGCGACTCTCCGGCGAAAGAGACGCGAAACCCCTCCGACGTCCGGCGTCCGATGTCCGGCGTCCGAGCTGTTCGATCTGCAAAGCCCATTTCGCTCTCGGACTTGGGCGCGTGAATCGCAGCGCCGACGTCCCGTACCCGTGCACGATCTCGGCGTGCTCGCGGTAGTTGTCGATCCAGCGCTGGAAGTCGCGAACGACTCGCGCGACGCCGTCGCGGCCGATCGCCGACGGCAGAATCGCTTCGCCGAGCGCGTGGAGCGTATTCGCGTCGTCCGCGATCCACGCCGCGGCGAGCGCGTCCGCGCGCCGCGCGACGAGCGCAATCGGCACGGCACTCGAGGCCCAAAACAGAAACTGCCGTCGTGTGAGGATCGGCATGCACGGCGAAACTAACGCCCGCTCAGGCGCCCGGTGAGGGCAGCGTCATGCCGATGGTCCGCGACCTGCGTCTGTAATGTGTGGCCATCGTCGCCGTGGTGACGCGCCAGCTTGACAGTGCACGCGGGCGCACTTAACTGAGCGCTCATGCCGATCTCACGACGCGATTTCTTTCTCCGCGCCGGCACCACCGGCGGCGCGCTCTACATCTCCGGCTCTCCATTCGCCGATCGCCTTCTCGGGCTGATACACAACTCGTGGGACGAGCAACCGTCCGAGATCGACGCGCTGAGTGGGAGCCTGCGGTGGCGAATGCTCGGCCCCTTCCGCGGCGGACGCGTCGCCGCGGCGACCGGCGTGCCGGGCCGTCCTAATGAGTTCTACTTTGGCGCGGTGAACGGCGGCGTCTGGAAGACGATCGATGCGGGACGCGTGTGGACGCCGATCTTCGACTCGCAACCAGTGGCATCCATCGGCGCAATCGCTGTCGCGCCGTCGGCGCCGGACGTCGTTTACGTGGGGAGCGGCGAGTCGACGCTTCGCGATTCGGTCGGATACGGCAACGGGATGTACAAGTCCATGGATGCAGGTAAAACGTGGACCCACATTGGACTGGACGAGACGCAGCACATCGGCAAAATCGCGGTCGATCCCCGCAATCCGAACGTCCTGTTCGTAGCCGCGATCGGACATCTCTACGCGCCGAACGCGGAGCGCGGGGTCTTCAAGTCCACCGACGGCGGGAAGAGCTGGAAGAAGATCCTATATAAGGATGAGAACGTGGGCGCCGTCGAAGTCGTGATTGACCCCACGAACTCACGCGTCGTATACGCCGGTCTCTGGAACACGCGTCGTCCGCCATGGTTCACTTACGCTCCCACGAACGGGCCGGGCGGCGGGATCTACAAGTCGGTCGACGGCGGAAATACTTGGAGACAGCTCACAGCAGGGCTGCCGAAGGACGGGATCGGCCGAACCGGCATCGCCGTGGCGCCCAGCAATCCGAAGCGCGTGTACGCCGTCGTGGATTGTCTCGTGCCCTCCGCGCCGGCAACGACGGAGCCGCCACCCGGCACGCCACCGCCGACGCAGGCGCCGGGGCAGGGAGGGTTCTTCCGATCGGATGACGCCGGCGCGACATGGACGAAACTCTCCGGCGACGCCGCACTCTGGGGACGCGGCTGGTACTTCGAGAAAGTCACCGTCGATCCCAAGAACGCTGACATTGTCTACGTCCCCAACGTCGCCGTGAACCGATCGAAGGACGGCGGCAAGACGTGGGTCGTGCTGCGCGGATCACCCGGCGGCGACGACTATCACCAGGCATGGATCAATCCGGACGATACGAACACCATGATCGTCGCGAGCGATCAGGGCGCGGTGATCACGCACAACGCCAAAGCGGACGATCCGCGAACGGTCACGTGGAGCTCGTGGCTCAATCAGCCAACGGCGCAACTGTATCACCTGTCCGTCGACTATCGCTTTCCGTATTGGGTGACGGCGGCGCAGCAGGACTCCGGCGCGGTCGCTGTCCGCTCGCGCGGCAAGTTCGCCCAGATCTCGATGCGCGACTGGGAGCCGATCGCCCCCGGCGGTGAGAGCGGGTACACCGCTGGTGATCCTTTGAACCCGGGCATCGTGTTTGGCGGCACCGGACAGCGGTACAATCTCGAGACCAACCTGCCAGTCCGCGGCACGACGGCGCCGCAGAATCCGGAGGGAGAGCGTGCGCGCAGCGACTGGACGCAGCCGCTCGTGTTCTCGAAGGCCGATCCCCACTCGCTGTACTACGCGAATCAATTTCTCTTCAAGACGACGGACGGCGCCGTGACGTGGACGCGGATCAGTCCCGATCTCACGCGTCCGGATCCGGGCATCCCGCCGAATCTCGACCAGACGGCCGCGTCGCAGGTGGATCGCAACGGTAAGCGCGGCGTGATCTACACAATCGCCCCGTCTCCAATCAGCCCTCCGACAATCTGGGTCGGCACGGACGACGGCCTGATCCACGTGAGCACGACCGACGGAGCCTCGTGGCGCGACGTCACACCCGCCGCGATGACGTCGTGGAGCAGAGTGACGATGATGGGCGCGTCACACTTCGACGTGAACGCCGCGTACGCGAGCGTCGACCGGCATCAGCTCCAGGATTTCGATCCATACATCTATCGCACGCGCGACATGGGGAAGAGTTGGCAACTGATCACGAATGGTCTTCCGCGCGGCGTGTACGTGCATGTCGTGAAAGAGGATCCCGCGAGGCGCGGCCTGCTCTTCGCCGGAACCGAGCGCGGATTCTACGTCTCATTGGATGACGGCGAGAACTGGCAGCCGTTCCAGCTCAACCTGCCCGTGACCTCGATGCGAGACTTCGAGATCTACAACGACGATCTCATCGTGGCGACGCACGGCCGCGGCTTCTGGGTCATCGACGACATAAGTCCGTTGCGCCAGATCAGCGACGCCGTGCTCAACGAGGACGTCCATCTCTTCAAGCCGGCCGACATCGTGAATGTCGAGCAGAGCGGCGACAACGGCACGCCGCTCCAACAGGATGAGCCGCACGCCAACAATCCGTCGCCGGGAGCGACGATCGATTACTACCTGAAGTCCGCGCCCAGCGGTGTAGCGACGCTCGAGATTATCGACGCCGCCGGCACGATCGTAGCAACGCTGACAAATCAGCCGCCGAGCGAGCCGCCGAACCCGGCGGGCGGACGCGCGGCACGCGGAATTCCAAGCGTCTCGCCGCTCTGGCAATCGCAGCCCTTCGTTCTTTCAACCAGCGCGGGGATGCACCGCGTAGTTTGGAATCCAGTGATGCCTCCACCGCGCACTGCTGGCGGAGGGGGAGGGGGAGGGTTCGGTCGCGCCGCGACTCCGCTCTCGGGCACGTTCACCGCGAGGCTCACGGCGGACGGAAAGACCTACACGCAAACTTTTACGGTGAGGCCGGACTCGCGAACATCTTCCGAGCCTTCACGGCCGCGATGAAGCGCTGGGCGTCTGCTTCGGGAAATCCCTTCGTCTCATTCTTATCGACTTTCGTGTTGCTGAACAACCGGGTCTCGCCGCCGTTAGGCTTCTCGATGATGATGCTACCGTCCTCGTAGCGGATATCACGAATCTCCGAGACCGGGTAGACGACGTGCGTTCCGATCGCGCTGGAGACCGTCTTCTTTACGGCCTGTTCGATCATGCCGCCCAGCCCTGACGTGTCCTTCGTCGAGGGCTTGTCCATCTCCCCACGAATCTTGGCGACCATCTTGGGAGACAGGCCGGCAAGCACCTGATTGCCTTTCAGGATGAGATCGACGGTGCTGTCCGAGTTGAAGATCTGAATGTCGCCGGGACCCAGCGCCTCGGGCGCCACGGTCTCTCTCTGAACGCGGACACTGCCAGCTCCGCGCACCACGCGGGCCGAGCGCTTCCAGAAGAAGCTGCCGATGAACAGAACGATGACCACGATCAGTCCGGCCTGAACAAGCCGGCTCACCCAACGCCGCGTTTCGAGCTCCATGTCAGGGCCGCTCCGGCACTTCGATTAACCGCTCCGCGGTCATCCCTTCCGCTTCCGCCTGAAAGTTTACGACGATACGATGCGCGAGGACAGGCAGCGCCATCGAGTTCACGTCCTCGAGATCGGGAACGCCGCGTCCGTCCATCGCCGCCCGGGCCTTCGCGCCGAGTACCAGGTATTGCGACGCACGCGGGCCGGCGCCCCAGCTCACGTATTTCTTCACGTTGGCGGTTGCCTCTGGTGCGTCCGGCCGCGTCGAGCGCGCCAGCTTGACCGCATAGCTCACGACGCTCGGCGGCGCGGGGAGACGCCGGATGAGATGCTGGAGATCGAGCATCTGCTGGGCGCCAAGCACGGGCGCGACGTCGACGTCCCATTCGCCGGTCGTCGCGGTGACGATGCGTTCCTCTTCGTCGCGCGACGGATAACCGATTTTGAGCATGAGCATGAAGCGGTCGAGCTGCGCTTCAGGGAGGGGATACGTTCCCTCTTGCTCGATCGGGTTCTGCGTCGCGAGGACGAAGAACGGCTCCGGCAGCTTGTGCGTGGTTCCGGCCGCGGTGACCGTGTGCTCCTGCATTGCTTGCAGCAACGCCGCCTGCGTTTTCGGTGGCGCACGATTGATCTCGTCCGAAAGCACGACGTTCGCGAAGACGGGACCGTTCGCGAACTTGAAGAAGCGACGCCCCGTTGCGTGATCCTCTTCCAGGATCTCGGTGCCCGTGATGTCGCTCGGCATCAAGTCCGGCGTGAACTGCACGCGATTGAACGTGAGCTCCAACGCCTGCGCGACGGTCTGCACGAGCAACGTCTTCGCGAGGCCCGGAACGCCGACGAGAAGTGCGTGTCCACCCGCGAGCAGCGTTGCGACGAGATTGTCCACGATCTCGTGCTGGCCTACGATGCGCCTCGAGATCTGATCCACCAACGCGCGACGCGCGGCCGCGAGCTGATCGAGCAGCTCGACGTCTCTTTCGTCGTCGACTCGTTTGCGGATCGGTGAAGCCATATGTAAGGGAAGGTAGATAGACGATGGAAGGTGGTGCTAGGTGCTGGGTCCTAAGGGCTAGGTACTTTGTTCCCTACCACCCAGCACCTAGCACCTAGCACCTAGCACCTAGCACCTAGCACCTAGCACCTAGCACCTAGCACCTAGCACCCATGGCGACAAATCACTACCGCGCACTCGAGGCCATGTACGCCGGCGCTCCGATCAATCAGTTCTTCCGCCCCTCCATCCACATAGATGAAGGAATCGCCGAAGTCCGCATGAGCGTGCGCCCCGACATGCAGCACGCCGCGAACGCGGCGCACGGCGCGGTCTACTTCAAGATGCTGGACGACGCGGCGTTCTTCGCGGTTCAGTCACTGGTGACGGAAACCTTCGTGCTCACCGTCTCATTCTCGATCTATCTGCTCGCACCCGTCGTGGACGGAGAAATGATCGCGACCGGACGCGTCGTGCACCAATCCAAGCGGTTGTTCATCGCGGAGTCCGCGATCGATGTCGGCGGAAAGGTTGTCGCGCGAGGGAGCGGGAGCTTCATGCGGAGTACGGTCCGGCTCGAGGAACGAATCGGCTATCGCTGACGCTTTTGTGATGCGCTGTCCGGGCACTACCGGCCTAAAACGCGGCAGGATTCCCCTCGATGGCGAATTTCGATCGCAATGCCATCGCCGAACGACTGCGTGAGCTTCCGGGAACAGCGCGTCGCGCATCTCGGAACCACCCCTCGAGATGATTCACCACAGCGAGAACTAGCTGGGGACTAGCTAGCGCCGGCAGCGGCGGGGATCTCGAACCACAGCGTCGCGCCCTCACCGAGCTCGGACTCCACACCGATCTGACCGTCGTGTCGTTCCACGATCTCACGCGCAATCGCGAGCCCAAGGCCCGTGCTCGCGAATCGCGGTGGCGCCGAGCCGGTCTGCACGAAACGCTGGAAGACGCGCTCCCGATCTTGTGGTGCGACCCCCGGCCCGCGATCCCGGACGCTGATGCGCACGCGGCTGTCGCGATCCTCCGCCCACACCGTCACCTCGGTTTCCCTCGGCGCGTGTTTGATGGCATTCGAGATCAGGTTGACGAGCACCTGACGCAGGCGCACCGGATCGCCCAACAACGGGCGCGAAGTTTTACAATCCGCGGTCACCGTCAGGTCCAGCTCTTCCGCCATCCCGAGCAGACTGTCGCGTGACACGCGCAGGAGCTCGGTGCAGTCTACTGGGCCCTTCGCAAAGGGCAGCATCCCCGCCTCGATCCGATCGAGCTCGAGCAAGTCGTTGATGAGCCCGAGTATCTCGGCGGTGCTGCGACTGCTCATCTCGAGGTACTGTATCGCGTTTTCCGGCAAGGCGCCGGCTCGGCCGCTTTTCAAGAGGCGCAACGACCCGAGGATCGATGTGAGCGGAGATCGCAGCTCGTGAGCTGTGAGAGAAGCGAACTCGGTTTTCTGCCGGCTGCTCAGCTCCGCGCGCTCTCGCGCCGCGTCGAGCGCGGTGTACGCTCGGGCTGTGAGCGTGAAGGCGAGTATCACGATCCCGAGGCCCAACGCCGCGACCGCGAGAACGACGCGAGCCTGCTTCTCCGACGCCGTCTGAGCGGCGCCGGCCCGCGCATGCCACTCCTGGATCGCGGCCGGCTGAATGTTCTGGTCCAGCAGCGTGTCGAGTTTGTCGCGGAGCCCGCGATATCGCGCGCGCGCGGCGCGCTCGAGTGCGATGCTCGAAAAGCCGCCGTGTGCGCGCTGGTTCACCAGCTGCGTCGACGCCGAATCGTACGTCGCGATTTCCTTTCGTAGACGGCGGACAATGAACGGCGCCTTTGTGCCCTCGGCGTTCGAGAGTCGCGCATATGCGAGCGCCACGGTGTCGAGCGCGCCGCGAGCCTGGTTGAATGAGCGAAGCTTGATCGTGTCCGGATCGGCCATGTATCCGAGCACGGCGCTCGACACCTCGTACACGTCGATCTCGATCTCGTACGCGGCCTCGGCGCGTGGACGAAGGCGGGTGCGCACTTCTTCGAGGCTGGCCGTTACGGCACGCGTCTCCTGAAGCGAAGCGACGACGACGATCGCGAAAACCAGTAGCAGCGCGAAACCGCCCAGCAAAAGCAGGCGGCGCACTGAGCGCGCGGAGGGTTCTCGGTGTGCCGGTGACGGCAAGCGCGAAGTTATTTCACGACGGGGATTGTATTCACGAGCGCGCCGGGACCACCCGACGTCACGGCGTCAGCGCGAGGCGACCGTCGTCCCCGAGACGGTGAATCCCGTCTGCTGCACGAGCGGAAAATTCTCGCTCGTGAGGAGCGCGCGCGCCGTGTAGCGACCCGGAGGAAGTGACGACTCCTTCCACGTTTCCTCGAGATCGAGCGCTTCGCCGCCGGCAAGCGACTTGTTGCGCACGGCTTGCGTGAACATGCGTCCGTTGCCCCAGCGCCACATTT
The DNA here is from genome assembly GCA_036560265.1 of Gemmatimonadaceae bacterium. Lineage (GTDB taxonomy): Bacteria > Gemmatimonadota > Gemmatimonadetes > Gemmatimonadales > Gemmatimonadaceae > DASPMP01. The sequence continues at coordinate 20,585 of DATBRO010000195.1, read as the reverse complement.
CGCGACCCAGCGTATCGAGAATGACGAAGTCGTACGTCTGCCCGCTGGGGAAGTTGAGCTCCACGCGCTTCTTGCCGGTGTTCGCCACGTGGAATGCCAGACGCACCGTCGAGTCGTTCGCGTGCACGTAGAGCTGCGCGCTGACCGGCATCTTGGGATCACGCTTCGCGGCTCGCGGCGCACCCTGTTGCTTCAGCGCAGGTGTCGAGTGACTCACCGACTGCGCGACCGACGAATTGTTCTTTCCCGGAGCCGACGCTTCGTTGTGAGCACGCGGTCCGCACGCAAGTGCGATCGCACCTACACACAACGCTGGAATTAGAAAGCGCGAGCTCATCGATTTTTTTTTCTTTACGACGTCAGGAGGGCGGCTGCGAAGTGAGCTGCTCTGCTCACAAACGTGGGGATGCCGAACTTATCAACTAGCGAGAGGAGAGTCAACATCGAGTTGACCGCAAGTGACGAGCGGATAGTGACTTCCGTCACTCAGACGTTTTCTCGGACTGTCCCTCGGCCTCAGCTGTAGATGCGACTACAGCGTGCTTGAGAAAAATTTCACAAGCTCTAGCTTTGTAAGCGAGGCGAGGCGCATCTGACCAACCAGCCCACGGACGCACAGAAAAAGCAGCAGGCGGAATACGACCGGCTGCTCCATAAGCGTAAAGGCATATCCGGCAGTGAGTTCGCCGGCGTGGGACTGCAGTTCGCCGTGACGCTGGTGCTGTTCGCGCTCGCAGGTATCTGGCTGGACAAGCGGCTCGGAACGTCGCCGTGGCTGCTGATCGTGCTAGTCCTCGGCGGCGCGGGACTGGGACTCTGGTCGATGGTTCGGCGTCTCAACTCCAAGCAATGAGAGGCTTCGCGGAGTACGCGACGAGCTGCATCCTGATCATCGCGATCATCGGAGCAATCGCGTGGTTCTTCACGGACCGTGCTGGACAGCAGGCGGTGCTCGCGAGCGCGGGGCTCGCGTTCGTGGTGCAACTGGCGGCCTTCGGCGTGGCTCGCCTGTTCCAGCGGCGCAACCTGCTCCTCGGTTGGGGGATCGGAAGCGTTCTTCGGCTCATTGCCCTGGTGCTCTATGCGGTCGTAGTAGCGAGATTATGGCGCGCGCCAATCGGACCGGCGCTGCTCAGCTTTGTGGCGTTTCTGTTCGTCACGACCGTGGTTGAACCGGTATTTCTGAGACGATGACAAAGAAAGTTCTTCTCGCGACCACGCTGCTTTGGACGTTGGGCTCTGGGCTTTCCGCTCAAGAGAACACGCCCGCGGCGCAGAGCCCCGAGCCCACAGCGGCACTGCACAAGAAACTCGGCCCTGCCGACCTCCTCATGCCGCACCTCACCGACTCGAAGCTCTTCGAGTATCCGTGTGTGAAAGGGTGGAACGAGTGGGCATGTCACGTCACGCTCCCATCGTGGCCGCTGCGCATCGGGGGCAAAACGATCGACATGGGACCGACGAAGCACAGCATGTGGCTCCTCATCTCCGCGATCCTCGTCGCAGTGGTGCTCGTAACGACCGCCGCCGCTCACAAGCGGCATACACATGAGATCGGGCGACCGCGCGGATTTGCTGCGGCCATCGAGGTCGTCATTCTCTATCTACGGAACGAGATCTACATGCCCGTGCTCGGCGGGCACGGCGGCGAGAAGTATGTCCCGTTCTGTCTCTCGCTGTTCTTCTTCATCTTCGTCTGCAACGGGTTCGGCCTGATTCCGTATGGCTCGACCGCGACCGGGAACCTCGCAGTCACGGGCGCGCTTGCAGCGATCACCTTCGTGATGACCGAGATTGCCGGGATGCGCGCGTTGGGCAGGGGCTATATCAACACCGTCGTGTATTGGCCCCACGACATGTCGCTCGGCCTGAAGCTGCCGCTGACGATCATCATGACCCCGATCGAGTTGATCAGCAAATTCACGAAGCCGTTCGCACTCACCGTCCGTTTGTTCGCAAACATGATCGCCGGTCACGTGATCATTCTCTCGCTGATCGGCCTGATCTTCCTCTTCGGCTGGTTCGTCGCTCCACCGGCGCTTCTCATGGCGCTGTTCATCACCGGACTCGAGATCCTGGTCATCAGCATACAAGCATTCCTCTTCTCGCTGCTCGCGGCGGTGTTCATCGGACAGATTCGTTCGGCACATCACTGACAAACCAAACGTCGGACGTCCGACGTCAGACGTCTGAAGAAAATCGTTGCGACGCTGAACGGGATTATCGCTCACTCGTTCAACGTGTATCTGATCGAGCGATCAGAGATTTCCGTTGAGACCCGGGTCTCGCCGACGGAAAGCGCCAGCAGCACGGCGCGAGCGTGCGCAGTGAACGTTTTTTCGGAGCAATGACATGACGATTCTTCCGCTGTTGCAGGCAGTCGCCAACGCGACCGGCTACAACCAGAGCTACATGGGTGCGTGGGCGCTGATGGGCGCCGGAATCGGTGCGGGTCTCGCGGCCATCGGCGCGGGCATCGGTATCGGGCGCATCGGTGGATCAGCCACGGAAAGCATGGCCCGCCAGCCCGAGATGGCTGGTACGATCCAGACCGGCGCGCTGATTCTCTCGGCGTTTATCGAAGGCGTGGCGTTGTTCGCCGTTGTTGTCGCACTCATGATCTGGACCAAGTTCTAAGACTCGGCGCTCGGGTCCCGGCAATCGGCTCCCCGGAAGCCGACGGCTGGGGCCCGATAGCTCGGTCCTCCACTTTTCACGTCTCTCTTCATGCACAATCTCGCGCTTTCCCTGATGCTCCTTCAGGAGCACGAAGCGCCCGCCAGCGGCGGGCTGATGAGCATTCAGGTCAACCTGATGTTCTGGACGCTGGTCATCTTCGGCATCCTGTTCTGGATTCTGAAGAAGTACGCGTTTCCGGTGATTCTGAGCGCGGTCGAGGCGCGCGAGAAGGCGCTCGAAGACGCCATCGAGGCCGCCAAGCGCGACCGCGACGAAGCCGCGCGGTTGCTCGCCGAGCACAAGGCGCAGATCGAGGGCGCGCGCGGTGAATCACAAAAGATCATCGCCGAGGCGCGCGCCGTCGCCGAAAAGATGCGAGCGGACTTGCTCGAGAAGACGCATCAGGAACAGCAGGACATGCTCGAGCGTGCGCGCCGCGACCTCGTCGCGGAACGCGACAAAGCCATCGCCCAATTGCGACGGGAAGCCGTGGACCTCGCCATCGCTGGCGCCAGTAAGGTCATTGAAGAGGATCTCGACAGCGACAAGAATCGCAAAATCGTCGAGACCTTTTTGTCCTCGCTCTCCGAGCGCCGTTGATGCGACAAAGCACCATCGCTCGCAACTACGCCGAGGCCCTGCTCGAGCTCGCGAAGCGAGCCAAGGAGCTCCGCGGCTGGGGGACGCTGATTCAGGGTATCGCCGACGCCATGGAGGCCGACGAGAAGCTGCGAGTCTTTCTCGAGACACCGCGCGTGGATGCCGCGACAAAGATTGGAATTCTCCGCCGCGCGCTGGCGGACCGGGCGCCCAGCAAGTTCGTGCGTTTTGTCGAGTCCGTCGTGAGCCATCGCCGCCAAATGCTCATTCCCGAAATGGCCCAGGAGTACAACGATCTCGTGGATGAGGTCGAGAACCGTATGCATGCGAACGTCACGGTGGCGCGAGAGGCCGACGAGAAGACACGGAAGCTCATCGCGGATCGCCTGTCGAAGGTCTTCGAGAAGACTGTCGTCCCGCACCTCTCGGTCGATTCGCGGATTCTCGGCGGTCTGGTCGTGCGCGTGGGGGACACCGTGATGGACGGATCAGTTCGCAGAAAACTCACCACCCTGCGAAACAGGATGTTAAGCGGCTAGGGACTTGCTTAACGGCGTGCTCGGCGACAACCTCAAACAGCTGAGTAGGTGGACAACGGCGTTCGCCAAGCCATCCTGCGAGAGGAGCCATGAACGAAACACAGCTGCAGAGTCCAGAATCGGCGCAGACTCCACTCGAGGGCGGCAAGTACGTCTACTGCATCATCCGCAGCGAACGGCAGCGCGAGTTCGGCGGCATCGGCATCGGCGGCGGGCAGCGCGTGTACACCGTGCACCACAATGACCTGGCCGCGGTCGTCAGCGACACGCCGATCGTCATTTACGACCCGACCCGCGAGAACGTCCTCGCGCACGAGTTCGTCAACGAGACGGTGATGAAGGAGCACACGGTGATCCCGATGTCTTTCGGCACCGTGTTCCGTTCCGAAGAAGACGTCACGGAGCTGCTTCGCTCGACCTATCAGGCGTTCAGCGAAGTGCTCGAAAAGATGCAGGACAAGATCGAGTTCGGTCTCAAGGTCCTCTGGGATCGCGATAAGGTTGTCGCGTCGCTCGAGCAGGACAACGAAGAGATCCGCCGTCTCAAGGACGAGATCAGCAGGCATACCAGCAGTTCGACGTACTTCGCGCGCATGCAGCTCGGTCGGCTCGTTGAATCCTCGCTCGAAGAAACGAGCCAGCGCTATGTCGCCGACATCCACGAGTTCCTGAAGTCCGTGGCGGTGGCGAGCCGCAGCAACAAGCCGATTGGCGATCGCATGATCCTCAACGCCGCGTTCCTCGTCGATCGCGCACAGGAGACGTCGTTCGACGACCGGGTGAAGGAGATCAGCCGGAAGTACGAGGACATTCTCACGTTCAAGTACTCGGGGCCGTGGCCGCCGTACAACTTCGTCAACATCAAGCTCAAGCTGGAGCGGGCTGACTGATAACTGCGGAAATGGGAAATCGTAAATGGGAAATGGGTCGCCGAGGTGCGTCCCGGACCCATTTCCCATTCTCCATTTCCCATTTCCGCCGTTAGCGAAGCATGGGCCTCCTGACCAATATTCTCTTCTTCCCAGTCACCGGCCCAGTGGCCGGCATCAAGTGGACCTTGGGCAAGATCCAACAGGTCGTCGACGAGGAGCTAACCGACGACACGCCCATCAAGCAGGAGCTCATGGAGCTGCAGATGCAGCTCGAGCTCGGCGACATCGACGACGAGGAGTACACGCGTCGCGAGGCTGAGCTCATGCAACGCCTTCGCGATGTGCGCGCATGGCGCGAACGACTTGGAAAGGGCGTGTCGGGCGGACCAGTCAAGGTTTCGGGCGGCGGCGAAGACGCGTCGTGAGCGCGGTTGACGCGCTCATAGATCGCCTTCCACGCACAACGCTCGTCGTCGGCAAAGGCGGCGTAGGCAAGACCACTTGTGCCGCCGCGCTCGCGATGCGCGCGAGCGCGCACGCCAAGACACTCGTCGTCTCGACTGATCCGGCGCGCGCACTGCCCACCGTCCTCGAGCAACCCGTCAGCTCGGACCCGACTCCGGTTGGCACCTCCAAGCGACTCTGGGCCCGGGTGCTCGACGCCAACGCGCTGCGCTCGCGATTCCTCGAGCGCTGGGGCGACGTGATCCGGACGATTCTCGACCGCGGCACGTACCTCGACGATTCCGACATCGGCCCTCTCGTGGACACCGCACTCCCCGGCAGCGATGAGATTTTCTCGGCGCTCGCGCTGGCGGAGCTCATGGTGGACAACTCTCGCGCCTATGGCCGCATCTTCGTCGATACCGCGCCCACCGGCCACACCCTGCGGCTGCTCAATCTTCCGCGAACGTTTCGTGCGCTCATCCGGCTGCTGGACGCGATGCAGGGCAAGCATCGATTCATGGTGCGAACGCTGACGCGCGCGTATCGCTCCGACAACGCGGATGCGTTCATCAGAGAGATGAACACGCTGGTTACGGCGCTCGAGGATTCATTGCGTGATGAGAAACGTTGCGCCGCCGTCGTCGTGACGAACCCCGAAGGGGTCGTCCTCGAGGAGACGCGGCGCTACCTCGACGCCTTGCGCGAGCTGCACGTACACGTGACCGCGATCATCTGGAACGCCAGCGAGAACGCCGCAGACGCGTCGCTCCAGATTGGCGATGCGGTGCAATACGTGGTGCCCAGGCTCGACGAATGGCCGGTGGGCAAAAAGGGGCTCGAACGGTGGTTGGAAGCACTTCGGCCTTCGGCTGTCGGGCGTGTGCTCTCGGCCCCCTCCGCGAAAAAGCGACCAGCAACTGGCCGGAAGCGATTAGCAGAGCGTAAGGTGGGAGATCCCGCCCTCGTGCGACTGGCACTCGGCCGAAAGCCGAGAGCCGAGAACCGAGAGCCGAGAACAAAGCTTCTTCGCCCGTTGACGATCGTCGCCGGCAAGGGCGGCGTTGGCAAAACAACGGTCGCGTCCGCGCTCGCACTGCACGCCTCGAGCAAGCGGCGAACGCTTGTCGTCTCCACCGATCCCGCGCCGTCGCTGGCTGATGCGCTCGCGCAACCGATTCCCGATGCCGACACCGCGGTCGCCGGCGCGCCACGGCTCTTCGCGCGTCAGATGGACGCCTCGGCGGCGTTTGCCCGCCTCCGTGCCGACTACGAATCGCGCGTGGACGCGCTCTTCGACGCACTCGTCGCTCGCGGCGTCGACATGACGCACGACCGGGCGATCGCGCGCGATCTGCTCTCCCTGGCGCCGCCGGGGATCGACGAAGTCTACGCCCTCTCGCTCCTGTCGGACGCATTGTTCAAAGACAACTACGAGTGCGTGGTCGTCGATCCGGCGCCCACCGGACATCTGCTGCGTCTCCTCGAGATGCCGCGGCTCGCGCTGGAGTGGACGCATCAGCTCATGCGTCTCATGCTCAAATACAAGGACGTTACCGGACTCGGGGAAACCGCGCGGGAGCTCCTCGATTTCTCCAAGAACCTGCGAGCCGTCGACGCCTTACTGCGCGATCCGGCGCGGTGCGCCCTCGTCCTCGTGACGCTGGACGAGCCCGTGGTCCGCGCCGAGACGGAGCGTCTCGCGAAAGAGGTGCGCGCGCGGGGGGTGAGCATATCGAGCGTCGTGCTCAACCGCGCCACGGTACCGTCGGCACTTCCAGCGGCCGAGGCCCCCGTGCACCTTCAAGCTCCCGCGGTGCAGCCGCCACCGGTAGGCGTTGGTGCGCTTCGTCGCTGGAGTGATTCCTGGGTGACGCAGGACGAATGACGTGTGCGAGCTTCGATGAAGAAATCCGCCAAGAAATCCACGAAGAAATCTCCGAAGAAAGCGGCGAAGAAACCCGCGAGGAAACTCGTGGAGCAATCGCGCGACCTGTGCTACGTCTATGGTGTCGTACGCGAAGGCTTCGACACCAGTCGCGCGCCCGCCGGTCTCGACGACGCCCCCGTGGCGCTCGCGAGGAGTGGCCGCGTCGGCGCGATCGTCTCACGCGTTCCGGAAAGCGTGTACGGCGCGAGCGCCGTCGAGGAAAACAGCGGCGATGTCGCGTGGCTCAGCCCGCGCGCGATGGCGCACGACCGCGTGCTCACGTGGGCGCAGGAGCATGGTGGCGTGATTCCGATGCCGATGTTCTCACTGTGGCGCAGCGAAGAGGCTCTGAACAAATCGCTGGTGGCCCAGGCGTCCGATCTCTCGCGCGTCTTCGAGCGCGTGTCCGGGGCGGACGAGTTCGGGCTCCGTGTATATCGCCGCGACGCGGCTCTGCTCGCGTCCATCGACGATTTCGATCCGGAGATCGCCAGGTTGCGGCGCGAGGCCAGCGCGGCGTCTCCGGGACAGCGCTATCTGCTGGAAGCCAAGGTCGCGGAGAAGGGAAAAGATGCGGTGCGGGCCGTGGCTCAGCGCATGGCGAAGCAGATCTTCGAGGAGCTGCGCGCGATCTCGCGAGACGCGCTGTCGCGGCCGTTGACGCCGGAGGCGGGACGCGTCCCCGACGCGACGCTCGTCCTCAACGGTGCGTTCCTCGTCGATCGCAACCGCCTCGAAGAGTTCCGCGCCGCAATCGGCGCGCACGTTCGAGATTATCAATCGCGCGGTTTGGCGTTCGACTTCACGGGCCCGTGGCCGCCTTACAATTTCGTGAGTCGAGGCGGCCGCGCCGCGCTGCGGACCGCCGGTCCAACGAAATGACGGATGACCCGAACGCTCTCGAAGAGATCTACGAGTCCGAGCAGCTCATCCTCAGTGACCTGATCAATCGCGTCCTCGACAAGGGCGTGGTGATCAGCGCCCACATCATGATTTCGATTGCGGACATCGATCTGATCCAGCTGGATTTGAAGCTGCTCGTCTCCTCTGTCGCGACGCTCCAAAAGCGCGCGCAACGCGGCGCAAGATTTGGGCACGTACCTGTACGGTCTCGTCCTCGCCCGTAACGCGCGGCGCGTGCCCGCCACCGCCGGAATCGAAGGAGCGCCCGTGCGGGTCATCGACTGCGACATACTCGGCGCGATCGTGAGCACGGTGAATGTAGCGCCGCCCCGCGCCAGTCTCGACGATGTTCGGCTGCACGATGCCGTCCTACGAGCCGCCGTCGACGCGGGATCCACGATCGCCGCGGTGCGGTTCAAGCAGTCGTTCGCGGATGACGATGAAGTGTGTCGCCACGTCGCGGAGCGCGGCGAGCGGATCGCGCGGCTTCTGGAGGACTACGACGGCTATGTCGAAATGCGGCTGCTGTTGCCAGAATCGCATGATGCGCCGGTCGAGCCGACGGAACCGCCGCCCGAGCAGGGCCCCGGCCGGGCCTACCTCGAGATGCTCCGAGCCGAGTCCCGTGGCCGGAAAGTGAATCTGGCGCTTGCCGACGCGCTCGGCCCCGTGATCCGTGCCGAACGTGTGGAGGAACTGCCGAAGTCGCGCGGCGTCGTGTTCGCGCACCTCGTTGCGCGGAACGCGCTGCCCGCGTATCGGGACGCCGTCGCCGCGCTTCCATCGGTTTCTGGCGCGAAGCTGGTGGGTCCTCTCGCGCTCTACAGCTTCGCCGAGCCCGCGTTATGAGCGACACCGACGACCTCGAGCTTCAGCTGAACGAACTGTCGCGCTCGCTTCCGGACAAGATTAATGCCCAGCCGGACAGCGCCGGTAAGGAACTCGGACGACTCGTCTTGACCTTGGTTGAGGTACTTCGTAAGGTCTTGGAGCATCAAGCAGTACGGCGCATGGACAGCGGCACGCTATCGCCGGAGGAAATCGAGCGTTTAGGGCTCGCCCTTCTGCAGCTGCGTGAACGGATGGATGAGCTGAAGGCCGCCTTTGGTCTGCGCGACGAAGACCTCGACATCGATTTAGGCCCACTCGGCAGGCTACGTTAGCTCAGCCGAATAAATGAGGACGCGCCACCATTGCCTGAGCTATCGGTTCCGAGCCGGTCACACGGCCTGGTCGACATTCTCGACCGTGTACTCGACAAGGGGTTGGTGGTCGCGGGTGACATCAAGATCAACCTCGCGAACGTCGAGCTGCTGACGATTCAGATCCGGCTGCTCGTCTGCTCGATCGACAAGGCGGAACAAATTGGCTTGAACTGGTGGCGCAATGATCCGCGTCTCACGGCAACGCCGGTTGGCGGCTTGGCGGGGCCGGATGCCGACGCCCGACTGAAAAAGATCGAGGAACAACTCCGTAGGCTCGTGGCCGATTCCGAGCCGCGGCGCAAAGGGAGTGGGAAGTGACGACGCAACCCGACTCACTCAGGTAAGGGAGAGACACCGTATGGCTGTCGAAAGAACCCCGAGTGGCAGTTCGCTCATTGACGTACTCGACCGAGTACTCGACAAAGGCATCGTCATCGACGCCTGGGTCCGCGTGTCCCTCGTTGGCATCGACCTGGTGACCGTCGAAGCGCGCATCGTCGTCGCGTCGATCGACACGTACCTCAAATACTCCGAGGCGGTGGGCATCACGGGGCCCGTGTCCCGCCCGCGCGAAGTCACCTCAGGTGAAGCCGCAGACGTCGATCGTCTGCAGCGCGAGAACGCGGAGCTGAGACGGAGACTTGAGCAGTCGCGCGCATGATCTAGTTGCCGCTCCGGATGTCGCCGGTGACGATCGGCGGGTTGCCAGACTCCTGTCGGCGCTCGCCGAAGCACCGGATTACACGTCGGCCGCGGCGTATCTCCTGAACGAGCTGAGCGTCATGGCGGGAGGGCTTCCCGCCGCGCTCCTGCGATTCGTGTCGGCGCAAGACGCGCTCGTCTTTGTGGAGCAAGTGAAGCTGCATCCCGAGGACGCGCGCCAATTTCCCGAGTCGCTCGAGGAGCGCAGTCATCCATTGATGGTGTGCGCACTCGCCCTCACTCCCGTCGTGCGCGAATCGGAGCGGGTGTCGCGCGTCGCGCGGGTGGGCCGCGTCGGGCCGATTCATGATTGGACGGCGTTGCCGATGCCGCAGCCGCACTACCGCGGCGCACCGGCTCTGATGCTCGAAGCGCAGGCGAGCGCGCTCGTGGCTTCGACGGGCGCGCGATTGGTGCCTGTCGGAGACCGCGGCTTCAATACGGCGCCTGGAGGCGTAGTCCTCGTCGCGGGCGTGCTCGACGATCAGACCGTGCGAGACCTGGCCGGCATCACGATGATGGCGGGGTCGATTCTCGCGCGTGTCTCCGCGCTCGAGTGGTGGAAGGACCAGGGCGACCGGCTCAACCGCGAGCGCGATCGCCTCACACTGATGGTGGACTCACTGCCGGATGCGGTCGTCATCACCAACGCGGCGAACGACATCATCGCGCAGAATCGCCGCGCGGAGCACCTGCTCGCGTTCGGCGAAGAGGACAGCGCGGGGCGCCGGCGCGCCGTGGAGACGAACAATCTCTTCTTCACCTCGTTCCTCTCGCGCGCCGCAATGGTCGGCTCTGGGCTGCGCACGGGCGAGGCGCGCGAGCTGAATCTCGTGGATCCAGACGAGGGCGGCGACCTCCTGTTCGAGGTGTTGGCGCATCCGCTCGGGGAGCGCGTGGGTCCGGAAGACGCCGTGCTGTCGGTGCTGCGCGACGTCACCGACTTGCGCCGCGCGTCGCATGAGCTGGAGCGGCAGGTGCAGCGCGTGCGCCAGGCCGAGGTAAAAGCGGCCGGTGAGCGCGACCGGCTCAACCTGATCCTCGAGAATGTGGCCGATCCGATTCTCGTCACGGACGATCACTCCAAGATCATCCTGATGAACGAGCAGGCGGAGCGTCTGTTCGAGATTCACGATCATAGTCCGTCGCGTCGCGAGCAGCAGGTGGTCCGCGGCAACGATACGCACTTCACGACGTTCATATCGGACTTCCTGCTCTCGACTGACCGGTCGACGCAGGCCCGCATGGCGCTGGCCGATCCGCGTACGAGCGCGATGCTTCCCGTCGAAGTGGTGGCGGGCAAGATCATGAACGAGCGCGGTGAGCCGATCGCCGTGGTGTCCGCGCTTCACGACCTCCGGCAACAGGTCGAGAACGAGCGGCTGTACGAGGAGCTCAAGCGGCTGAACCTGGACCTCGAGGATCGCATTCGGTCGGCGACGGCCCACCTCGAGGAGCAGAACGCCCAGCTGCTCTGGCAAGCGCACGAAGTCGAGAAGGCCAACCGTCTGAAGTCCGAATTTCTGGCGAGCATGTCACACGAGCTGCGCACGCCGATCAACGCGATCGTCGGCTACGCCGCGCTGCTGCTCGAAGGGATGTTCGGACAGCTATCCGACCAGCAGCGCGATCCGCTCGATCGCACGCGCGCCGCGGCGGACCACTTGCGGGCACTCATCGACGACATCCTCGATCTCGCCAAAATCGAAGCCGGGAAGATGGAGTTCGCATTGGAGGAGCTGTCGCTCGGCGAAGTCATGAAGGAGGTCAGCCTCCAGATGGAGCCGATGTTCCGGAGAAAGGCGCTCAGCTACACGGTGGACATCTCCCACGATGCTCCCACGGTCGTCAGCGATCGCACGAAGCTCAAGCAGATTCTTCTCAACCTGTTGTCCAACGCGATGAAGTTCACGACGCGCGGCGGTGTCTCCGTCGTCGTGCGTCCGCACGCGATGGGCGTCCGCGTGGACGTCAACGACACGGGGATTGGCATCCGGCCCGAGCACCTTTCCGTGATCTGGGAGGATTTCCGCCAGGTGGACCAGTCGCGCACGCGTGAGTTCGGCGGTACCGGGCTCGGCTTGAGCATCACGCGAAAGCTCGTGGAGCGCTTGGGCGGCACGATTTCGGTCGAGAGCATCGTGGGAGTGGGGACGAGCTTCACGGTCATGTTGCCGCTCGAGGCGCCGCGTCAATCGACGCCCGACGCCGGTGCAACTACGGCCGTCGGTTAAGCGTATACATAGGGACAGGCAACCTTCCGAAAGGCGCTGGAGTCCAACCTCCGAGAGTTGGAAGCAGGCCCGCCGCCTTTCGCACAAGCAGGTGACATGATCCGATTACGCGCCGCCCTCTGTGCGGCATTGCTCATTGGCGCGCTCGCGCCAGCCGCCATGGCGCAACAGTCGGATGTCATTCGCGGCCGGGTCACCGGTCCCGACAGCCTGGCATTACAGAATGTCGTCGTGACCGCGACGTCGATTTCCGGAAACGTGAATCGCACCGCGCGCACGGATAAGAACGGCCGGTACACCATCACGTTCCCCGGTGGCGACGGCGACTACATGGTCACGGTCGCCGCACTGGGATACGCCGTGAGGCGCTTCGAGGTGAAGCGTGTCGCGGACGAGGACATCCTCGTCGCCGACGCACGGCTGCAGAAGGTCAACGCGGTGCTCGACGCCGTCGAGGTGAAGGGTCAGCGAGAGCGGCCGCGTCGCAACGAAGTGGCGCCGGACATCAGTGGGACCGAAAAAACGATCGCCACGAGCGAAGTGCCAGCCAACCTCCTGGGCGACCTCGCCGCGATGGCGGCCACGCTGCCCGGCGTCCAACAGGCGACGAACGAAGACGGCAGCAACGGATTCTCCGTGCTCGGCCTCGGCGCCGATCAGAACAACACCACGCTGAACGGCATGGCGTTCGGCGGCGCGAACCTGCCTCGCGACGCCGCCGTGTCCACCTCGCTGGTGACGTCGCCCTACGACGTATCTCGCGGAGGATTCAGCGGCGCGCAGCTCAGCCTCCGGAGTCGCCCGGGCTCGAATTTCATTTCGCGCACGAACAGCTTGAACTTCGACTCCCCCGCCATGCAGTGGACGGACGTTGCCGCGCGCTCGCTCGGTCAGGAGTACACGAACGCGTCGTTGGGCGGGCTGCTCTCGGGGCCGCTCGTTTACGACAAGACGTTCTACAACGTGTCGTATCAGTTGGGCCGGCGGATGAACGACTTCCAAACCCTCGTCTCGGCCGACCCGCTCGGGCTCAAAGCGTCAGGCGTCTCGACCGATTCGCGCGACACGCTGCTCAAGTACATGGGGGTCCAGCAAATTCCGTGGATCACGCGCGGGTTGCGCGACGAACGCATCGGCGACAACGGAGTGATCTTCGGCAGCATCGATCTGACGTCGCCGACGGCCACCAGCGGTCGCGCCGTGAACGTCACGTTCAACGGCGGCTGGGGGAAGCAGAGTCCGGCGGGCGGATCGGCGACCGAAGTTCCGGCATTCGGCGGCGACCGCACCAACTGGCGCTTTGGCGTTCAGGGGCGGCACAGCAGCTTTTTCGGCGTCGGCATTCTGACGGAGACCTCTGTCGGAGTCAGCTCGTCGAAGAACTACGGCACGCCGTATCTCGCGCTTCCGGCCGGACGCGTTCGCGTGAACTCGACGTTCGACGACGGCACCACCGGCGTGCAAACGCTGTCGATCGGCGGCAACCCCGCGATGAACACGACGCAGAGCAGCACGAGCACGCAGGTGCAGAACCAGCTCTCGTGGTTCAGCGCCAACAACAAACATCGCCTCAAGCTCACGAGCGAGCTGCGTCACGAGACGTCCGATCAACTGCTCGCCATCAACACCCTCGGCACGTTCTTCTATAACTCGCTCTCGGACTTCCAGGCGAACACGCCCGCGTCGTTCACACGCCAGCTGTCACCGCGCCAGCGCAACGTCAATCAGCTCGTCGGCGGACTCTCGTTGGGGGATTCCTACCGTCGCACGGAGAACCTCCAGCTCACGTACGGCATGCGTCTCGACGGCAGCAATTTTCTCACGTCGCCGGCATTCAATCCCTCGCTCGATACCATCTTCGCACTGCGCAACGACAAGCTGCCGAATCGCATGTACGTGAGCCCGCGCGCCGGTTTCTCGTGGACATATGGCACATCGGCTCAGATCGCGTCGTTCCTGGGCGCGGTCCGTGGTCCGCGCGCCGTCATTCGCGGCGGCGTAGGGCTCTTTCAGAACCTTCCGGGTACCAACTCGGTCGGATCCGCCTTGGACAACACGGGACTGCCCAGCGCCGTGCAACAGGTGACGTGCGTCGGGACCGCGACGCCGGCGCCGAACTGGAACGCCTACTTTACCGATCCGTCGCAGATTCCGACGCAATGTGCCAACGGCTCGACGGGGTCGCCGTTCGCGAACGTGGTGCCGAACGTGACGGCGTTCGCGCGCGATTACGCGTCGCCGCGCAGCGTGCGCTCCAACCTCCAGTGGAGCGGGCCGACGCTGAACAACCGCTTCGCCACGTCGGTGAACCTGACCTACTCGCTCAATCTCAACCAGTCGAGCACCGTCGATCGGAATTTCAGCCCGGTGCAGCGATTTGCGCTCGCAAGCGAGGGCGGGCGCCCGGTGTACGTCCAACCCACGAGCATCGTCCCCACGACCGGAGCAATCGCATCGCAGGATGCGCGCGTCACGCAGCGGTACTCGCGCGTGACCGAGCTGCGCTCGGATCTGCGCTCGGAGAGCTATCAGGCGACGCTCCAGGTCTCGCCGACGCGCTTCAGCACGGGGTTCTCCTGGAGCGCGTGGTACACCTGGTCGCAGATTCGCGAGCAGTTCCGCGGATTCAGCAACACCGCGGGCAACCCGCTGGACGTTGCCTGGGGCCGCTCACCCAGCTCGCCGCATCAGATCGGCTACAGCCTCGGGTACAACTTCTTCGACTTCCTGCGCGTGAGCTGGTTCGGACAGTTTCGTTCGGGCACGCCGTACACTCCCATGGTCGCCGGGGACATCAACGGCGACGGCTACGCCAACGATCGCGCGTTTGTTTTTGCCCCTGCCACGGTGACGGACACGGCGGTCGCGTCCGCCATGCAGGCACTGCTCTCGGGCGGGTCGAGCGCCGCTCGCGCATGTCTCCAAAAACAACTCGGCCTGATCGCCGGACGATTCAGCTGCGACGGCCCGTGGACGTCCAGTGCGAGCATGTCCTTCACGTTCAACCCGCTCAAAGTGCGCATGCCGCAGCGCGCGTCGCTCTCGTTCCAGTTATCGAATCCGCTGGGCGCGGCGGACCTCCTGCTGCACGGCTCCAGCAACACGCGCGGGTGGGGACAGTATCCCATTCCCGACGCGTCGCTCTTGTACGTCCGCGGCTTCGATCCCGTGACGCGGAGTTACAGGTACGACGTCAATCGTCGCTTCGGATCTACCAACCCCGCGTTCAGTCCGATCCGCACGCCCGTCACGCTGACCGCGCTGCTGCGGTTCGACGTCGGCCCAACGCGCGAGCGTCAGATGTTGACACAACAGCTCGACCGCGGCCGCCGCACTCATGGCACAAAAGCGCCGGAGATGCTGCTGCGCGCCATGTTCGGCAACGGCGGGATCCCGAATCCCCTCGCGTCGGTTCTCCGCGATCAAGACACACTGCATCTCTCGAGCGTGCAGGCTGACAGCATCGCGACGCTCAACCGGCAGTATATCATCAAGCTCGACGGCATCTGGTCGCCGATCGTGAAGGAGTTCTCCGCGCTCCCCGACACGTACGATCACGACGAGGCCTATCACCGCTACATCGTCGCTCGCCGCCAGACTGTCGACCTGCTCAAGCAGATCTCGCCGGTTGTGAAGGCGTTGCTGACCGACGAGCAGTTCAGGAAACTGCCAGCCTTCGTGGCCAGCTACCTCGATACGCGCTACCTCGCGTCCATCCGATCAGGGACCGCAGGCCTCGGCACCGGCGGGGGTCCGTTCGGCGGCTTCTTCCCGGCTGGCGCCGAGATGTTCGTCGGCGCGGGTGGTGGCGGTGGCACTCGAGTGGAAATCCGGTCCCCATAATCTCTCTCGCACCCACAGACACACATGCTGAAACCCATCACGCTCGGCGCATTCGCGGTGCTCACCTCTGTGAGTCCGGCGCGCACGCAGCAGTTGCCGCCGATCCGGCAGCTCGGCTCCGTCGTCGCCACCTCCAAGGAGACGTTCGGTCCGAACGTGTTCGTACGGCATCTCAAAGGCGGCGTGTTGGTGAACGACGTACAGAATCGGCGGCTGCTCCTGTTCGATTCGACGCTGGCGTCGTTCACCGTGGTCGCGGACACCACTCCGGCGACCGCCTCCGCGTACAGCGGGCGCGTCGGAGGGCTGATCGCCTACCGCGCCGATTCGTCGCTGTTCGTGGACCCCGCGTCGCAGTCGATGCTCGTCATCGACCCCGCCGGGAAAGTGCAGCGTGTGATGGCGGTGCCGCGCTCGCAGGACGCGATGATGCTCGGCAATCCGATGATAGGCACACCGGGGCTCGATGCGACGGGCCGCCTAGTGTACCGTGGATTTCCGCGGATGCAAATGATGCGGCCTCCGGGCGGCGGTGAGGGCAATCGTGGATTTACGCCACCTGAAATGCCCGAGTCGACGGCCATCGTTCGCATCGATCTGACGTCGCGCCAGACGGACACGGTCGGCTTCGCGAAGATTCCGAAAATGAAGATGGACATGCAGCGGGACGACAACGGCCGCGTGACGGTGAACATGGTCATGAATCCGCTGCCGGTCGTCGACGAATGGGCGGTGCTGTCCGACGGCTCGATCGCGCTCGTCCGCGGTCGCGACTATCACGTCGACTGGGTACGGCCCGACGGCGCGCGCGAGTCGTCTCCCAAAATCCCGTTCGAGTGGCAACGGCTGACGGACGAGGACAAGATCGCGTTCATCGATTCGGTGAAGGCTGCGCGCCAGCGCATGGCCGCGAGCGCGCCAACGCCGGCCACCCCCGGCGCAGCGGCCGGTGGAGGAGGGGGAGCCGTCGCTGGGGGCGGAGGCGAGCAACGCCTCCAGATCAATGTCGGCCCTGGCGGTGGCCCTCCTCCGGGTGGCGGACCCGGTGGTGGCGGCGGCCCGAACGTGAGCTTTGTGCAGCCGAGTGACCTGCCGGACTACAAGCCGCCGTTCTTCGCCGGTGCCGGGTCCGTGCGCGCCGACGCCGACAATCATCTCTGGATCCGCACGATCCCGACGAAAGGCATCGCGGGCGGCCCCGTGTACGACGTCATCAACACGAAGGGCGAACTCGTCGAGCGAGTGCAAGTGCCGAAAGATCGCGTGATCGTGGGCTTCGGAGCGGGCGGAGTCGTCTACCTTGTCGCGCGCGACGGAACCACGACGAAGCTGGAGCGCGCCCGGGTCAAATAGCGTCTGCCAGAAAGGGCGACAAAGCGCGATCGAGTATCGGCAGAGTAACGTGTGGTTATAGCGTGTGAGCGAGATCACACGTAGGCTGTGTGTCGTTCGACACAGTGCTTTGCTGCCGTGTCGCAAATCCTTCTGCGCTACTCCATCCCAGGAGGATTTCGTATGCGACGTTGCCTGACGGCAATACTCGTCGTAGGTCTCGTCTCGATGAATTCCCGCGATGCCGCGGCGCAGAGCCAGAAGGATGTCATGGCGGCTGCAGCTTTGGGCCTCACGCCTGTCGGCGCGCTGACCCCCATCATGGTTTCACCTGGCACGAAGGGCGAAAAGGGCTTCCAGAACGTTTCGGGGCGTTTCTCACACTACTCGCCGAAGACCGGCGAGTCGGACAACGTTCTCGGTGCCTCGTACTATCACGCCGCGGGCGCGAACGCCGCGGTCTCGGGGACAGTGGGTGTCTACATGCCGGGATGCCCCGCCGGCGCGACGTGCAAGAGCGTCATGATGCTTGGTGGTGACGTTCACTCCACGCTGTGGAACAGCACGCAATCCGCGGGCAGTACGACCGCGACCAGCATCAACCTGCAAGGCAGTCTTGGCTACGGCCACGAGAGTGACTTCAGCTACCTGTCGCTCGCCGTAGGCGTCCCGCTTGCGGTTTCGTTCGAGCAGGCGAGCAAGGCACGCATCGTCGCGTTCGTCAGACCGGCGTTTGGTTTCGGATCGGTCAGCTCTAGCCTGATCACCGGCGACAAGAGCGGCACGCGTCCAATGATCGGTGCCGGTGCGGCGTGGATATCTCCCTCTGGTTGGGGCATCCATGCGAGCTACAACAAGATCGTCATTCAAGACGGCGGAAACAGCCTTGGCGCCGGCTTCAGCTGGAATCTCGGCAAGTAACGATCGGAAGTCGTACGTCAAAACGCCCGCTCGAAATGAGCGGGCGTTTTGTTTTTTATCGAACGCGCTACTCGGCGCGGAGCGCCCTCACGGGATCCACGCGGCTCGCGCGTCGCGCGGGCAGATAGCACGCCACGAGCGCCACGAGCGCGAGCGCGAGCGGGACAGCGGCGAACGTCAGCGGGTCGAGTCGCTGGACGCCATAGAGCTGCGTCTCGAGCACCCGCGTCGCCGCAAGGGCGACGCCGAGGCCGATCACGAGCGCGATCGCGATGGTCCGCATTCCCTGACGCAGCACCATGCCCACCACCTGGTTGCTGCGCGCGCCCAGCGCCATGCGAATTCCCATCTCCTGCGTCCTGCGCGCCACGGCGTAGCTCATCACGCCGTACACGCCGATCGTCGCGAGCACGACGGCGAGGACCGCGAAGGACGCCAGCAGCCGCATGATGAACTTCCGCGTCCCCAGCGCGCCGTCGATGGATTGCGTTACCGGACGCACGCGCCACACCGGCTGGTCGCGATCGACGCGCCAGATCGCGGACCGAACGGAGTTCGCGACGCTCATCGGGTCGCCCGGCGCGCGGACCACAAGCTCGGTGAAGATGAGCGGCCGCTGCGTGAACGGGACGTACACCTGATCGAGCGGCGCCTCCTCGAGCTGGAAGTGCTTCGCGTTTCCGACGACGCCCACGATGGTCGCCCACGCGGGCTGGTCGGCCGGGCTCGGACGAATCCGCTTGCCGATCGCGGAACCCTGAGGCGCGATCTTCTTCGCGAGCTGCTCGTTCACGATGGCGACCAGCATGTTGGTCGCGCGATCGTCGGGAGTGAAGTCGCGCCCGCCGAGTCGGGGAATGCGCATCGTCTCGAAGTAGTCGGTGCTGATGATGTTGGCGTGTGCGGTCGGCAGCTTCGCCGGCTCGATGTTGCCGCTGCCTTCGATCTCATAGGGCACCATCTCGCCATTGCCGTTGAGAGGTGTCGCCCGCACGAGCGCCGCATGCTCCACGCCCGGCACTGTGCGAATCTCGGCGATCGCTCGCGCAAACATGTCCGCGATCTTCGCGTCCGAGTCGTATTTCGTGGGTGGGAGCCGGAACTGCATGGTGAGCAGGTGCTCCGGATCGAAGCCCGGCTTCACGCGCGAGATCGCGATCAGGCTGCGCGTGAGGAGTCCCGCGCTCACCAGCAGCACGACGCACAGCGCGATCTGACCGACGACGAGGGCGCTGCGCGCTCCCAGCTTCACGCCTGATGCCGCATCGCCCCGCACGGTGAGCGTCTCTTGCAGCTGGGCGCGGCTCGCCTGCCACGCCGGAGCGATCCCGAAGCCGATACCAGTGGCCACCGTCACGGCCGCGGCGAATGTAAGGACGCCCCGATTCAGCGCGATCTCGCCGAACAATGGAAGCAGATTCGGCACGACGCCGGCAAGCCAGCGGACACCGAGGTACGCCACGCCGACTCCCGCCACGCCCCCGGCGACCGACAACACGAGGCTTTCGGTGAGCAGCTGGCGCATGATGCGGCTGCGCCCCGCGCCCAGCGCGGCCCGCACGGAGATCTCGCGCCGGCGCGCCGTGGCGCGCGCCAATTGAAGATTCGCGACGTTGGCGCACGCGATCAGCAACACCGTCGC
Source organism: Gemmatimonadaceae bacterium (assembly GCA_036560265.1). Taxonomy (GTDB): domain Bacteria; phylum Gemmatimonadota; class Gemmatimonadetes; order Gemmatimonadales; family Gemmatimonadaceae; genus DASPMP01. The sequence continues at coordinate 739 of DATBRO010000195.1, read as the reverse complement.
GACCGACGCCAGCACGATCAGCAGCGGCGTGCGCGCCCGCCCGACGATCTGGTCCTTGAGCGGTTGAACGTTTACTCCAGTCCCCGCGTTGGTCGTCGGATACAGATCCGCAAGCCGTCTCGCGATGCCGTCGAGATCCGATTGCGCACGCGCGACCGTGACGCTTGGCTTGAGCTTGCCCAACACTTGCACGCCGCCGCGGCCGCGCAGCTCGAGATCGCCCTTGTTCGGATAGTAGCCCACGGGAAGCCAGACCTCGGGCGTGAAGGGCGTGTCGAGCGTCGCGTTGAAGCCTGGTCGCAGTATCCCGACGACGATGAACGGCTGGCCGTTGAGCACGAGCGCCTGGCCCACCATGTCCGGTCTGGACCCGAAACGCGTGCGCCACATCGCGTCGCTGATCACGGCGACCGGCTCTTTGCTCGCGACTTCGGTCTCCTCATTGGTGAAGAGGCGGCCTTGCAGCGGGGACGCGCCGAGAAGCCGGAACGTGCTCGCCGTCGCGAAGGAGCCGACGAGGCGATCGGGCGTTTCCCCGCCCGTGAGATTCACGCTCTGGCCGCGGATGACGCCAAGCTCGTCGAACGCTTTGCTCTGCTCCCGCCAGTCGCGGTAGTCGAGGTACGCCACTCCGCCGGTGCGCTGCTCGCCACGAGCGCTGTACACGATGACCAGACGGTCGCTGTCGGGCCACGGCAGCGGACGCAGGAGCACCGCGTCGACGACGCTGAAGATCGCC
>DATBRO010000194.1:0-7768 GCA_036560265.1 Gemmatimonadaceae bacterium | reverse complement strand
CACCGAGGTCTTTCCTGGACGCGACGGTGAGTCCGGAGGTCTTGCCTGCGTCGCCGTCGGTCGCGCAGAAGAGCGTGCATCGGACGCCGGCAGCGGCGTACTTCGCGAAAGTGCCACCCGCGGAGAACGTCTCGTCGTCTGGGTGGGCGAAGAGGCCGGATAAAACCAAGGCAATTGGGAATGGGGAAATGGGAAATAAGGCAACTACAAGAAACGGGAAAGGGAAAGAAGAGAGGGAATAGACTCGATTCCCTCTTTTCTATCCCTTTCCCTCTCCCGCCGTCGTAGTTGCCCTATTCCCTATTCCCTAATCCCCATTCCCTATCTTTTCCGCAACTCCACATTCCCGTTTACAGTCGAGAGTCGGATGCGCGGCCCGCCTTTCCCGAGGGTCGCACGCAGCCGGCGCGGATCGATGCGTCCACTGATCGTCACGGGGAAGTCGGTAAGAAATCGACCGTTCACGGTGCTCAGGTCGACATCGGCATTGATCTCGTTCGCGAATTCCGCGATCACCGATCCGTTGACACTCGAGAATGTCAGATCCGAGTTCAGGTCGAACCTGCCCATGCTCGCGCGGACACTGCCGTTCACCGTGCGCGCATTGACCGGCCCGCCCATCGTGGACACGACGACGGAGCCGTTGACGCTCTCCGCGTCAACTTCGGCAGCGACGTCTTCGACTCGCACTTCACCGTTCACGCTATGCGCGCCGACTTTCACGGCCTTCGGGACCTTCACGCGAAACTCGACCCAGACTTCGTTTTCCCGGCTCCGCCGGTCGTCGCGCCTATTGTTGCTGTCCTCGTCGCACCTGGAGTTGTCGCCCCACAGCGCGCAGATGAGGACGTCCTGGTCGCTCGGCCCGTACTTCTTCACTTCGAAGCGCACGTAGTCGGGATCCCCGCGGCGCGTGTGACGTGTCGCGGTTACTTCGACCTTGTCGCCGGTGCCGCGCTCGACTTGGACGGTGCCGTTGAGATTTCGGACGTTGATCCAGCGTCCGTCCGGAATCTTACCGACCCACGTGAATGCCTCGCGCTCCGTGCGCTCCATTCTCTGCGCGTGGAGCGGCGTCGGAACGAACGCGTTGGCCGCGGCAATCGTCGCAACCGACAGCAGATGAACTCGTGATCTCTTCATGATGTAGTTGCAATCCTCGCCGACTGCTTCGCCGGCCTCGGTCACTGGTCCTATTTTGCCGCGCGCAAGCGGACGTCTCCACTTACCGTGCGAACTTGGAGCTCGCGCCCACCCCGGCCGATCCGGGCTTCGATGCTGCGGCGATTCACGCGGCCGTTGAGTGTCAGCGGGAAGTCGCTATCGAGAGACCCGCTGACGCTCCGCATCGTCACATCGGCTTCGATACCCTTGGGCAGCTCCGCGGTCACATTGCCGCTGACCGACGTGAACATGAGCGGTCCGCTGCCCGTGAGCGCCTCGATGCCGACGGTGACGTCGCCGCTGACGGATTCTGCCTTGATACTGCTCACGCGAAGCTGCTGCATCCGGACGTCGCCGCTCACGGACCGACCGCGCACGTCACCCTCGGCGCCTACGATGCTCACGTTGCCACTGACGTTGTGCGCGTCGACCTGCATCCCCTTCGGCAGCTTCACTTCGATGTCGATCTGGAGGTCGTCCCAGTCGCGATCACGATGGTGATCATGACTCCGGAATCCGCGCTCGTCGCATTCCATGTCGAGGTTCTTGAACATCGAACACACCGTAATGCCGCGCGACGTCTCCACGACCTCGAGCGTAATCTCCTCGAAGTAGCGCTTGTTGCCGTGCTTGATCCCGACGATCTCCACTTTGCCGCTCGTGGACGGCGTGACGGTGATGTCGCCGTTGAGATTGTAGAGGCTCACGGTGCTGCCGCTCGCCAGCGCTTTCTCCCAGCGAAAGTCGGGCTGCTGCGCCGCGAGGGGGGCGGAACATACCAGCAATAAAGCGAGAGTACATGCGCGCATAGTGCTCCTCATCGATCAGTTGGCCCGACGCCCTTTGGACCGAATGGTGATATCGCCGCTGAAGCTCTCCGCGCTGATGCGCGCGTCGCTCTTGATGTCCTTGTTGATCACGAACGTGAAGCGCTTGGTCATGCCGTGCTCGCCGGGGGTCAGCGTGATGGGAAAGTCGCTTTCGATAGACCCCGTGTACGTGGACACGGTCATCATGCCGCCGGCGTTCTGTGGAATCACGAGATAGACGCTCCCTGAGTGGGACCCGAGCTCGTAGCGACCGGTGGTGTCGATCGCGCCGTCGTATGTGATGTCGCCGCTGGTGCTCTTCGCGCGAACGTAGCGCGCGATCACGTTGCGAAGATCGATGTCGCCGCTTACCGACGTCGCTTCGACGTCGCCCTTGATGTCCGACAGGGTGAGGTCGCCGCTGACCGCGCTCACGTCGATGTTGCCGTTCAGGCCACGCGCGGTGATGTCGCCCGAGAGGCTTTCTAGATCGATCATTTCACCGACGTCGTCGATATTGAGGTCACCGCTTTGCGTTTTGGCTTCGACGCTGGCCTTGGTTCCGGTGATCGAGATGTCGCCGTTCGTCGCGCGCGCGCTCACGCGGACGCCCACGGGAACCGTGACCTCGAAGCGGGTATCGCCGCCGCGGGGACGGGAAAGGTCGAGGGATACGCGCGTCGGCGTGGCGTCCATGCGCACGACGCTGCGCTCGGAGCGCGCGCGCACGTGAATCTGATCGCGGTTCCAGGCCCGCACGATGATCTCGCCGGAGCCCACCGACAGTGACACGGTGCCGCGTTTGTCGAACGTGAACGTCGTATCAATGCTGCTCTGATAGTCCTCGTCGCGGTCGCGACGGCCCTGCGCCGACGCGGGCATAGCCGCGGCGAGCAGCAGGGCAGTGAGCAGGAAGGTTCGTTGCATGTGTTCCAACCTCAGGTGCGGTTCGGCAGCAGCGCCGCGGTCCGCATGAGCTCCACTTTGCTCTGGAGCGACTGGTTCAGGGATTCAATAAGGAAACGACTCGAGGGGTCGCGCGCGATTGCTTTCTTGCATTCCGTGATCGCGGCGTCGATCACCTGCAGGTTCTTCTCGATGATTGCGACAGTCACGGGATCCATTTGGTTACGGCGCTGATCGATCAGGACACGCAGCCGCGCGATCTCGCGATCATAATCGGTGTTCATCGTGGCGACCGCTCGTTGCACCTCGGAGCGCGACACGGGGACCACCGGTGTTCCCGTGACTCTCGGCTCTCGAGTCTGGGCGAGCGGCTGATTTGATGCCAGCCGCGCGGCGCTGTCCTGTCGGGTCGACGCTACGCGATACACGGTCTCCGGCTGTCGCTGTGCCGTCTCGGGAATGGAACTGACGACGTCGCGACGGCTCGCGGCGAAGTAGCCGATGCCGGCCGCGCCGGCGAGCGAAGCGGCGATGAGCGCACCACGGGCCCAGCGTCGCGCGACGTGAGAACGGCCCGGCTCGGCCTGCACGGTCCCGATCGGAACGACTGGCGCTTCGATACGCGCCGCGATGCCGGACCAGAGATCGCGCGACGGCGTGAGCTCAGGAAGGTTTGACGCGTCGACGTGGAGCGTGCGGAGGTCCGCCAACAGCGCGCCGCACTCGGCGCAGGTCGCGGCGTGGCGCTCCAGCGCCGCTCGCGTGGAGTCATCCGTCTCATGCTCCAGGTACGCCATCAGGTGATCGCTGAAGCCCTCGCAAGTCATCGCATTCGTCGTCATCGATTCAGTGCCCCCCGCAGGAGAAGTCGAGCGCGATGCAGCTGCGCCTTGGTGGCTCCAGTCGTCACGCCCAGCATCTCCGCAATCTCCTCGTGTTTGTAGCCCTCCACGTCGTGCAGCGTGAAGACCCGGCGTGCGCCGGGCGGGAGACGCGTGATCGCCTCCTCGAGGTCCAGCAGGTCACCGGGTGCGAGGGTCATCCCCACGACGCCGATGTAGCTGTCCATCCCACGCTCCTCATCCTCTTCCTCGAACCGACTGCGCCGGCGTCCCTCGGTCTTTCTGTCGTTCAGCACGACGTTGACTGCCAACCGGTGCAGCCAGGTCGCGAACGAAGACTCGCCGCGGAACAGGTGCAGTTTTTCCCATGCTCGAACGAAGACGTCCTGCGTCAGCTCCTCGGCGCGCATACGGTCAGCGACCATGCGCACGCAGAGCGAGAAGACTCGATTCACGTGCTTCCGATAGAGTCGCTCGAATGCCTGCCGATCACCGGACGCGGCCAAGGCCGCATCGGCGTCGAACGAGTGACTTCCGGAAGGTGTTTGTGCCTCTTGGATCGCCACAGCGGCCATGAATCGTCGGGTCTCCGTCCGTGCAATGGAGTAGATACCCGAGTGGGCGGGAAGGTTTGAACCTAAATCGATCTATAACTGCTTCTTATACGACTACTTGGAACCTTTGTTTCCGCCAGGCGCGAGCGTCCGGAGCAGTCTCGGCAAGTCGGAAATTCGCTCGAGATAGTGCGCCGGCTGGCTCGCGACGAGGTCCTCGCGTGAGAACGGCCCCCAGAGCGCCGCGATGGTCGTCACGCCGGCGGCGTTTCCCGCCTCGATGTCGTAGATGGAGTCGCCGACGAACGCTGCGTCGCTCGGGTCGTATCCAAGCTTGTCGAGCGCGAATAGCACCGGTCCCGGGTCGGGTTTGTGCTTGTCGCAGGTGTCGCAACCGACGATGACATCGAAATGGGAGCCGAGGCCCACATTGTCGAGTCCCCGCTGCGCAAGCCAGCCTGTCTTGCTCGTCACGATGGCGAGAGGATGCCCAGCGGCGCGAAGCTCGTCGACTGTCTCGACGACGCGATGGTAGCAGCGCACGAGTCGATCGTGGTTGGCCAGCTGGTATTCGCGATACTTCGCAATCAGCGCGTCGACTTCGGCGTCATCGCTCGCGTAGCGGCGAAACATCGTGGCGAGCGGAATGCCGACGCCGGTAAGCCACTCAGCATCCGTCGGCACGTGTCCGTTCCGGTCCCGGAAAGCGTGTTTTGCCGAATTGAGGATGAGCTCGATCGAGTCGATAAGCGTGCCGTCGAGATCGAACAGCACAGCGAGCGGGCGGGTCATGTTTGTGAAGTCTAGCGGTCGGGGTCGCTTGGTACGGCGTCGAATTGTGACCGTGGACATGACGCTAAAGCTCGCTGATCGTCTATCTTCTGAGTCCCACCACTTTCCTTTTCACCACACCGCGTCTGCGCCGCCGATCTCGGCGCATACGTCTCGCCGCCGCCGCAGTTCCCCAACAAATGCTGAGTGTCCTGCTCGCCTGCGCGGCTGTTGTCGCGCAAGCCGATACCGCACCCATTGTTCTTGCCGGCGCACCAACAGCGAGCGCCGCGCCGTCGACGTCAAAGACCTTCACCGCGGACAGCATGGTGCTGGAGAAAGGCCAGCGGCAGCTCACGCTGTACTACCGGGGACAGGAAGTGCGGAAGTACGGTGTCGCGCTCGGGAAGAATCCCACCGGCGACAAGCTGCGCCGCGGCGATGGACGCACGCCCGAAGGATTGTTCTTCATCGAGGGCCGCAATCCGCAGAGCAAGTATCATCTCTCATTGCGCATCTCGTATCCCGACGCGGCGCATCGGGCGAGCGCCGCGCAGCACGGCGTGTCGGCCGGCGGCGACATCATGATTCACGGTTTGCCCAAAGCGTTCGCGATGATCGGGGCGCTGCACCGTCAACAGGATTGGACGTTAGGTTGCGTCGCCGTGACGAACGAAGAGATCGAGGAGATCTGGCGCGCTGTCCCTGACGGTGCGCGGATTCTGATCAGGCCCTAGTGCCCGCATCCGGCAGCGGCGATCCCCGTGGAAACAACGCGGATCTCGCCGCGCTGCCGCCGGAGCTGGCCAAGCAGTCGATCTCGCCGACAACGCTCATGCTGCCGCGCGATGCGGCGCTTGCGGCGATCGCCCATCTCACGCGGGACGGCCGGCGTCTCGAGAGCTGGGAGGGCTGGGTGAAGTTGCGCGACGGTACCCGCGCGAAATCCCTGATGCACGGCGGTTCGTTCGCGCTTTCGCGCGATGCCGCGCGTGCCGCGGCCACGGCCGCGGCCGCGATACAGAGGGCACAAGTGTTTTGGGATCGGAATCCGGAATTCCCTGACGCGCAGCTGTACTTCGGTCTGACGTTCACCGCTGGTTAAACTGCGATCGGTCGCCAGGCGATTACTTGAAGATTCCGAAGTGTCCCGGCAAACCGGCTACATTGTCACTCCTACTCCGACCGAGCGAACAATGGGAAAAGGGGACAAACGCACGAAGAAGGGAAAGATCTTTCGCGGGTCGTACGGCAAGCGACGGCCGCGGAAGCTGAAGAACAAACCGAAGGCGCCGCCGAAGCGCGCCTAAACGCGATTCGCTCGGAGCTCGTCGAGCGGATAGAAGGTGCCCCGCCATTCGATGCCTCGGCGCCGCACGGTTCGCAGCACCGCCGCGCCGAGGATGGAGACGAAGATCAGCCCGGCGACGGGGTACAACACGGCAAGCCAGGGTCGCGTGCGCTGCGTCAGCGCGGGCCCGCCATAGCCGGCCATCTGCGCGAGCGCGGCGGTCGCATAGATCGCGCGCTCGGCACCCGACGTCATCCAGATGGCGACGAACGGCCAGACGAGCGCCAGATTGCCCGCGATCGCGCCGAGGGTGAGGAGCACGCTATACTGCAGGCCGGCGAACGCATTTTTGCGAAAACCGCGCGCGAGCTCGCCGAGCGTTCGATACCACTCGACGGACACTGCGCCTGCACCGGCCGCGACGATCTGACGGTGGCCTGCCGTCTTGAGAAGCTTGCCGAGCATGAGATCGTCGTCCGGTCGCAATCGAATGCGTGAGTGCCCGCCGATTGCGCGATAGGCCGTCGTGCGGACGAGGTTGAACGCGCCGATCCCTACATACGCGGAGCTGAGCGGATCGCGCGCCTTCCACGGCCTCAGCCAGAGCAGGAACCACATCATGAAGTAGTTGACGACGAGCGCAAGGGGCCAGGTCGGCACGACGAGATCCGGTGCGACGGCGAGGTGGTTGGCCCGCTCGATCCGGAGAAGGCGCACCGCCCGCGACAGAGTGTCAGGTCGCAGGATCACATCGGCGTCCGCGAACAGAAGCAGCTCGCCGCTCGCGATCGCCGCTCCGACATGGAGCGCGTGATTTTTCCCGAGCCAGCCGGGCGGCAGCTCGCGCAGCGTCAGGACGTGGAGCCGCCGACTGCGTGTCGCGAGGCGGCGGAGAATCTCGGACGTCCGATCCGACGAGCGATCGTCGACGACGATGAGCTCGAAGTTGGAGTACGACTGGTCGAGCACAGCCGACACAGCTGATTCGATGTGCCGTTCCTCGTCACGCGCAGCGACGATAACGGAGACTCTCGGCGCTGCCGACCCCGGGGGCATCGTAGCCGGCACATCCTTGAGCGAGGGGATGCTGAGAAAGCCCCACGCCAGTTGCAGCAACGCGCCGACGGCGACTGCGGCGAGCCCCAGGGCAAACACCAGTCGTAACGTGTCCATTCGAGGCTAATGATAGGCGGCCGCTTTGCGGTGGACACCGGGCGTTCACGGGTACATGTTCAGAGCGTCGAACATCCTCGAACGGAGAGCACCATGTTTCTCTCGCGTCGGAGCTTCGTGAAAGCGGCGAGCGTCAGCGGTATTGGCGCCCTCACTGCCCCCCTCATTGCGGCGCGCGGCAGCGAAGCGCTACGCGATGGAATCTTCGAGACCACCTTTTCGCCGATTGCGGGGAGCGCGAAGTTCGCGTCGGACGAG
>DATBRO010000193.1:0-68657 GCA_036560265.1 Gemmatimonadaceae bacterium | reverse complement strand
GCTGGATGAGCTGAAGAGCAACATCAATCAGATGATCGGGAACCTGCGCGAGACGACGGAACGCAACCAGGAGCAGGACTGGCTGAAGACCAACCTGGCGAAGTTCAGCCGGATGATGCAGGGGCAGAAGGATCTGGAATCAGTGTCCCGTCTCATCATGAGCGAGCTCACGCCGCTCGTGTCCGCGCACCACGGCGCGTTCTTCATAGCGGACGCGGAGACGGCAACGCCGACCCTGCACCTCATCGCGAGCTACGCGTATCGCGCGCGCAAGCACGTTGCGAACCGGTTCATGTCGGGCGAAGGCCTCGTCGGCCAGGCCGCGCTCGAGAAGCAGCCCATTCTGCTGCAGAACGTGCCCGACGACTACATCCAGATCACGTCCGGCCTCGGCGAGGCGCCGCCGCGCAACATCATCGTCCTGCCGATTCTGTTCGAGGGCAACGTGAAGGCGGTGATCGAGCTCGCCAGCTTCCTGCCGTTCAGCGACATCCACCAGACGTTCCTGGATCAGCTGACCGAGTCGATTGGCGTCGTGCTGAACATGATTCAGGCGAACATGCGGACGGAGGAGCTGCTCGAGCAGTCGCAGAACCTGACGCAGGAGCTCCAGAGCCAATCCGAGGAGCTGCGCAAGCAGCAGGACGAGCTCAAGAAATCCAACACGGAGCTCGAGCAGCAGGCGAAATCGCTGCGGCAATCAGAAGAATTGCTCAAGGAACAGCAGGAAGAGTTGCAACAAGTCAACGAAGAACTGGAAGAGAAAGCCTCCCTATTGGCGGAGCAGAACTCGAAAGTCGAGCAGAAGAACCGCGAGGTGGAATCGGCGCGTCAGGCGCTCGAGGAGAAAGCGCAGCAGCTCTCGCTCAGCTCGAAGTACAAGAGCGAGTTCCTCGCGAACATGTCGCACGAGCTGCGCACGCCGCTCAACTCGCTGCTGATTCTCGCGAAGCTGCTGGCGGACAACAAGGAAGGCTCGTTGTCGCCGAAGCAGGTCGAGTACTCGCGCACCATTCACGCGTCGGGCACCGATCTCCTCAACCTCATCAACGACATTCTGGATCTGTCGAAGGTCGAGGCCGGAAAGATGGAGGTGACGGTCACCGAGTTGCCACTGCCCGAGATCACGAGCTTCGTGGATCGGACGTTCCGGCCGGTGGCGGAGCAGAAGAGCCTCAAGTTCGACGTTGTCGTCGACGACGACACACCGTCGCCGCTCTACACCGACGGACAGCGGCTGCACCAGATACTCAAGAACCTGCTGTCGAACGCGTTCAAGTTCACGGATCGCGGCAGCGTGAAGCTCACCATCCGTCGCGCCGAGAAAGACCGGCGCTTCGCGAGCCGCAGCCTGGACAGGGTGCCCGACATCATCGCGTTCGTGGTGACGGACACGGGCATCGGAATTCCGAAGGACAAGCAGCAGTTGATCTTCGAGTCATTCCAGCAGGCCGACGGGACGACCAACCGGAGGTACGGCGGCACGGGGCTGGGCCTCACGATCAGCCGCGAGATCGCGCGGCTGCTCGGCGGCGAGATTCGCGTGGAAAGCGCACCGGGTGAGGGAAGCACATTCACGCTCTTCCTTCCGGCCCGCTACGTGAATCCGGAGCCGCCGCGTCGCGCCAGCGAGGATGACCTGCCGCAGCCGCGGTACGAGTCACGCGGTGAGCCGCATCTCGCGCGGTTCCGCGAGGAGCGCGCGTCGCGTCCCTCATCGCACTCCGATCTTCAGGGGCCCGCGATCGTCCGGAGCGAGACGCCGGCGTCCACGGTTTCGGAAGCGCCGACGCGCAACGCGAGCGCCGGGGTGACGGTCGCCCCGACTCGGGCCGCCGCCTGGCAGGATGACGAAGAGGACGGCGGCGGCGTCGCGACGGTGGGGAGGGAAGAGGAGATCCCGCGCCCCGAAGGCTTCGACGACGACCGCGACGTGCTCGACCCCGGCGACCGCGTTGTGCTGGTGATTGAGAACGATGCGAGCTTCGCGAAGATCCTGCTGGACATGGCGCGCGACAAAGGATTCAAGGGACTCGTCGCGCTCGACGGTGAAGCGGGACTGCGCGTCGCGCATGCGTACAAGCCCGACGCCATCACGCTCGACATCGACCTGCCCGGCGTCGACGGATGGACGGTGCTCGACCGGCTCAAGCATCACCCGGACACGCGTCACATCCCGGTCCACATCATCAGCGGCGTTCGCGAGCGCCAGGCGGGACTCAAAGCCGGCGCGATCGCGTACCTGGAGAAGCCCGTAACACAGGAGGCGCTGGACGATTCCTTCCAGAAGATCTCGCAGTTCATCGATCAACAGGTCAAGCGCCTGCTGGTGGTCGAGGACGAAGAGTCGCAGCGCAGCGCGATGATCGATCTCATCGCGCACGAGGATGTCGAGATCACAGCGGTGGGTTCGGCCGAGGAGGCGTTGCGCGAGCTATCGAAACAGCACTTCGACTGCATGGTGCTCGACCTCGGCCTGCGCGGACCGACCGACGGCTTCCAGCTGCTCGAGACGGTGAAGTCCGATCCGAGTATGCGGGACCTGCCGATCATCATCTACACGGGTCGCGAGCTCTCACAGCCGGACGAGACGCGGCTCCGCAAGCTCGCCGAAACGATCATCGTGAAGGACGTGAAATCGCCCGAGCGTCTCCTCGACGAGACCGCGCTCTTCCTTCATCGCGTCGAGAAGAAGCTGCCCGAGCAGAAGCGTCGCATGCTCGAGCGTCTGCACAATGCCGATGCGGTGTTCGCCGGAAAGCGCGTGCTGATCGTCGACGATGACGTCCGCAACATCTTTTCGCTGACCAGTGTGCTCGAAGACCATGGCATGGTGGTGGACTTCGTCGAGAACGGCCGCGACGCGGTCAGCCGGCTCGGTCAAAAGCCCGACTACGACATCGTGCTGATGGACATCATGATGCCGGAGATGGACGGCTTCGAGACCACGCGCAGCATTCGCGCCGACGAGCGATTCAAGACGTTGCCGATCATCGCGCTCACCGCGAAAGCCATGAAGGGCGACCGCGAGCGGTGCATCGCCGCGGGGGCGTCGGACTACATCACGAAGCCGGTGGATACGGAGCAGCTCCTGAGTCTCATGCGCGTATGGCTGTATCGATAAAGAACGGGGATGCGATCGCCGACGCGATCGAGACTGCGGACGACGCTCCGCGCGGCAGCATGCCCGGGCCGCCCACGGGGTACAGCTCGGAGCTCGAGCGCGTAGAGATCGAGCTGCTGCTGGAGGGAGTGTTCCGGCAGTATGGCTTCGATTTCCGGTCGTACGCATACGCGTCGATCCGCCGCCGTTTGTGGAAACGGGTCGAAGCAGAGCAGCTCACCAACATCTCGGAGCTGCAGGCGCGCGTGCTCCACGATCAGGACGCGATGGAGCGGCTGCTGTTGGACCTGTCGGTGAACGTCACCGCGATGTACCGCGATCCGCAGTTCTACGTGATGTATCGCTCCACGGTCATTCCGCTGCTGCGCACCTATCCCTTCATTCGCATCTGGCACGCGGGCTGTTCGACCGGCGAAGAGGTCTACTCCATGGCGATCCTGCTGGAGGAGGCCGGGCTGTACGACCGGGCGCGCATCTACGCAACCGACATCAACGAGGTCGTGCTGCAACAGGCGCGACGCGGGATCTTTCCGCTCGACCGGATGCAGGAGTACACCGAGAACTACATCAAGGCCGGCGGCACGCGGTCGTTCTCGGAGTATTACACCGCCAAATACGACGGCGCGCTGTTCGATCAGCGGTTGGTGCGCAACGTCGTCTTCGCGCAGCACAACCTCGTCACGGACCGGGGGTTCAGCGAATTCAACGTGATCTTCTGCCGAAACGTTCTCATCTATTTCGACAAGGAACTGCAGAATCGCGTGCACTCGCTGTTCTACGACAGTCTGGTGAGGCTTGGCGTACTCTGCCTTGGGAGCAAGGAGTCTCTCAAATTCTCGAGATACGAGTCCTGCTATGAGCGGCTGGATACCACGGAAAAGGTCTACCGGAAGGTCCGGTGAGTCCGAATCGCCCGACGTCGCCTATCGGATCGTCGTGGTGGGCACGTCGTGGGGTGGACTGGCGGCGCTGCGCATGCTCGTCGAGGCGCTGCCGCCGGAATACGACATTCCCACCGTTATCGTGCAGCATCGCCATCGTGACGCGGACGCGATGCTCGCCCGCTTCCTGCAGGACTTTACCCAGTTGCGGGTATGCGAAGTCGAGGACAAACAGCCCATCGAGGCCCGCCGGCTATTCATCGCGCCGGCCAACTATCACATGCTCGTCGAGCAGGGCCACTTCTCTCTCTCGACGGAGGCGCCGGTGCGTTTTAGCCGACCGTCGATCGACGTGGCGATGACGAGCGCCGCGGTCGCGTACGGCCATCGCGCCGTCGGTGTCGTGCTCACCGGCGCGAACGCAGACGGGGCGGACGGGTTGCGCCGCATCGCCAGCGGCGGCGGAATGGCCGTGATTCAGGATCCCGCAACGGCCGAAGTGAAGACAATGCCGGTCGCGGCGCTCAAGGCCGTTCCGACCGCGCGCGTGTTTCCGCTGGAGCGCATCGCGCCGTTCCTGGGGACGTTGCCGTCGAGCCGCGAGCGGACGCACAGGACCGCATGAGCACCGCCGTGCAGTCAACGCCCCGCTCGGTGTTCACGTTGCGCGATCAGGTCGAGATCCTGATCGTCGACGATCGCCCCGAGAATCTCCTTGCGCTCGAGGCGATCCTCGAGCCGCTCGGTCAGCGTCTCGTCGCGGCACATTCCGGCGAAGAGGCGCTGCGCAAGCTGCTCAAGCACGACTTCGCCGTCGTGCTCCTCGACGTGCAAATGCCGGGGATGAACGGATTCGAAACCGCGCAGCTCATCAAGTCGCGCGAACGCACACGGTATATCCCGATCATCTTCCTGACCGCGATCAGCAAAGAGGAGGACTACGTCTTCCGCGGTTATCAGGTGGGCGCGGTGGACTATATCTCGAAGCCGTTCCAGCCCGACGTCCTACGGGCGAAGGTCGCCGTGTTCGTCGACCTGCACCTCAAGCAGAAGCGGCTCGCCGTGCAGGAGTCCCGGTTGCGGGAGTCCGAGCGGCGCATGACGGAGCTGCGCCACAGCAGCGAGTTGCTCCAGTCGGAGGCGCGCTTTCGCGAAATCGTGAACACCGCGATGGACGCGATCGTGATCTTCGACGACGAGGAACGAGTCACGCTGTTCAACAGCGCCGCGGAGCGCATGTTCGGGTGCGCCGCCGCAGACGCAATCGGTCAGCCGATCGGAGAGTTTTTTGGAGGCCCGAAGAGCGCCGAGCAGATCCGGCAAATCTGCGAGCGGACGCGCAAGGCCCGCGCGTCGGACGCGTCGTCCGATTGGGACGTCGTCAAGAACGTCACGTCGCTCACCGGTCGCCGCGACACGCGCGAGGAATTCCCGACCGAGGTCTCCATCTCGTGCTTCGAGAGCAAGGAGGGGGGGCATCAATACACGCTCATCGTCCGCGACATCTCCGAGCGCGTCCAGCAGGAACAGGAGCTGAAGCGGGCGAACGATGAGCTCAGCCGTCGTCAGGAAGATCTCGAGCGCGCGATGACGGCGCGCAGCCGGTTCTACGCGTCGATGAGTCACGAGCTGCGTACCCCGATCAACGCGGTGCTCGGCTACAGCACGCTGCTGCTCGAGAACATCTACGGGCCGCTCAACGACAAGCAGACCGAAGGCATTCAACGCACGCAACGGGCGGCGAAGCATCTGCTCGAGCTCGTGAATGACGTCCTCGACCTCTCGAAGATCGAGGCGGGGAAGATCGACCTGCGGCTCCAGCCCGTTGCGTTCCCCGGTCTCGTCGAGGAGCTGTTCATCACCGTGCGTCCGCTCGCGGACAAGCACGGCACGAAGCTGTCGTTGGAGCACACCGGCAGCCCGGTTACGATCGTCTCCGATCCGCGCCGCGTGCGTCAGATTCTGCTCAATCTCCTGTCGAACGCGATCAAGTTCGGCGGCGCGAAGCCGATCCGCGTGCAAGTAGAGCGCACGGAAGACGAGGGCGTGACGGTCGCGGTCATCGACCAGGGCGACGGTATCCCGACTGACGAGCAGGATCGCATCTTTCAGGAATTCGTGCAGCTCGGCAAGACGCAGCTCCAGGAGGGCACGGGACTCGGTCTGCCGATCTCGCGACGACTCGCCGAACTATTGCATGGGTCGTTGACGCTCGACTCGCAGGTGGGGAAAGGGAGCACATTCCAGCTTACGCTTCCCGCCAACGCCGAAACGGGGCTCACGCGCATCTTCGATCGCGAGAAACCGCAGCGGCCCGTGGACGAGCGGGCAGCGCGCCGAGGACCGGACAAGAACGCGGTGCCGGCGGCTCCGTAGTCGTTCTCCGTAGTCGTTCTCCGTAGTCGTTACTGAACGGTGATCGTGCCGTCCATTCCGCCGTGAAGAGTGCAGTGATACGCGAAAGAACCAGCCGCGGTGAACTGCTTCGAAAAGGTGCCGGAGGTCATGCTGGTTGACCCTGTCAGATTGCTGCTGCTGAACGTGACGTTGTGATCCACGGTCCCGGCCCACGTCCAGGTGATGGTCGTGTTGACGGGCACGGTCGTCGAGGCAGGATCGAAGAAATTGTCCTTGACGGTGATGCTGTTGGACGTGCTGCCACCGCCTCCTCCCCCGCCACCGCCGCCCCCGCCTCCGCCCCCAGGGTTCGTTACCGCGGGCGTATCGCTGCCACCACCGCACGACACGACCGCGAAGGCCAAGACAATCATCGCACCACGGAATGCACGCATGCCGCCTCCAAACGCAGCAGAGGTATCTCGAAACCGAACTATCCGCGAAAGTTAAAACTCGAATCCGGCGGCCAGCGTCACATGATCGTTCGTGTATCGCGCTGTCGAGTACTCCGTGCGCAAACGCCGCAGCTCCGCGCCAAAAAACAGCGGACCCGTCGGCCGAAAGATCGCGTACGCCGCGCACGCGTCGTTGCGCCGGCGCGCGACAGGTGACTGTGACTCCGGGTGATCGACACCGCAGCCCGCGCCGAGTCGCAGCCCAAACGTGGGCCGCAAATTGAGTTGAGCCCAACCGCCCTTGGTGTGCAGCGCCGTGTTGGTGGGCGTGAAGTTCTGACCAATGGCGCCGCCTCCGAGGCCGCGCAGACCCTGGCCAGAAAAAAACTCTCCGCGCAGCTCGAGCCATTCGTCGATCGGTAGCATGAGGTCGCACGCGATCGCGCGCGATTCGACATTCGTCGCCACGGGAACGAGCCAGCCCTGGTGGACGCCGCATCCTACTTCCTGCGCGGCGTCGCCCTCGCCCCACGTTGCGTGCACGCGCGCCTCGAGGAACGGACGCTGCGACCGTTCGGCGAGATCGTAATCGGTGTCGAAGCTCGCGACCGCGTCGCCACTGGTGGGCGCGAGCACCGCGCCCTGCACCCCGAACCGGAGACGTCCGCCGTTCTCCACGCCGAATCGCACCTGAGGCAACCAGAGCCACAGATTTCCCGCGGCCGCGAAATCCGGTGTTCCGATCGCGGCGGGCGTCACCGGGTTGATGCCGCTGACGAGCGGCGACTCTTGGCCGATCATGAGCTCCACGTTGGACCATCGCACGAAGCCGCGCGCGGTACGAAGGCGCACGAGCGGAAAGGTCCGGCCGCCGCCCGACGGTTGCTGGCCGCCGTAGAAATCCACGTCGAGGTCGCCGTTGAACGTGCCGCCGAGAACGTCGGCGACGCTGACCGCGAGTCCCAGTCGGGTCTGTCGCACCGCCATGCCGACACCCCGCACGGGAACGCCCGGCGTCGAATCGGGTCGTACAAACTGCGGATTGTCCACGTTGTTCACGCGGCGGCTGTTGCCGAAGCCGTTGACGGCCACTCGACCGGAGAGCTCCATGCGCGCGCGCGACTTGGCCCGAACGCCACTTTCGGCGACTTCAGAGATCTGCTGTTGCAGTGTCGCGATCGCCGCCTCCGCGCGTCGCAGCCGTTCGGCCAGCGAATCCGCCGCGCTGGCCTGCGCGCCGGCCGCTCGCGCCAGAAAGAATGTGGCGAGCAACAGGCACGCTCCAAGCGCGATTTTTCTTGACGGGCGGTATTCACTGGCACCAGTGTTCACTCGTTCGGTATTCATGGCGTATCTAAAGGAAGGGATGGTCGGCAGGAGTCTCATGATGTTCACGACACGACTATGGCGACTCACCGCTGTCGCTGCGGTGTTCGCCGGCACACTGAAGGCGCAGAGTACCACAAAGGTGAGCGGGCAGATCACGATTCTCGAGCGGCCCGGTGAAGTGACCGAGGATCTGGAGAACGTCGTCGTCTACCTCGAGTCCGTCGGTGCGCCGGCGCGTATGCGGCCGCCGAGCCCCATCAACACTGACATCGTGCTGCGGTCGCGGCAATTCTCGCCGCGCATACGCGTCGTGACAGTGGGGAGTAAGGTCGCGTTCCCGAATCAGGATCCATTCAGCCACAACGTGTTCTCGAAGCTGAACGGCGGTTTCGACACGGGCGTCTACGGACGCGGGAAGACGCACGACAATGTGTTCAAGGACCCGGGAGTCTATCCCCTGTACTGCAACGTCCACCCCCGCATGACGGCATTCGTGATCACGTTGAATTCGCCGTATTTCGCGCAGGCTGGCTCGGATGGGCGCTTCGCCGTCGAGAACGTGCCGGCCGGGCAATACAAAATGCACGTATGGCACGATCGAGCGGCCGAAAAGGTAAAGGACGTCACCGTTCCAGCCGCTGGCCTCGCCAACGTGCGCGAACAGCTGGATGCGCGCGGTTATAAGTACGTGCAGCATAAGAACAAATTCGGCCAGGATTACACCAGCGCCACTGGGGACCGGTACTAGCGTGACGATGCCGCGTCTGAGTCTTACCGCGAAGATCTTTCTTGCGTCCGCCGGCATCGTCGTCGTCACGCTGGGCATCGCTCTGGCGTTCACGCAGCGTAGCGCGACGCAGGCCGCCGAAAAATCCATCGCGCTCCGTTTAGGCTCGACGGTCGAGCGCGTGCGCGAGCTGGTGACCTCGGAGCGCGCGCAGCTCGCGAGTCGCGCCCGCGTGTTCGCGGAGAGTCCGGATTATCGCTCGAGCTTCGAGAAGGCGAATGAAGCGGGAGACTACTTCGATCAGGCGCAGACGGCGCAGGAGCAGCTCGGTGCCCGTTGGATTCAGCTCATCAGCCGCGAGGGCGTGCGGCTGGCGAAAAGTGACGACCCTGCCGCGTCGAATGACACGTTGCTGGCGTCCCCTTTGATTCGCAGCGCGCTCGAAGGACACACCGCCGAGGGTTTCGGCGTCACCAGCGACTCGATTCTCATGGAGACCGTCGCCGTGCCGATTCCGGGCGCGGGCGGACAGGTCATCGGTGCGTTGATGGCAGCCAAGTACGTTACCGACTCGATCGCGCGCGCCGTCGGTTCGCAGACACGAACCGAAGTGCTCTTCTTCGCGCTCGACAAACGCGACGAGCCGCGTCTGGCCGCGGCGACGGAAGACCTGCGTCGTGCGAGCGGTCCGGTGCTGGCCAGGATCTCGGAGAAGATGCATGCCAATTCGTCCGAGGTACGGCAGGCCGGTAGCAGCGTCGACAGCGCGAACGCGGCTCCACTCGACCAACTCGTGCTCAGCGGAGAGCACTTCGTGAGCCGTCGAGCGGTTCTCCGGAGCGCATCGGGCGCGCCGGTGGGCGGCTTTGTTGCGATGAGATCGCTGGAGCAGGAGCTCGAGGCGACCGGTTATACGCAAGTCAGGAGAACCCTGCTCCTTGCCGGCGCGGGCGGATTGCTCTTGGCGCTTCTCACCGGCGCGCTCACTGCGCGCCAGATCGTCCGCCCCGTCACCGTTCTCGCCGACGCGTCGCGCCGCGCCGCTGAAGGTGACTACCAGGCAGTGATCCCCGAGGGCGGGCGCGACGAGATCGGTACGCTCGCTAGCGCGTTCCGGCGGCTCCTCGCCGACCTCAAAGACAAGCAAGCGCTCGTAGACTTTCTGAGCGCTTCAACATCCGGCCAGACGCGGACGCAGATGCTCAGCGTCACGCCCACGATGAAGCTCCAGATGGGCAACGTCCCCATGCTCGAGCCGGGACAGACGCTCGGCAATCGCTACGAGATCAAGAGCGTGCTCGGCGTGGGCGGCATGGGGATGGTTTACAAGGCGAACGACAAGGAGCTCGGCGAGGCCGTCGCCATCAAAACCTTGAAGCCGGAGATGATGTCGACCAACTCCAACGCCCTCGAGCGCTTCAAGAGTGAGATCAAGCTCGCGCGCCGCATCTCGCACCGGAACGTCGTCCGGACGTACGACCTGGGCGAGATCGGCGGGCTGTACTACCTCACGATGGAATTCGTCGAAGGCAAGTCGCTGAAAGATCTCGTCAAGGAGCGCGGCCGGTTGCCGGCGTCCGTCGTACTGCCGATCGCGAAGCAGCTCTGCCGCGCGCTCGAAGTCGCGCACGACGAAGGCGTGATCCATCGTGACATCAAACCGCAAAACATGGTCGTCCAGGCGGACGGCGTGCTGAAGGTGATGGACTTCGGCATCGCGCGCCTAGCGACGCGTCCCAAGGAAGCGGGGCACACGGAGGCCGGCATGGTCGTCGGCACACCGGAGTACATGGCGCCCGAGCAGCTCCTGGGCGACGAGCTCGACGCGCGCGCGGACCTGTATGCCGCGGGGGCCGTTCTGTACGAATGTCTCGTGGGCGAGGTGCCCCTGACGGCCGATACGCCGATCACGCTCATCGCGAAGGTATTGGACGAGGAGCCACGACGGCCGTCAGCGGTACAGTCAGACATCCCGGTGGCGCTCTCGGACCTCGTGATGTGGGTGCTCGCGAAGGACCGCGAGATGCGGCCGCGCTCCGCGGCGGAGTTGCATGCACGCCTCGACCAGGTTGTGCTGACGTAGAGCGGCGCAGCCGCAAGCGCCGCCGAGAACGATAAATTCCCGCCGTGAGCACTGACGGCCAATTCGACGCTCGTTCCGCGATGGACGCGCTGGGTGACGCGATCGTCGTCATCGCTCCCGACTGGCGTGTGCGATACATCAACGCGCCGTGGGAGCGCATTCTCGGGGTGCGCCGCGAGTACGCGCTCGGCCACGACTTCTGGATCACGTATCCTGGGCTGAACCTCGAGCCGGGCGCCGAGATGATGCGCGCGACCGCGGCCGATGGCGCCACGCGCCGGTTCGATCTCGAGTACGTCATTGCCGGCGAGCAGCGCAGCTACGGCGTTCGCGTGGCGCGCGACGAGAGCGGATGTGTCGTTCTCGCGCTCTCGCGCTCCTACCAGATGATGAGGAGCGCGCGTGACCGGACGCTCGAGGAACGCAATGAAGAGAACGCCGCGTTACGTGCACTTGCGCGCCAGACCGCGGAAGTCGCGGATACGGGCGCGCTGCTGTCGATCCTCTGTACGGCGGCGAGCACGCAGTGCGGCGGTCACGGAGCGACGTTGATCTCGGTGGGCGAAGACGAAGCCGAATTGGTGAGCGCTGTCGGGCTCCTGGCGCCGGCGCAGCGGTGGCGATTCCCGCTCGCGGGCTCGCTTGCGCGCGACGTCGTCGAAAATCGCCGGGTCGAGATGGTGGAAGATTTCGGCGTCACGGATCGGCCGCTCGCGAAGCGCATGGCTGACATCTCGATCGGGCCGTTGATCGCGGCGCCGCTCGTCGCCCACGAGCGCGTGCTTGGCGTCCTCGTCGTGGCGCGAGACCGCCGTTCCGTGCCGTTCACGACGCGCGACGCGCAACGGCTTGGCGTCGTCGCCGATCACGCCGCGCTCGCGCTGTGGAAATCGCAGCTCCTCGAGCAGGCGCAGGAAGCCGACCGCGCCAAGGGGCGCTTTCTCGCCACGATGTCGCACGAGCTCCGCACGCCGCTCACGGCGCTCGCGGGCTACGAGGAGCTGCTCGTCGACGCCGTGCTCGGCCCGCTCTCCGACTCGCAGAAGGAAGTGCTCGAGCGCATGCACTACGTCACGCAGCATCTCTCCGCGATGATCGAGGACGTGCTGGCGTACACGAATCTCGAGACCGGCGGCGAAGTGGTTCGTCCGACGGATTTTCTCGCGGCGGATCTGGTCTCCGCGGCCATCGCGGTCGTGCAGCCGCTCGCCGATCAGAAGAAGATCCCGCTGGTGAGTGAATCCGATGCGAAGCCGATTCGAATGACGACCGACGTCGACAAGGCGCGTCAGATCCTCGTGAACCTCGCGGGCAACGCGATCAAGTTCACGCACGAGGGCGAGGTGCGCGTCGCCGTGAAAGCCGTCGGAGCCGAGGTGCGGTTCGTGGTGAGCGACACCGGTATCGGCATCCACAAAGCGGCCATTCAACACTTGTTCCGGCCTTTTTCGCAGCTCGACAGCGGGCTGACGCGAAAGTACAGCGGCACGGGGCTCGGCCTGTACATCTCCCAGCGCTTCGCGCGGCTCCTTGGCGGACGGATCGACGTCGACTCGGAGCCGGAGCGGGGGTCGACGTTTACGCTGGTGCTACCGAGGGAGTGATCAACCGCCGCGGCTTCGCTGCGGAGAACTGCCGGCCTTCGGCCGGATGACAGCCGCGCTGTAGACGCAGCGTCTCTCCCTTGCCGCCGTGCTGCCCGGAGGCAATCATGCACATAGCATGCGGCCTACGAACGTCAGCGATCCGCGGTACTACCATAAGGTTGTCGACTGCCAATGGGCGTGTCCCGCCCACACGAACGTCCCCGAGTACATCCGGCTGATCGCACAAGGACGGTACACGGAGTCATATCTCGTGAACCGGCAGTCGAACGTCTTCCCGGGCATCCTCGGCCGCACGTGTGATCGGCCCTGCGAGCCCGCGTGTCGCCGCACGCGTGTGGACGGCAAGCCCGTCGCGATCTGCCGGCTGAAGCGAGTCGCGGCGGACCTTCGTGACGACATCACGCCCTTCCTGCCGAAGGTGCCCGTCGAGAAGAACGGGAAGCGCATCGCGTGTATCGGCGCCGGGCCAGCCTCCCTCACGGTCGCGAACGACCTGATGCCGCTCGGATATCAGGTCGTGATCCACGAGAAGCTGAACCGCGCCGGCGGGTTGATGCGGATCAACATCCCGTCCTTCCGGCTTCCAGCCGAGGTGCTCGACGAGGAACTGAACTACATCCTGGACATGGGGGTCGAGGTTCGCTGGAACTCGCCCGTCACCAGCATGCGTGCGCTGCTCGACAAGGGTTACGACGCGATCTTCGTCGGGAGCGGCGCGCCGAAAGGGAAGAATCTCGAGATCCCCGGGCGCTACGAGACCGATCGCATTCACATCGGCATCGAGTGGCTGGGATCCGTGCACTTCGGCCATATCGAGTCGATCGGCGAGCGCGTGCTCATCATCGGCGTGGGCAACACAGCCATGGACTGTTGCCGCACATCCCGCCGGTTGGGCGGCAAGGACATCAAGGTCATCGCGCGGCGGTCGCGCAAGTACTTCAAGGCGTCGTCGTGGGAGCTGGAGGACGCGGAGGAGGAGTTGGTCGAGATCGTCGAGAACCACGCGCCGAAGCGCTTTGTCATCGAGCACGGCAAGCTTGTCGGCATGGAGTTCGAGCGCCTGCGCTGGTTCGAGGAAAACGGCAAGCAGCGGAGTGAAGTGATCGACACGGTCACCCTGCCCTGCGACGACGTTGTCCTCGCGATCGGGCAGGACAACGCCTTTCCCTGGATCGAGCGAGACCTCGGCATCGAATTCGACGGGCACGACATGCCCGTCGTCGACCGCCTCACGATGCAGTCCAAGCGCGCCGGAGTTTTCTTCGGGGGCGACGCGGCCTGGGGCCCCGAGAACATCATCTGGGCGGTGGAGCACGGGCATCAGGCGGCGATCTCGATCGACAATCACTGTCGAGCTGTCCCACTCACCGAGCGCCCGCCCTACGGGATGAACCTCGTGAGCGCGAAGGTCGGCCTGCATTCATGGGGCTACAGCAACGATTACAGTGCGGCGGCGCGCAGCAAGATGCAGCACGCCGAGCTCGCCGAACGCTTCGCGAACCTCAAGACCGAAGTGGAGCTCGGGTTCTCGCCTGAACAGACGGCGCGTGAGGTGGAGCGCTGCCTCAACTGCGATATCCAGACGCATTTCACCGCCAATCTGTGCATCGAGTGCGACGCGTGCGTCGACGTATGCCCGGTGAACTGTCTGACGATCACGCACAACGGGAGCGACGAAGCCGACCTTCGCGGCCGGCTGATGGCGCCGGCTCAGAACCTCGCGCAAGACATCTACACCTCCGATCCTCTCCCGCAGACGAAGCGCATCATGGTGAAGGACGAGGATGTCTGTCTGCACTGCGGGCTGTGCGCCGAGCGCTGTCCGACAGCGGCGTGGGACATGCGGCAATTCGACCTTCTTATTCCATATGCAGGGAAAGCGGGACTAGTCCCTAGTCCATAATTCCGAGTCCCTATGTCGTCCGTCAACGACTTCGCCTTCAAGATCGCCACCGTCAACGGCACCGGCTCCGCCAGCGCCAATAGTCTGCTCATGCAGGCCATCTTTCGGATGGGGATTCCGGTCTCGGGGAAGAACGTCTTTCCGTCGAACATCCAGGGGCTTCCCACGTGGTACGAGATCCGGGTCAGCAAGGACGGTTACACGGCGCGACCGAACGAAATGGACATGGTCGTCGCGCTGAATCCGGAGACGTACGCCAAGGACGTCGCCGCCGTGCGTCCCGGCGGCTATCTCCTGTACGACTCGTCCTGGCCGCTCGACGAAACCCTGCGTCGCGACGGCATCACGATTCTTGGCGTTCCGTTCGGCAAGATGTGCGTCGAGGCGTTCGAGGGGGACCGGGCGCGCTCGTTGATGCGCAACATTGCCTACGCCGGCGCCCTCGCGGCGCTCCTCAAGATCGACATGGACGTCGTGGGGACGATGCTGCGCGAGAAGTTCACCAAGAAGAAAGCGCTGCTCGACTCCAATTTCACGGCGATCCGTCTCGGCTACGACTACGCCATGGCGCACTTCGACTGCCCCCTGTCATTCCATCTCGAGCGGATGAACGCCACGAATGATTGGATCCTGCTCGATGGAAACAGCGCGTGCGGGTTGGGCGCGGTGTTCGCCGGCGCCACCGTCGGCGCGTGGTATCCGATCACCCCATCGACGTCGCTCATGGAGGCGTTCAAGGAGTACGCGGAGCGCTATCGCGTCGACAAAACGACTGGCCAGCGGAAGTACTGCCTGATTCAGGCCGAGGACGAGCTCGCGGCAGCCGGCATGGTGCTCGGCGCCGGTTGGGCGGGCGCCCGGGCGTTTACCTCCACAGCCGGGCCAGGGATCTCCCTAATGAGTGAGTTCATCGGGCTCGGCTACTACGCCGAGATTCCCGGCGTGTTCGTTGACGTGCAGCGCACCGGACCGTCCACAGGCATGCCGACGCGCACGCAGCAGGGGGACCTGCTCTCGATCGCGTATCTCTCGCACGGCGACACCAAGCACATCGCGCTGTTTCCGGCCAACCCGGAAGAGTGTTTCTATCTCGCGGTGCAGGCCTTCGACCTGGCCGAGCGATTCCAAACGCCGGTGTTTCTGGTGACCGATCTCGACATCGGCATGAACGACTGGATGTGCCGGCGTCTGAAGTGGGATGACCGCTACCGTCCGGACCGCGGCAAGGTGCTCGGAGCGGCCGAGCTGGCGGAAGTGAAGAAGTTCGCTCGGTATGCCGACACTGGCGGGGGCATTCCCCAGCGCACGCTCCCCGGCGTCCACCCCAAGGGCGCGTTTTTCACGCGCGGCTCCGGCCACACGTCGCAAGCGACGTACACTGAGGACGCCGACGAGTATCGTGAAGTCATGGACCGGCTGGCGCGCAAGCTGGCGACCGCCGCCGAGGCGGTTCCGGATCCCGAGTTCGACGCGCAGGATGGTGCGACCCTGGGGATCGTCTCGATCGGCGGCTGCCACGCCGCGGTGCGGGAAGCGCTGCATCGCCTTCGTGCCGAGGGAATCGTGGCGGACTACATGCGCATTCGCGGCTTCCCCTTCGGATCGTCCGTGCGCCAGTTCCTCGCGAAACACCGCCGGTGCTTCGTGGTGGAGCAGAACCGCGACGCGCAACTGCGGTCGCTGCTCGCGATAGAGACCGGAACGCCGCTGGACAAGATGATCCCCGTACTGGACTACGGCGGCCTGCCGCTCACGGCCGGACACGTCGTCGACGAGATCTCGAGGCAACTCCAGCTCCAGCAACAGGTGTCGCCGGGCGAGCTGGCAGCGGCGCACGTCGGCGGCGCGATGCGAGGTGTGGAATGACGTCGATTCAAAAACCGCCAGTCAGGCACCCATCCCTCCAGCAGAACGCGCTGGGGCTCACGAAGCGCGATTACGAGGGCGCGATGTCGACGTTGTGCGCCGGTTGCGGGCACGACTCCGTGACCGCGGCGATCGTCCAGTCATTCTGGGAATTGGACGTGCCGCCGCACCGCGCGGCCAAGCTGAGCGGCATCGGCTGCTCGTCGAAGACCACCGCGTATTTCATGAAGCAGTCGCATGGCTTCAACGCCGTGCACGGCCGCATGCCCGCGATCGCCACGGGTGCCAACGCCGCGAACAAGGATCTCGTGTACATCGGCATCTCCGGTGACGGCGATTCACTGTCGATCGGACTGGGCCAATTCTGCCACGCGATCCGCCGCAACGTGAACCTGCTCTACGTGATCGAGAACAACGGCGTCTATGGTTTGACGAAGGGCCAGTTCTCGGCCTCGGCGGACATCGGCTCGAAATCGAAGGGCGGCGAAACGAACGTGCAGCCTCCGATTGATCCGGTGCTGCTCGCGCTGACGCTCGGTGCGACGTTCGTGGCCCGGAGCTTCTCGGGCGACAAGACGCAGCTCGTTCCGATTCTCAAGGCCGGCTTGCGGCACCAGGGGTTCGGTCTCATCGACATCATCTCACCGTGCGTCACCTTCAACGATCATGAGGCGTCGACGAAAAGCTACCGCTTTACGCGCGAACACCACGCCGAGATGACCGCGGTGGACTTCGTACCCGTGCGGCGCGAGATCGCCAGCGACTCCGAGACCGACGCCCGCGGCGGCGCCGTGTCCGTCACGATGCACGACGGCAGCGTGGTGCGCTTCCGGAGGGTGGCCGAAGACTACGATCCGACGGATCGGGATGCGGCGTACGCGCACGTCCGCGCACTGCAGCAAAAAAAGGAGATCGCGACAGGGTTGCTGTACATCGACGGTAGCGCGAACGATATGCACGCCGTGAATCGCACCGTAGACCGGCCGCTGGTGGAGATTCCGTTCGAGGAGCTATGTCCGGGCAATGCGGCACTCTCGGAGCTGATGGAAGAGTTCCGCTAAACTCCGCCAGATCCGTCTCATCCGCGTTGAACCCTCGACATAGTGGGCGGCACGCGTCGCAATGCTGGTCACGGCCGCCGAGAACGAAGTGCGCTCTTATATATTTTGAACCATGAGCACCGCTCCCATTACCGGCCCGTACAACGACGGCTACATCGCCGAGCTGTACGACCAGTACCGCCGCGATCCGGAGTCAGTGGACGAAAGCTGGCGCCAGTACTTTCGTTTCGCCGAGCAGCTCACGGGAATCGCGCCATCGGCGGCGCCGGCCGACGCGGAGCTGCTGCGAAAAGTTGCCGGAGCCGCCGGTCTCGTCAGTGCCATTCAGCGGTACGGGCACATGTGCGTGCAAATCGATCCGCTGGGCACGCCACCGCCCGGCGCCGCGGAGATGAGGCCGGAGTTCCACGGAATCACCGAAGAGGATTTGCGCCAGATACCGGCCCAGGCGCTCGGTGGCACGGCCGGCACCGCCGCGGACGTCGTCGCCCGCATGCGGCAGCTCTGGTGCGGCGCGATCGGCTTCGAGTACGACCACCTCGAGAACGACAAGGAACGCGAGTGGTTCCGGCAGACGATCGAATCCCAGCGACTCACCGCGCCGCTCACCAACGAAGAGAAGCGCGCGCTGCTTCGCCGCATGACGGAAGTCGACGGGTTCGAGCGATTCCTCGGCCTCGCGTTTGTGAACGTGAAGCGGTTCTCGATCGAAGGTGTTGACGCCCTGGTGCCGATGATCGACGAGGCCGTCGCGCGTTCCGCACAGGGCGGCACACGCGAGGTCGTCATCGGAATGGCGCACCGCGGACGCCTCAACGTCTTGTCGCACGTCATGGGAAAGCCGTACGAGCGGCTCTTTCAGGAATTCCTCGGCAAGCATCATCAGACGAACTCCGCGAGTGGGACCGGCGACGTGAAGTACCATCTCGGATATCGCGGGGAGCGCGAGCTCGGCGACGGGACGACGGTCGCGCTCGAGCTCGTGCCGAACCCGAGTCATCTCGAGTTCGTGAACCCGGTACTCACTGGCGTCGCCCGCGCCAAGCAGCGCGGACCAGGCGGCCAGCGTGACGAGGCGCGCGTACTTCCAATCGTCGTGCATGGCGATGCCTCGTTCGCGGGTGAAGGCGTCGTCGCGGAGACGCTGAACCTTTCGCTGCTGCGCGGCTATCGCGTCGGTGGGACGTTCCACATCCTCGCGAACAATCAGGTCGGCTTCACCACCGATCCGATCGACGCGCGCAGTACGCACTACTCCAGCGACCTGGCGAAAGGCTTCGAGGTTCCCGTCCTGCACGTGAACGCCGACGACCCCGAGGCCTGCATGCTCGCGGTGCGAGTCTCGATCGATTACCGGCAGCAGTTCAAGAAGGACGTGCTCATCGATCTCGTGGGCTATCGCCGTCACGGGCACAACGAGGCCGACCAACCCGCGTTCACGCAGCCTATGCTCTACGAGGTCATCAAGACGCATCCGTCGGCGCGCGAAGTGTTCGGCGCTCGACTGGTGCGTGAAGGCGTGATGACCGACGACGAAGTCCGTGCCGTCGACAAGGAGATCTCGGAAGCGCTCACGACGATCTATACCGAGGTGAAGGAAGCGGATCGACAGGCGCATCCGACCGGGGAGTTCGAGGCCGCGACGGCGCCGTCGGTGGACACGGCCGTCCGAGCCGAGACGCTGGTCGCGCTGAACGAGCAGCTGCTCCAGTGGCCGTCCACGTTCAAGCTCCATCCAACGATCCAACGCACGCTACCCCGACGCCGCGAAGCGCTCCGGAACGGCGGCATCGATTGGGGCCACGCGGAAGCGTTGGCGTTCGGATCGCTCCTGGTCGAAGGCGTCGCGATCCGTCTCACCGGCCAGGACATCGAACGCGGCACGTTCTCGCACCGGCAGGCGGTCCTGCACGACGTCGCCACAGGGGAGACCTATACGCCGCTCGCCAACTTGCCGCAGGCGAAAGCGGCATTCGAGATCTACAACAGCCCGCTCTCCGAAACGGCGGTGATGGGATTCGAGTATGGCTTCAGTACGGCGGCCGCCCACGAGCTGGTGCTCTGGGAGGCACAGTTCGGTGATTTTGCGAACGTCGCGCAGCCGATCATCGATCAGTTCGTCGCCGCCGACCGCGCGAAATGGGGACAGGACTCCGGCCTCGTGTTGTTGCTGCCGCATGGGTACGAAGGCCAGGGTCCCGAACATTCCAGCGCGCGTCTCGAGCGGTTCCTCCAGCTGTGCTCCGAAGGCAACATGGTCGTCGCGTACCCATCGACGCCGGCGCAGTACTTCCACGTGCTGCGGCGCCAGGGCAGGAGCACCGGTCGGCGGCCGTTGATCCTGATGCAGCCCAAGTCGCTGCTTCGTCTGCCGGACGCGGCGTCGAAGCTGGAAGAGCTGAGTGCGGGCGCGTTCCGCCCGGTCATCGACGACGCGGCCAGATCGGAGCAGCACGACACCGTGCGACGTCTCGTGTTCTGCACGGGGAAGCTGTACTACGACCTTGTGGCCGCGCGTGCGGAAAAGGAAAAGGCGGGCGCGGCGAACGGCATCGCGATCGCGCGCGTCGAGGAGCTGTATCCGTGGCCGCATGACGCCGTTGCCACGGTCGTCGATCAATATCCGAACGTCGAAGAAGTCGTGTGGACGCAGGAGGAGCCGAAGAACATGGGCGCGTGGACGTTTGTGTCGCCGCGGCTGCGCGCGTCCACCGGCAATCAACTCACGGTGCGATATCTCGGCCGGCCGGAGCGCGCGAGCCCCGCCGAGGGATACTTCCAGGCGCACGCCGAAGAGCAATCGCGCATCATCAACGAAGTGCTTACGCTACCGCAGCCGACGAAGCGGAGAGCCAAAGTCTGACGCAGATGAACGCAGATTCGCGCGGATGAACGCTAGACGCAGATGAACGCAGATCCGCGCAGATGAACGCCGATCCAGTGCGTCGCGTTTTGCTGGCCGTACTTCTCATCGCCGCGCCGCACACGCTGGTTTCGCAAGAGCGTGGCGCGATTGCGTTGGGCGAAGCCGTCCAGGGACTTGGCGTCAACACGCGCGTCTTGGTGATCGGCGCGCATCCGGACGACGAAGACACGTTTCTCATCGCGTGGCTCTCGCGCGGGCGGCACGTCGAGACCGCGTATCTGTCGCTCACGCGAGGTGACGGCGGACAGAACCTCATCGGCAACGAGCTTGGCGAAGCGCTCGGCGTGATTCGCACTGAAGAGCTGCTCGCGGCGCGGCGCGTGGACGGCGCTGAGCAGTTTTTCACGCGCGCGTTCGACTTCGGGTTCTCCAAGGATACGATCGACACGTACAAGCACTGGCCGCGCGACTCCATTCTCGGCGACGTGATTCGCGTGGTGCGCTCATTTCGGCCACATGTGATCGTCGCTGTCTTCAGCGGCACGCCGCGCGACGGCCACGGGCACCATCAGGTGTCGGCTCTCCTCGCGCGAACCGCGTACGACGTCGCCGGCGACACAGTTCGCTATCCCGTGCGCACGTTCGGGCCGGCGTGGACGCCGCTCAAGTTCTATCGCAATGCGCGCTACGATCCGACCGGGGGAGTGACGCTCCGCTTCGACGTCGGTGAGTACTCGCCGTTGCTGGGCCGATCGTACGCAGAGATCGCGGGCGAGAGCCGGTCGCAGCACAAGTCGCAGGGTTTCGGCGCGCCGCAGCGAAAGGGTCCCTTTTTCGATGCGCTTCGTCGTGAAGCGACTCGGGTCAATGAAGCGGCGACTGCCTCGCGCGAACGCTCCATCTTCGACGGAATCGACACGACGTGGACGCGTTTCCGCTCTAAGGTGCGGCGACGTGCGGCGCGAGCAGCGCTGGATTCGATTCCACGCGCATTTGCGGCGGCGCGGACGGCGTTCGAGCCGTTCGCTCCGGATCGACTCCTCGGGCCGCTCACCCGAGTGCAGCGACTTCTCCTGTCCGTGTGTGACCGTCAGCCGGGTCCGGAAAACCCCTGTACGCGCATCGACGGCGGGTATGTTCCCGTTGACGCCGACCTCGAGCGCAGCCATGCAATCGCACTGAGTCGCGTGGATCGCGCGCTCGGCTTGGCCGCCGGTGCCGCGCTCGATGTCGCGGCGGAGCGAGAGGCCGTGACCATTGGCGGCACCATGCGCGTCACGAGCACGTTCTACAATCGAAGCAGGGACACCGTCGGCATTCGAGGGCCATGGAGTCCCCCAAGCGAGATTCCGGTATCGCTGTTCTCGACGCTTCGACTTGTGCCGCCCGGTGGACTTGTGCGCGACAGCTTTCAAACAACGGCGATCACGGTTACGACCCTGTACTGGCTGCAATGGCCGCGCGTCGGCGCGACGTTCAGGAGCATCGTCGAAGACGACGAGCAACGGATGCAGGCTCCGCAGCGCGTGGAATACAAGGCGACTCTACCGCGCACGGGCGCGCAGTTCACAGTCGTCCAACCACTGGTGTATCGGTTTGTCGATCAGGTCAGGGGCGAGATCCAACGACAGGTGGTCGGAGCTCCCGCGATTGCGATCACGCTGGACGATCAGGTGCAATATGCACCGGCCAACATGGACATCGATCGCGAGCTGACGGTATACCTCCGCTCCGCCGACCCAAGGCCGCGAGAGGTGTGCGTCACGCTCTCGCTGCCAGCTGGAATCACAGCCGACAGCGGCTTTCGGTCGGTACGTCTGGACGGATACGACGCGATGCGATCCGTCACCTTCCGGATTCGCGGACGACTCCCAGCCGGCGCGCATCGCTTTGCCGCGCGAGCGGAGAGCGACGGTCACGTATTCGATACGGGGTATGAGCTCGTCGACTACGAGCACATTCGACGGCAGCGCATCTATCGGCCGGCGGCGATGACGCTCTCTGCCGTGGATGTCCAAGTGCCGCCAACGCTGAAGGTTGCATACATCTCTGGCGTCGGCGACAACGTCGCGCCGACGCTCGCACAGCTGGGCATCCCCGTCACGGCGATCCCCGCCAACGAAGTCGCGCGCGCGGACCTGCAGCCTTATACGACCATCGTCATCGGCCCGCGCGCATACGAAGCGCATCCCGAGCTGGTGGCGGCCAACGCCCGACTCTTCGAGTTCGCGCGCAAGGGCGGAACGCTCGTCGTGCAGTACGGGCAGTACGAGATGACCCAGCCGGGCGTGATGCCGTATCCGATAACGCTCGCGCGTCCCGCCGATCGCGTGACCGAAGAAGATTCGCCGGTCACGATCGAGGCGCCCGCCGAGAAGGTGCTGCGCTCGCCGAACCGCATCGGCGCGTCCGATTTCGCCGGCTGGGTGCAGGAACGCGCGCTGTACATGCCGCGTACCTTCGACGAGCACTATCGCGCGCCGCTCTCGATGCACGACACCGGGGAGCCGCCGAACAAAGCCGCGATTCTCGTCGCGCCGCTGGGCGAGGGACTGTACATCTATACGACCTTGTCCCTCTTCCGACAGCTTCCCGCCGGAGTTCCCGGCGGCGCGCGTCTGTTCCTCAACCTGCTCAGCGCGGGGCTCGTGTCCCCGTACGTCAGCCCGTGAACACATCGCCGCCGGAGGCCGACCGTTTTCGCCGCACACTCGTTCGCGTGATGACCGTGCAGCTCATCACGCTGCTGCTGCTTGGGTGGCTCCAGATCGCATTTACACCGTAGATCGCTTCCCACTTCCCGCTACCAGCTTCCCGCGCAAAATGCATCCGATCAACTGGCTGATTGTCATCGGCTGGATCGGATACATCGTCATCGACGGCGTGCGCCGCGCGAAAGGCACGCGGGAGATCGAAGGCTACTTCCTCGCGAATCGCTCGCTCCCGTGGTGGGCCGTCGGCCTCTCGGTCATGGCGACGCAGCTCTCCGCCATCACGATGATCGGCACGACTGGACAGGGCGCGACGGATGGCATGCGCTTCGTCCAGTTTTACTTCGGTCTGCCGATCGCGATGGTGATCCTAGGTGTCACGCTCGTGCCGTTGATCCGCGGCGCCAAGGTCTACACGGCGTACGAGTACCTCGAGCGGCGTTTCGACGCGCGCACCCGTTCGCTGACGGCGTTTCTTTTTCTGCTGTCTCGGGGAATGTCCTGCGGAACCATCATCGCCGCTCCCGCCGTGGTGTTCTCGGCGATCTTCGGTTGGAACATGGGATTGTCGGTAGCGTTGATCGGAGTGCCGACCGTGCTCTACACGATGATTGGCGGCGTGCAGGCGGTGACGTGGGTCGACGTCAAGCAGATGTTCCTGATCGTCGGCGCGCTGCTGGCGGTCGTCGTGACGCTGCTGATTCAACTGCCCGTGTCACCAACAGACGCGCTGCATGTCGCCGGAGCCGCGGGAAGGCTGCGCGTCTACGATTTCTCTTTCAGCCTCAGCAACACATACACCTTCTGGTCCGGTGTCATCGGCGGCACCTTCCTGATGCTCTCGTATTTCGGCACCGATCAGAGCCAGGTGCAGCGGTATCTCACCGCGCGGTCCGTGGATGAGGCGCGCAGCTCGCTGCTCATGAGCGCGTACTGGAAAATCCCGTTGCAAGCGCTGGTGCTGCTCATCGGCGTGCTGGTGTTCACCTTCTACCTGTTCGCCAGGCCACCGCTGTTGTTCAACCCAGCGCACGATCGCGCCGTTCGCGCGGCGCTGCCGGCGGCGTACGCGGAACTGGAGTCGCGGTACGTCGCGGAAGTGACCGCGCGAGATCTGGCAGCCCGCGATCTGACAAAGGCGGAGGACACACCCGCGAAGGCGGTGGCGGCGCAGCGATTCAAGCAACGCGTGGATCAGGTCGAGTCCGTGCGGTCGGAAGCGCTCGCGCTCGCCTCCCAGGTCACGGGACAGCAATCGAAGGACGTCAACTACATCATCCCGCGATTCGTGCTCGATCATCTGCCGATTGGACTGGCCGGTATCTTCATCGCGGCGATTCTCGCGGCCGCGATGAATGCGGTTGCTGCCGAGCTGAATTCGCTGGCGACGGCGAGCGTCATCGACTTCTACAAGCGCTGGGTCCGGAACGAGGCACCCGACGCGCACTTTCTCGCCGTATCGCGCGCGGCGACCGGCTTCTGGGGAATCTTCGCCTGCGTCGTCGCGACGTTCGCCGCGAACCTTGGGTCGCTCATCGAAGTCGTGAACCGGTTCGGATCGTTCTTCTATGGATCGATCCTCGGCGTCTTCCTGCTCGCGATGATTCCGCGAGCGCGGGGCACCGGCGCATTCATCGGATTGATCGCGGGGATGTGCGCCGTCGGCGCGGTGAACTTCGGCGCACCCTCGGTCTCTTTTCTCTGGCACAACGTGGTCGGCGCAGTGACCGTTGTGGTGGTGGGAGTGCTACTCAGTGGCGGACGCGCGGCAGCGCCAGCAGCGACCTAGAGTCGTCATCGTCGGCGGCGGGTTCGGCGGACTGTACGCCGCGCGGGCCCTGAAGCACGCGCCCGTCGACGTCACTGTCGTCGACCGGACGAATCACCACCTCTTTCAACCGCTGTTGTATCAGGTCGCCACAGCGACCCTGGCGCCAACCGACATCATCGCGCCGATCCGCTGGCTACTGCGCAAACAACGCAACACGCGTGTCTTGATGGCGGAGGTAACGGCCATCGAGGTGGAGCGCCGCACGATCACGTACGACGACGGCGCCACGCTCCCGTACGACTATCTCCTCGTCGCCTCGGGGTCACGGCATTCGTATTTCGGTCATTCGGATTGGGAGAAGACCGCGCCCGGGCTCAAGAGCATCGACGACGCCATCGTCGTTCGACAGCGCTTCTTGCTGGCGTTCGAGCGTGCCGAGAAGGCCCCGTCGGACGACGAGCGCCGCCGGCTGCTCACGTTCGTCGTTGTCGGTGGCGGCCCGACGGGGGTCGAGCTCGCCGGAATGCTGCCGCTCATCGCGCGGCGCACGCTGCCGCACGAGTTCCGCAACATCGATACGAATCAGGCGCGCGTCATTCTGCTGGAGGGTGGACCGCGCGTTCTTCCGACGTTCTCCGAGAACCTCTCGAGCCACGCGAAGCGGGAATTGGAGGAGCTAGGCGTCGAGGTGCGGACCGGCGCAATTGTCACGAAGATCGAACGCGGCGCGGTCCGCGTCGGCGACGAGCACATCGAGACCGAGACGATATTCTGGGCGGCGGGGAACGAGTCATCGCCGCTCGGTCGCTTCCTGGGCGCTCCTCTCGATCGAGCGGGTCGCGTGAAAGTGGCGCCGGATTTGTCTGTGCCGGGTCATCCGGAGGTCTTCGTCGCCGGCGACCTCGCCGAGATGTTCACGGCAGGAAAGCGCGTTCCGGGCGTCGCGCCGGCTGCCATGCAAAGCGGTCCCCATGCGGCCCGCAACATCCTGCGACTGATCGAGGGGCGCAGCACAACGCCGTTCCGCTACCGCAACAAGGGCGACCTCGCCACGATCGGCCGCCACCGCGCGATTGCACAATTTCCCGCGCTCGAGATGTGGGGCAAGCCCGCATGGTGGTTCTGGCTCTTCCTTCACATCATGTATCTGGCGGGATTCAGGAACCGTCTCAGCGTGATGCTCGAGTGGGCGTATTCGTATTTCACGTATCAGCGGGGGGCGCGGTTGATTTCGGGGCGGCGAGTGGTCTCATAACGGCGGAAATCGGAAATGGGAAATCGGAAATGGGCCCGGGAAGCTTCATTGTTGCAATCGGCGCCTCAGAACCTGTGATGAGTTTGTTGATCCGCGCCGATAATTCGAGCAAATGCTGGCTATCTGAAGTGTTCAGGAAGTTCAGTCGCGCTGAAAGAATGATCTGAGTCTCGGCCTCCTTGAGCGAGCCACGCGCGATCAAGGCGTAGCGCACGAATTCTCGTTTGCTCGAACGTCCATGTCCTTCGGCAATGTTTGATGCCACCGATACGGCCGCGCGCCGGAGTTGAAGTCGCAGCCCAAATCGTTCGTCGGAAGGGAAGCGTCGTGTCGTCCGGTATGTCTCGGTCGCAAAGTCCAGGGCAACCTGCCATGCTACAAGGTCCTTCAAGTCCCAGCTTGGATGGGGCGGCGGATTAGTCATTATCCAAGGCTCTAAATCGTCGTCATTGGGGCGTCATTTCAGCGGCAGGATGCATCCGGGACCCATTTCCCATTTTCGATTTCCCATTTCCGCCGTTTATGGACCTATTCTCTGCCGTTAATGCGTCCTAAGTCATTGACACAGAGCGATCTAGCAGCCATCCTCGCACCGTGACCAATCCCGCCCTGACCGACCAACTGCCCGAAGTCGCCAGAGGAGAGGGGGCGCAGATCGCGCGTCTCCACGCCCTCTTCGAGGCGATTTCGCTCGCGATCGCGATTTTCGACCACGAGCAGCGGCTGGTCAGCGCCAACCAGAAGTTCCGCGAGCTCACGGGAATGGACGACCGGCAGGCCATCGGTCGCTCCATTTACGACGCCTTTCCGAACGCGCTGGCCGACCTCACCGAGCAAATCGACGCGGCGCTCGAAGGCCGTCCGGTCGTCGCGTATTCAGTCGCGTTCCAGCATCGTGGGGGCACCCGCGTCGTCGAGGCCACCTTCGCTCCCCTGGCGGAGCCCGGAAGCATCGGCGCGCGCGGGATCGTTTTCGCCGGCAACGACATCACCGAACGAGAAGAGCTGCGCGAGAGCCTGGCGCGAAGCGTCTCGCAGCTCGAAACCATCTTCGACGTTATCCCGGATTCCGTGCGCGTCGTCGACATCGACGGGCGGACGCTCCGCTCGAACACGCAGGCGCAGCAGGATCACGCCCCACACACGCCGTCGACGTTGCGCGACCTCTGGCAGCTCGACCGGCCCAAGACCCTCGACGGGACGAGCCTCTTCATGCACGAGCACCCGACCGCGCGCGCATTGCGCGGCGAGCGCGTGCGTGGCGAGACGCTCGCGGTTCGTCGCGGTCCGGAAAACCAGCTGATCGTCGAAGTGAACGCGAACCCGCTGTACGACGAGCGCGGCCGCATCCGCGGCGCGGTCACGGTCGAACGCGACGTCACCTTCCGGGTGCAGCTGACGAAGAAGCTCGAGGAGGAAGCGCGGCGAACGGCCGAGTTGTACGAGCGTGTATCGACCGAAGCCGAGCGTCTCGAGCGCATGGTGCAGGAGCGAACACGCGAAGTCCTGGCGCTACAGGATGCGCGCTCTCGCGAGCGCCGTCTGGCCGCCGTCGGACAGCTCGCCGCCGGCGTCATGCACGACGTCAACAACGCGTTGAATCCCATCATGGCGGCGGCGTATCTGCTCGAGGCCAACGCCGGGAACCCCAACGCGGTGCGCGACTACGCCGTCCGCATCGCGAAAGCCGCCGAGACGGGCGCCGCGACCGCGGCACGGGTCGGCCGCTTCATTCGCCAGGAGCCGTTGCAGGGCGTAAGAGACGAGCTGGTGGACCTCAGCACCGTCTGTGACGAAGTGGTGGCGATGACCCGGCCGCTCTGGGCGGAGCGTGCGCGCGGCGGACAGGTTCAGCTCAATCGGCAGCTCGCGACCGGCACGCTCGTGCGTGGCATCGCGGGCGAGTTGCGCGAAGCGCTGCTCAACCTCGTTCAGAACGCGCTCGACGCAATGCAAGGCGGAGGCACGCTTGGGATCCACACGGAGATCCTCGAAGACAAGATCCTGCTCGAGGTCGCTGACTCCGGAATCGGCATGACCGCCGAAGTCCGCGAGCGTGCGTTCGAGCCGTTCTTCACCACAAAGGGTCAGATGGGAACCGGCCTCGGCCTCGCCGAGGTATATGGTATCGTGAAGCGGCACCGCGGCGACATCGAGATCGAGTCGACGCAAGGGCAGGGAACGATCATGCGCATCCGTTTTCCGAAAGCGCCGATCCCCGCTCCCGAGGTCAAGAAAGAGGTCGTGGTCCGGAAGAAGACTTCACGCAGGGTCTTGCTCGTCGAAGACCACACGGACAGCCGCGAGTTCATGACGGCGATGCTGGAGACGGATGGACACAAGGTAACGTCCGCCGCGAGCGTCAAAGAGGCCCTGGAGCGGCTTAAGTCCGCAGAAGGCGCCGAATTCGATATACTTGTGACGGACATTGGACTGCCGGATGCGAGCGGATGGGATTTGATTCCACAAGCGCGCGAACTCCGACCAGGGTTACGTATAGGTGTAGTGACGGGATGGGAGGGACACAATGCTCCCTCCGAGGGTGCGGACTTTCTGCTACGGAAACCGATTCGCACCTCTGAGTTTTTGACCCAAGTGGCGGGCGATGGGTGAAGGCGCACGTCGTCCGGAACCGCTGGATATGATGGCTAGCTGCTAGGTAAGTTCCCGTGACAACGATGACTGAGCAGGCGACTCACACGATCCGCGTGCTTCTCGCGGAAGACGACGACAACGCGCGTACGCTGCTCGTTGACCTGTTAAACACTCTCGGCCATGTGGTCGTGGCCGAAGTGGCGACGGGACGCGAAGCGTACGAGCGGGCGCACGAGCTCGTGCCCGACGTCGTGCTTCTCGACGTGCACATGCCGGACGGTTCCGGCATCGAGGCGGCTGAAAGGATTACGCGCGACACGCCCGGCGTCGCCGTCGTGTTGTTCAGCGGCGACCAGGCGCTCGTGCTTTCGGATCGCGATGTCGAGGCGACGTCGGCGATCGCCTTCCTTCCGAAACCCGCGCCGCCGCGCGTGTTGGACTCCACGATTCGACTCGCGGCGATGCGCGCCAAGGAGCTGTCGTCCGCGCGCAAGGATGCGGAGAGCTCCAAGCAGCAGCTCGAGAACCGGAAGGTGATCGAGCGCGCGAAGGGTATCCTGATGCGCCGCACCGGCTCATCGGAGCAAGAGGCGTATCGCATCCTCCAGCGCACGAGTCAGGATCGCTCCGT
Source organism: Gemmatimonadaceae bacterium (assembly GCA_036560265.1). Classification (GTDB taxonomy): domain Bacteria; phylum Gemmatimonadota; class Gemmatimonadetes; order Gemmatimonadales; family Gemmatimonadaceae; genus DASPMP01. The sequence continues at coordinate 39,455 of DATBRO010000193.1, read as the reverse complement.
GCCGATGGTCGAGATCGCGAAAGCGGTGCTGGCCTCAGAACCTGGGATGGCGGAAGAGAAGTAGAACTGCCGGCGCTCTGCGCCGGAGAACCGCCGCGCCTTCGGCGCGGACAAATGTCAGTCCTGCTATTAGACGGTTCTCCGGCCCAACGGGCCGGCAGTTCTCCGCGGCGACGCCGCGGCAATTCTACGCAGTTTTGGTAGCGTAGGATTCCATCCCGAGACCCAAAAGTATCGTTCCCGCCACCAACACCGCCGCGAGGAAGAATGGCAATGTGATCACCCGATCGAACAGAAAACCATACACCACCGGGAAAAACACGCGCGCGGCACCACCGAACGTCTGCTGGACCCCCATATACAGCCCGCGTTCGCTGCTCGGCACCACGCGGGACAGCAGCGACGTGACGCACGGAAAGGTGAACGCCGTGCCGAGCGGGATGAGTGCGACGGCGAGCGCCAACGGCAAATACGTCAGCAGCGGATTCGCGGCTGGATACATGAACGGCAACAGCCCCAATCCGAGCGCGAGCAGCGCCAACCCGATGCGCGAGAGCTTTGCTTCGCCGAAGCGATCGACCACGGGGCCGAGGATGAGCGCCCGCGTCACGACGGACAGCACGCCGATGTACGCGAAGAAGTAGCCGATCGTCTTCTCCGTCACTCCGAAGCGAACCGCGAGAAACAGGGCCAGAATCGCCGTGGAGCCCTGGAACGCGCCGATCGCGATCGCGTAGATCCAGATGAGGCGCGACGCCGGCTCGTTCGGGTGCGACGCGACCCGCCCGACCGCCTTGAAAGTGCGGCCCGGTATGCGTGGTTGGCTTCGCGCCGCCGCCGCTTCGGTCATGTCGCGAGCCTCGGTGAGAAACTTCCAGGCGAACGCGATGTTGAGCACCGAGAGCGTAGCCGCGAACAGCCCTGGGCCGGACGGTCCCCACCTGAACGCTATGACCGCGACCAGTGGCCCGAGCGCGACACCCGCGTTGGTCGCGGCGGACAGCCATCCGAGACCCTTGGCGCGGTCTTTTGGCTCCAGCGCGTCCGCCACGTACGCCTGAATCACGCTCACCGTTCCGCCACCGGCGCCCTGCACGAGCCTCGAGAAAAAGAGGAGCCAGAGCGAATTCGCGAACGCGAAGATCACATACGCGATGGCGGACGCCGTCATTCCGACGATCAGCGCGGGTCGTCGCCCGTATTGATCTGAGAAGCGTCCCCACACCGGCGCCATCAGGAGCTGTGCGATCGAGAACGACGACACCAGCAGCCCGACGACGAAGCCGCCCGCGCCCATGTGCTTCGCGTAGAATGGCATCAGCGGCACGATCATGAGCACGCCGACCATGTCCATGAACGCCGTCACCATCAGGACGACGAGCTTTCCTATGGACGTCTTACCCCCACCCGACGGGACCGGACCGCTCATCGGCTACTCGTACACCTTGCCAAGCGCCGCGGGAGGAACCGCGCGCGCAACGACGCCGGCGAGCGCAATGATCGTCAACAGGTACGGAATCATCTCGACGAATTGTGACGGCACGAGCTGCGCGCCCTGAAGGTGGATTTGCAACGTCTCCGCGGCGGCGAAGAGCAAGCACGCCAATGCAACCCGCGGCGGATCCCACCGGCCGAAGATCGTCGCCGCCAGCGCGATGAATCCGCGACCCGCGGTCATTTGATCGGTGAACTGGTGCTGGTCGAACACGAGATAGGCGCCGCCGAGCCCGGCCAGCCCGCCCGAGAGCGCGACCGCGAACCACCGGACCCGCTGCACCGGCACGCCTACCGAAAGCGCAGCGATTGGATGCTCGCCAACGGCGCGCATGCGAAGACCAAATCGCGTTTTGTACAAGACCCACGCAACGACGGGCAGCGACAGCACACCGAGCCAGACGAGTGGATTGCGCACGAGTGCAAAGAAGCCCGTTCCTGTCTCGATGAAGCCCGCCAGCCGCGGCGAATTCGACGAGCTGTCGAACGTGAGACGCAGGAAGAAACGCGTGATGCCAATGGCGAAGAGGTTGATCGCGATCCCGACGACGACCTGGTTGGCGCGATAACGGATGCAGCACAGCCCGTACAGCAGTCCCGCCGCCGCGCCACCCGCGATGCCGGCAAGAACGCCGAGCCACGGATTCCCGCCGAAGTAGCTGCCGAGCGCCGCACAGAACGCCGCAATCAGCATGTACCCCTCGAGCGTCAGCCCAATGAGGCCGGCGCGCTCGGAGACGACGCCCCCCGCCGACGCGAAGAGGTACGGCATCGCGATGCGCAGTGTCTGGGCGAGAAACGCGATCATGGCGTAGAGCGGGAAAAGGGAAGCGGGGTGCGGTTGGGCGGCGCGGTAGACGCTTCCCGCTTCCCGCTTCCCGCTTCCCGACGTACTGCGAGCAACACGCGACGCACCTCTGGCACCGCCGTGGCCATCGAGATGATCACCACTGCCTGGAGCACGTCGACCATCTGTTTCGGCACGAGCGCGTTGACAGCCAGCCCACCCTGCGAGAGCGTCGCGAAGAGCACGGCGGCGATCACGATGCCGACCGGATGGCTGCGTCCCACGAGCGCCACCGCGATGCCGAGGAAGCCGGCGCCGGCGCTGAAACCTTCCTCGTAGTAGTGCTTGTACCCGAGAACGTAATTCAGGCCGCCGATCCCAGCGATCGCGCCCGCGAGCGCCATCGCGTGCCACCACACGCCGCCGACGTTCACCCCCGCGTATTCGGCGGCTGGTGGCTGGAGGCCCACGGCGCGCAGCTCGAACCCGGCGCGCGTACGGAAGAGAAACCACCATGTCGCCGCGACGATCACGAGTGCGAGCACCAGCACCGCGTTTGCGGCGGAACCGTGGAAGGGCGAATAGAAGTCTGCCAGGCGGGGAAGCACTCCGCTCTTGATCTCGGCGGTGTGCAGGGTGTCATGCACCTTGTATCGCGTCGTGATCAGGTAGTTCAGGAGCGCGAGCACGATGAAGTTCAGCATGATCGTCGTGATCACTTCGTGCGCGCCGAACTTTGCTTTCAGGACGCCGGGTATCCCTCCGACGATCGCGCCGGCGCCGCCGGCCGCGAGCACGTAGAGGGGAAGCACGAGGAGCGATGGAAGGCCCGCCGGCAACGCCAGACCCACGAGCGCCGCTGCGAAACCGCCCGCGGCGAGCTGGCTTTCTGCTCCGATGTTGAACAATCCAGCGCGCAGTGCCAGCGCGACCGACAGACCCGTGAAAGCGAGCGTCGTCGTTTTGTAAAGCACCTGTCCGAGGCCGTACGCGTTGCCCCATGTTCCCTCGAGGAGCTGGCGATACACTGCCGCTGGCGACTGGCCGAAGCTGAGAATCAGCAAGTCGCCCACGAGCAGTGCGATGAGCAGCGCGACGACCGGCGGAAGCAGCGCCTCCTCAAGCTTGAGCCGCGCGAGTCCCCTGAGCCCCCTGAGCCCCCCGAGCCACCTGAGCTTCATGCGGCGGCCGCTCCCGTCATGTAGGGGCCGAGGCGTTCCGCGGTGGCCGACATTCCATCGACGATCGCCACGATCTTGCCGCCGTACATCACCGCGATGCGATCGGAGAGCGCTAGCACCTCGGTGAGATCTGCGGACACGAGGAGAATCGCCTTGCCCTCGGCGCGCGCCTGGCGCAGCTGCGAGTGAATGAACTCGATCGCGCCAACGTCGACGCCACGTGTCGGTTGTGCGGCGAGCAACACGCGGAATTCGCGAGCGCCCCCCATCTCTCGCGCGATGACGATCTTCTGCTGATTCCCACCCGACAGCGCGCGCGCCGGCAGCGCGGGATCGGTGGGACGAACGTCGTACGTCCCGATCAATTCGCGGGCATGCGAGCCGATGCGCTCGGTGTCGAGCGCGCCGCGTTTCGTGAAATGATGCTGCTGCCCGAGGATCAGATTGTCCGCGACCGAGTACTCGAGCACGAGGCCGCGCTCGTGCCGGTCTTCCGGGATGTGCGAGAGTCCCAGGTCGCCGCGCTCACGAACCGACGCGCGCGTAATGTCGCGCTCGGCGAGCAGGATGTTGCCGCTCGTTGCGGCGCGAAGGCCGGCAATTGCCTCGATCAGTTCCGTCTGCCCGTTTCCCTCGACGCCCGCGATCCCGAGGATCTCACCGCCGGCGACCGCGAAGGAGACGCCGTCGACGACGTTGGCGCGTCGGGAGCTGGCGACCCTGAGGTCGCGCACCTCCAAGGCGGGAAGCGAGAAGCGGGAAGCGGGAAGCGCGCCCGCTCGTGATGTTTCGCTTCCCGCTTCCACCCGCCCGGCTTCGCCGGGCACCCGCCCGCTTCCCGCGAGGACGACGTCTCGTCCGACCATCATCTTCGCAATCTCACTCGGCGACGTGTCCGACGTCTTCAACCGTCCGACCGTTTCTCCCTGCCGCATGACGGTGATCGTGTCGCTGATCGCCATGACTTCGTCGAGCTTGTGCGTGATCAGGACGACCGTCGCGCCTTCGTCCCGAAGTCGGCGCAGCACGCGCCACAGCTCGTTCACCTCGGGCGGCGAGAGCACCGCGGTCGGTTCGTCGAGAATGAGGATGCGCGCGCCGCGATACAACGTCTTGAGAATCTCGACGCGTTGCGCTTCCCCGACGGTGAGCTCCGCGACGCGATGCTCAACCGGAACGACTAGGCCGGTGCGATCGACCAGCGCCTGCACGTCCTGCCGCGCCTTCGCGAGATCGAGCTGTCCGCGGCGCGTGATCTCCGCGCCAAGCGTGACGTTCTCGGTGACCGTCAACGTCGGGACGAGCATGAAGTGCTGGTGCACCATTCCGACCCCCGATGCGATCGCGTCCGCGGTGCGCCATCCCGTGACGTCGCGATCATTGACCTCGATGCGCCCCGAGTCGGGCCGGAACATGCCGCTCAGGATCCGCATGAGCGTCGACTTCCCCGCGCCATTCTCGCCGACGATCGCGTGGATCTCCCCCGTGGCAACGTCGAGCGACGCACCGCGGTTCGCCCGTACGGGCCCGAAGGATTTCTCGATCGCAGTCAGCCGGATCACAGCGTGCTCGGCACCTTGATCGTGCCGGCGATGATCTCCTGCTTGAGCTGTTCGACGCGCGCATGCGCGTCGTCGGGAATGAGCGCTCGATTGTGCAAGTCATACACGTAGCCGACGCCGCTCTCTTTCAGGCCCAGCTGGTAGATCCCGCCCTTGAATCGCCCCTCTTTGACCCAGCCGGTTGCTTCGTAGACCGCGACGTCGACACGCTTCACCATCGACGTCAGGATAAAGCCGGGCGCTTCCTGATACTGATCGGCGTCGACACCGATCGCGAGCTTGCGGGTCTGTCGCGCCGCCTCGAACACGCCGAGCCCGGTCGAGCCCGCGGCGTGATAGATGATGTCGACGCCCTGCTCGTACTGGCTGAGCGCGAGCTCCTTCCCGCGCCCGGGATTTCGAAACGCCTCGGGCGTCACGCCGGCGTACTGCGAGACGATCGTGCACTGCTGACAGACGTGCTTCACGCCCGCTCGATAGCCCGCCTCGAACTTGTGAATCAGCGGAAAGTTCATCCCACCCACGAACCCCACTTTCTTGGTCTTGCTCACGAGCGCCGCCAACGCGCCGACGAGAAACGATCCTTCCTCCTCGCGAAACTTCAGCGCGGCGAGATTCGGCGGGGGCGGAATCGGATTGCCCGCTTTGTCGACGCCGACCGAATAATCGACGCCGGCGAAATGGGTGTTGGGATACTCGTTGGCGAGCTGCGTGAGATCGTCCGAGAAAATGAACCCGACGCCGACGACGAGATCCATGCCTTCGGCCGCCAGCAAGCGAAGACCGGCCTCGCGATCCGAGCCGTCACCGGGCTCGATGAATCGAACGTGAGCGCCGAGCTCGCGCTGCGCGCGCTCACCGCCGATGTACGCGCCGTCGTTGAACGACTTGTCGCCTCGGCCGCCGAGATCGAAGACGATGCCGACCTTTGCCGCACTGCTCGCCGGTGGTTGCTCCGCGCCGGTGGGATGCACGAACAGCAGAGCGACGTGCACGACGAGCAGCACGGACACGACCGTCAGCAGTTTCCGCATGGGGCATGAAGATGTAGGCGAAGAGCGGAAATGGGAAATGGGAAATCGGAAATGGCCCGGGATGTATCTAGCACGACGAATGCGTCCCGAGCCCATTTCCCATTCCGATTTCCCATTTCCGCAGTTCTATGTTTCAAACATGCCCATCCAACGCATCCGAACACGTTTTCTAGTCGTCGGCTCCGGCGTCGCCGGCCTGCATACCGCGTGGCGCGCGTCCGAAGACGGCAACGTACTGCTGTTGACCAAGCGCTCGCTCTTCGACAGCGCGACGTCCTATGCGCAGGGCGGCATCGCGGCGGCGCTGGGCGCCGGCGACTCGCCCGAGCTGCACCGGAGGGACACGCTCGCCGCCGGCGCGGCCTTGTGCGACGCGGCGGCGGTGCAAGTGCTCGTCGAGGAAGGACCGACGCGCGTGCGCGAGCTGCAAGCGGCGGGCGCGAAGTTCGACCTCGAGCCGGAGACAGGGCGCCTGCGTCTCGGACGCGAGGCCGCGCACTCCCGGAAACGCATCGTCCACGCGCACGGTGACCAAACGGGCGCTGAGGTCGCGCGCACGCTCGTGAATCGGGTGCGCCGCAGCAAGGGCATTCGCGTGCTCGAGAAAGCGCGCGTGCTGGATCTCATCGTGCATCGCGGCGCGTGTGTCGGTGTTCGCGCGAGCGTCCGGGGCGTCGCGACCGAGATCATCGCCGACGTGACCGTCCTCGCCACTGGTGGATGCGGCCAGGTGTACCGCTACACGACGAATCCCGTCGTCGCCACGGGCGACGGATTTGCTATCGCGCATCGCGCCGGCGTCACGCTCGCGGACATGGAGTTCGTGCAATTCCATCCCACCGCGCTCGACACACCCGAGAACCCGCTCCAGCTCATCTCCGAAGCCGTTCGCGGCGAAGGCGCGACGCTCGTGAACGAGCAGGGCGTTCGCTTCATGAAGAAGCTGCATCGGCTCGCCGAGCTCGCGCCGCGCGACGTGGTCGCGCGCGCGATCGTGCGACAGCAGCGCGCCGGGCACAGCGTCTTTCTCGACGCGCGCAAACTCGCGCCCACGTTCGCACGCCGCTTCCCGGGCATACTCGCGCTGTGCAAAGCGCGCGGGATCGATCCGCGCCGCGATCTCATTCCCGTGACGCCGGCCGCGCACTACATGATGGGCGGTATCGTCACCGACCTCTGCGGCCGTTCCAGTCTCGATCGTCTCTACGCGGTGGGCGAGGTATCGCGCACCGGCGTGCACGGGGCCAACCGGCTCGCTTCGAACTCGCTCCTGGAGGGACTCGTGTTCGCCGAGCGCGTCGCACGCGACATCGTGCAAGCGGACGCGCTCAGGTCGCTGCCGTCCAAAGGCAGATGGAGCGTCCCGGAACTCGTGGACCGTGGTGCCGCGCAGGTCGCGGCCGACGCTACACGCGACGTGATGTGGCGCAACGCCGGGGTCATCCGAACGGCCGCGGGCCTTCGCAACGCGCAAGCAGACTTGAAGGACATCGAGAAGCGATTGCCGGTCGGTGCCACTGAGGAGCAGAATCTCGTCCAGACTGCTCGGCTCATCGTCGAGGGCGCGATTCGGCGGAAGGAATCGCGTGGGGGGCATTATCGATCTGACTTCCCACGCGCGAAGGGGGCGTGGAGGGGAAAGCACATAGAGCTCTGATTTCCTATTTCCGATTTCCCATTTCCGCCGTTCTAACACTGCCCTTTCCAACAACTTAGATTCCACCCATGGCGACCACCGCCGAGCTCTCCCGGCAAACGCAAATCGAGGAGCTCCAGGCCGAGATCAAGGAGCTCGCCCGCACTCGGAACGCGGTCCTGCTCGCACACAACTACGAGCGCCCCGAAGTGCAGGACGTCGCGGATTTCGTGGGCGACTCCCTCGGCCTCTCGCGCGAAGCGGCCAAGACCGAAGCCGACACCATCGTCTTCTGCGGAGTTCACTTCATGGCCGAGACCGCGGCCATTCTGTCGCCGAAGAAGACCGTCCTGCTCCCAGATCTCGCCGCCGGCTGCTCGCTCGCCGCGACGATCGACGCGCAACAGCTACGCGACTGGAAAGCGGAGCATCCCGGCGCGGTCGTCGTCGCGTATGTCAATACGACGGCGGAAGTGAAGGCGGAAAGCGACTACTGCTGCACGTCGGGCAACGCGGTTGACGTCATCAACGCGATCCCGGCGGACAAAGAGATTCTCTTTCTGCCGGACATGTTTCTTGGCGCGCACGTGCGCCGCGTCACAGGGCGCGACAACATCCACGTGTGGATGGGCGAGTGCCACGTACACGCCGGCATCGACCCCGAGCACGTGCGGTTGCAGCGGCGCCTCCATCCCGACGCCGAGTTTCTGATCCATCCGGAGTGCGGCTGCTCGACCAGCGTGATCGAGGCCATGTCCGCCGGCGACATCGATCCCGAAGGCGTGCAGATCCTCTCCACGGAAGGCATGATCAAGCGTCCGCGAGAATCGGAAGCCGACGACTTCATCGTGGCCACTGAGGTCGGCATCCTGCATCGTTTGCGCAGGGAGAATCCGAGCAAGCGTTTCTTTGCGGCGAACGAGCGAGCGTCCTGTGCATACATGAAAGTCACGACGCTCCCGAAAGTGTTGCGCTCGCTCGAGAACATGCAGTACCCCATTACCGTTCCGGCTGACGTGGCGGCGCGCGCGCGCGGAGCCATCGAGCGCATGATCGCGATCGGTGGACGGAGCGGACCTGCGCTGTCGCCCATACCGGCGACGATCGATCCCGGCGAGTGAAACGGCGCGGCGAAGAAGGAGCAGGACGTGCGGGAGGGGGAGGGGGAGGGGGAGGGGGAGAGATGGAAACACCGGGAACGGATTCTGAACGTCGCCGTCTTCCTCGCTCGATCACTCCGCTCTCGGTGCCGGCGTACGATGGCGACGCACAGCTGAAGTTCCCCCTCAAACCGCAAGAGCTCCAGAAAGTCGTGCGCGCGGCGCTCGATGAAGACCAGGCGTTCAACGATCTGACAACCATCGCCACGATCGTGTCGGATCGCCGCGCGCGCGCGACGCTCGTTGCGCGCCAGAGCGGCACCATCTGCGGCATCGCGCTCGCGCTCGAGGCGTTCCGGGTGCTCGACCCGAAAGCATCGATCCGGGTGGATCGCGAAGACGGTTGGCGTGTCATCGAAGGCGACCCGGTTCTTTTCGTGACCGGCCACACGCGCGGGCTGCTCGGCGCCGAGCGCGTTGCGCTCAATTTCATGCAGCGCATGTCCGGCATCGCGACGCTGACCGCGCGATTCGTGAACCTCGTCGAGGGCACCAAGGCGAAGATCCTCGACACGCGCAAGACGACGCCGGGTTGGCGCGTGCTGGAGAAGTACGCAGTGCGCGCGGGCGGCGGCGCCAACCATCGCATGGATCTGGCGAGCGCGATCCTCATCAAGGACAACCATCTCGCGGCATGCGACAACGACGTGGCGCTCGCCGTGAAGCGCGCGCGGGACATGGCGCCCGCGGGCATGCAGATCGAAGTCGAATGCGAGAGCCCGGAGCAGGTCCGCGCCGCGGTCGAGTCAGGTGCCCACATCGTCCTGCTCGACAACATGAGCATCGATCAGCTTCGCGAGAGCGTGCGAGTGGCTGGCGGCCGCGTGAAGACCGAGGCGTCCGGCGGAGTGAACCTCTCGACCGTGCGCGCCATCGCGGAGACGGGCGTCGATTGGATATCCATCGGCGCGCTGACGCACTCGCCGCCGGCGCTCAACCTCGCCTTGGATTTCGACTAGGCGATTGGAAACCCCAAAGCCGAGAATACGCGCCCAGGGGGCACCCGGCCCGGAGCCGCAAGCGTGTGCCTACTGCGACTCGACCGACCTCGAGTGGATCAAGTGCAAGCTCATTTGCCGGAAGTGCCGGCAGATCGTGATGAGCTGCGCCGATCTGTGACACATGGACTAGTCCCTAGTCCCTAGTCCCTAGGAACAAGGACTCTCGCAGCTTGTGGACGCACCGTGACGTCGACCGGCGTCATCTCGAGCAGCTCCCCGTCTGCTTGGGCCTGCCGTGGCGGAACGGTTTCGAGGCGGAACTCCCGACCTGACACGTAGAGCGTCGCCGGATCCGCTTTGAGGTTCCCGAGCAGAAGGCGCACGAAGATCCGGACGGCCCCCAGGAAATTTGCCGGTGAAAAGACACAGGCGTGCAACACGCCATCATCGTGCAGGATGCCGTCGCCAAAGCGAATGAGACGGCCGAAGAGCGGCACCGATCCCAGGTTCGCGATCAGGACGAAGGCTGCCCGCCGTTCGTACACTTTGCCGTCAACGGTCAGTCGCACTTGGAAGTGCTCCAGTCGGAGTGCCGCTTTCGCCGCGGACCAGACGTACGCGACGGCCCCAACGCGTTTCTTCATCAGCGGCGACGCGCCAGCGATCATCGTTGCGTCGATCCCCACGCCCAGGCCGATGGCGAAGTGCCGGCCGCTCTGTAGCCGACCGAGATCGATGTGGGCCTCGCGTCCGTTCAACAGCGCATGGACCGCGGGGGCCACGTGCAGTGGAATGCCCAGCGCGCGCACGAGCACGTTTGCGGTTCCGGCAGGGAGAATCCCGATGGGCGGGCCAACGTCCGCCAACGCGGTGATGACCTCCATCGCGGTGCCGTCCCCACCGAGCGTGAATACGACGTCGTACCGCGACGCGTGTTCGCGCGCGAGCGCCGTCGCATGGCCGGGCGAGTCTGTCGTGAGAACGTCGCAATGCACCTTCTGATGCGCGAATGCCCGGGTCGCGTGATACTGGGCGCGAACCGCCTTTCGTGCGCCGGGATTGACGATCAGCAGCGCGCGGCGCGTCGGGCGGTCGTCGCTACTCGGGCTCACGCCAGCGAACGCCGAGCCCTTTCACGAGCTGATCTGCCTCCGCGGGCCCCCATGAGCCGGCCGGGTACGTCGGCATCTTCCCGGGCGGATTCCGCTCCCAGTGGTCGATCAGCGGATCGATGACCTTCCAGGCGGCTTCGACTTCGTCGCTGCGCGTGAACAGCGTCGCGTCGCCGAGCATCACGTCGAGGAGGAGCGTCTCGTACGCTGGCGGATTGATTTCACCGAACGCCTCCTTGTACGTGAAATCCATGGCGACAGGCGCCACCTCGATGCCGTGGGACAGCTCGTAAGCCGCGCCCGGCGCCTTCACCTCGAACGACAACGACGCACCTTCGTTCGGCTGAATGCGCAACGTGAGGACGTTCGGCGCGATCTGCTCGCGCGTCTCGTGCTTGAACATCAGCACCGGTGGCTGGCGGAATTGCACGGCGACCTCGGACACGCGACGCGCCAGACGCTTGCCGGACCGCAGGAAAAACGGGACGCCGGTCCAACGCCAGTTGTCGACGTAGAATCGCACCGCCGCGTACGTCGGCGTGGTCGAGTTCTTGGCGACGTCTTCCTCTTCGCGATACCCCGGGACGCTGGTTCCGTCGATTTCGCCCGGGACGTATTGCGCCCGCACGGAGGCCTGCGCGATCTCAGATCCCTGAAGCCAATGGATTGAGTTCAGCACCTTGACCTTCTCGTCGCGCACGGCATCCGCCGTCATTGACGCAGGCGGTTCCATCGCGGTCAACGTGAGCAGTTGGAGCAGATGGTTCTGGAACATGTCGCGGACTACGCCGGCTTCCTCGTAGTACCCGCCACGCTTGCCGACCCCGACGGTCTCCGCGGCGGTGATCTGCACGTGCTCGATCGACTGCCGGTTCCAGATCGGCTCGAAGATCGCGTTCGCGAATCGAAAGACGAGAATGCTCTGGACTGTTTCCTTGCCAAGGTAGTGGTCGATGCGGTACAGCTGACACTCGGCGAACAGCTCGAGGACGAGGTGGTTGAGTTCGCGCGCCGTTTCGAGACTTCGCCCGAATGGTTTTTCGATGACGATACGGAACCATGGGCGCTGCGACTCCTCGCGCACGCGGGGGGCCAATCCGCTCGCCGAGAGAGCCCGCACGATCGGCTCGAACACGCTCGGCGGCACCGCGAGATAAAACAGACGGTTGCGGTCTTCGGCCTTTTTCGGCGATTCAATTTCGTTGAGGCGGGCCTCGAGTTCCTTGTACGACGCCGGATTCCCCACGTCTCCCGCCGTGTAGTGCATCCTCGACGCCAGCTCGCGCCATACGCTGTCGTCGAATTCCGAGATCTCGTCGCTCGCCCGGACTGCGTCGCGCATCATCTTTCTGAACGAGTCGTCGTCCATGTCTTGACGCGCGACGCCGAGCACGTCGCACCCATCCGGTAGCAGCTTGTCCTTCGCCAACTGGTAGATCGCGGGCAGCAGCTTTCTCTTGGCCAGGTCTCCGTGCGCGCCGAAGATCACGATGGTGCACGGGTCCGCGTGTCGCTTGTTCTCGCCCAGGGATCGCAGAACCTGGCTGGGGCGCGCGGCGAAGCGGTGTGGCGCGGACGTCGTCATGTCTTTTGCACCGCGTGACCACCGAACTCGTTCCGGAGCGCCGCAATCACTTTTGCCGAGAAGGAGTCAGCCTGGCGGGACCGGAAGCGGGTCAGCAGCGAGAGCGTGATGACGGGCGCGGGCACGTCGAGGTCGATCGCTTCCTGCACCGTCCAACGGCACTCGCCCGAGTCGGCCACCCAGCCGCGAATTTTCTCGAGCGACGCATCGTTCGCGAACGCGCGCACCGCCAACTCGTTCATCCAGGAGCGCACGACGCTGCCGTGTTGCCACAGCTCCGCGATCTGGTGCAAGTCGAGCTCCGGAAAACTCTTGGACGCGTGGAGAATCTCGTAGCCCTCGGCGTACGCCTGGAGCAGCCCGTATTCGATGCCGTTGTGTACCATCTTCACGTAATGGCCCGCACCGGACGGCCCCACGTGCGCGAATCCGTTCGGCGGCGCGAGCGTCTTGAAGATCGGCTCGCAGCGCAGGACCGCGCGCTTCTCACCGCCGACCATGAGACAGTACCCGTTCTCGAGCCCCCAGATGCCGCCGCTGGTTCCGCTGTCGATGAGCTGAATGCCGTGCTCCGCCAGCGCCCGCGCGCGGCGCATCGTGTCGTGAAAGTTCGAGTTGCCCCCGTCGATGATGATGTCGCCATCGCCGAGCATCGGCTGCAGCTCCGCGATCGTCTGATCCACCGGATCGCCCGCGGGGACCATGATCCAGATGATGCGCGGCGCCTTGAGCTTCTTCACGACGTCCGCGAGCGAGCTCGCACCAGTGGCGCCGAGCTTCGCGTATCGTTGAACCATGTCGGCGCTGCGGTCGTACGTGACGACGTCGTGTCCGCCGCGCAGCAGCCGCTCGGACATGTTGCCGCCCATCTTGCCCAGCCCAATCATCGCCAGTTGCATGTCTGTTCAGGTGCTAGGTGTCAGGTGCTAGGTGCTAGGTGCTAGGTGCTAGGTGCTAGGTGCTAGGTGCTAGGTGCTAGGTGCTAGGTGCTAGGTGCTAGGTGCTAGGTGCCGGATGCCAGACGCTGGTGTTGTTAGCACCTAACACCTAACACCTAACACCTGCTTTCAAGGCGTCATAAGGACTGCCCGCGCCGGCGCTCCGTCCAGCCCCTCTAGCCGCAGTGGCAGACAGCAGAACGCGTACTTGCCCGGCTTGATCCCGGAGAAATCGAGTCCCTCGACGATTACGATCCCGCGCTCGAGCAGCGTCCGATGCGTGCGATGATGACCGGAGTGAAACTGCTCGACCGAGAGATAGTCCACGCCGACGAGCTTCACGCCGAGCGACGCGAGGTATTCCGCGCCGTCCGGCGCGAGATACGTGTAGTCCGGATGGAACTCACGCTCCTTGATGAACGACGAGTTGCGCGTGCGAATCAACACGCGCTCTTCGCTGTCGAGCGAGTGTGGGCGAAGGAGATCGGCGGTCACGCTCATGACGTCGTCCCCGAACGCGATGACGACCGAGGGACCGATGAGCGCGTTCAGCGGAAGCCGGTCCACCGTGCTCCCCGCCTCGAAGAAATGTCGTGGCGCGTCGACGTGCGTGCCCGTGTGCGAGCCGAACGACAGACGCGAGAGATTCGAGCTGGCGCCCTTGCTCAGCTCGGATGCGGGCTCGATGCGAATCTCGGGATTTCCAGGGTACACGACGCCGCCATTCACAACCGGCACGGAGATATCGAAGATCCTTGTCACGGTGGGATACTGAGTGATCTTTCTCGCATGCGCAAACTCGCTGTCATTACGCTGGCGGTCGCCGCCATGGCGTGTCATCGTCGCGCCGAAGTCGGAGGGCCGTCGGGATCGTTGTCACGAGTCGGGCAGATTACCAGCGCGGACCAGCTCGTATCCGCCATGCGCGATCGGTACGACGGCAAGTGGTATCGGAATCTCACGTTCTCTCAGAAGGTTACCTACTTTCGGCCCGACGGAACGACATCCCGCGTCGACACGTGGTACGAGGCCGGCGCAATGCCCGGACGTCTGCGCATCGACTTTGCCGAGCCTGCGCGTGCCAACGGCGTCGTGTATCGCGCGGACTCCGTATACAGCATTCAGGAGGGCCGCGTCGCGGACCGGCGCGCCGGTCGCAACCCGCTCCTGCTGCTTGGATTCGACGTCTATGCCCAGCCCGTCGCGCGAACCCTTGAACAGCTGCGCGCGGAACGCATAAACATCGACGTGCTCCGCCTCGACACGCTCTCCGGCAAGCGAATGTACGTCGTCGGAGCGGGGCCAACCGACTCGACCTCCAATCAGTTCTGGATCGAAGCCGATCGTTTGCTGTTCGTGCGATTGATTCAGTCCGACACCACTCGTCGGGTGACGAGCGACATCCGCTTCGAGAATTACGTGCAGCACGATGGCGGATGGGTGGCGGAGAAAGTGCGGATCATTCGCGGCGGCAACACCGTGTTCCAGGAAGAGTACTCGAGCGTGCGCGTCAACGTCCCGCTCGACGATGACCTCTTTGTTCCCGAGAAGTGGAGCGCGGCGAAGGACTGGTTCAAACCGTGAGCATGGACCGTCGCGATTTCGTGCGGGCCGGAGCCACGCTCACGGCCGGAGTCCTCGCGGCCCCGATCCTCGGCGGATGCAAGCTGGAGTCGCGTCGGGAGCTCGCCGACGGAGGATTCATCCAGTTGCGGGACAGCTTCTTCCGCGACCAACTCACGCGAAATCCCGTTACGTCCACCTATCTAGGCGGTGACGGCTGGGATCCCACCCTGCGGTCGCTCGGCGGCAGACTACGCGACTACTCGCCCGGCGGGCTCGCCGACGAAGCGCGCGAACATCGCCGGATCGAGCGAGCCCACAGCTCGATCGACGCCGCGCTACTCAGTCCGCAGCGGCGCGTCGACCACGCGCTCATGGCGGCGCAGCTCGCCTTCCTGCGGTATCAGCTCGATCGGCGCTATCACGAGCGCGCCGTCGACACATATGTCGCCGAGCCGTTCCGAGGCATCGATTGGCAGATCCAGCAGATGCAGTCATTTGCCGACGGCAAGCTTGGCGACGACGCCGAGTGGCGTCTGGTCGTCACTCGCCTCTCGGCCATTCCGCCGTACCTCGAGATCGCGCGCGCGAACCTCGAGGCCGGACACCGGTCGGGCAACCTCCCCGACCGCCGCATGGTGCAGCGCGACGGGATCGCGGGCAGCCGCGCCAACGCGACCTACTTCCGCACCACGCTTCCGGCGCTCGCCAAGGGCTACATCGGCGCTCAAACCTTCGCGAGCTCGATGCTTTCCGGAATTGCGGGCGCGGGTGAAACGGCCGCGCGCGCCTACGAGGAGTTCGCCACGTGGCTCGATCGCTCGTTGCCCGCGAGCGATACGGTGGATCGCTTTGCGATCGGCGAAGCCGCGTACCAGTGGCGCGTCAAAACCGTGCTTCGCGACGAACGTTCCGCGGCCGATCTGTTCGAGTACGGCGCGCGTCAAGTCGAGGACTACACGCAACGCATCTTCGAGGTCGCGGAGAAGTTGGCGCGCGACCGCGGCATCGGCTTGCCGCTTGGCAATCCGCAGGAACGCGCGTGGGGTATCCGCCGCGTGATGGAGGATCTGTCGGCGGACTCGCCGCGAAGTGACGACGAGCTCTTGCGCTGGTATCGCGAGACGGCCGAGCGCGCCGTCGCGTACGGCCGCGATAACGCCATGTTCGACGTGCCCCCCGACTACAAGCTGGATATCGTACCGACCCCGCCGGTGCTGCGCAGCACGATCGACGCCGCGTACTATCCCGCGCCGCCGCTCAAGAAAACAGGAGTCGGCCGCTTCTATCTCACACCGACGGGGAACGATCCGGCGGCGCTCCGCGAGAACGCTCGCGCCTCGGTCGCGGATACCGCGGTGCACGAGGGATTTCCGGGCCATGACTGGCACTACAAGTACATGACGCAGCACGCGTCGGAGATCTCGAACATTCGATGGCTCACGCCCGGCGCCGTCGAAGATTCGTCGTCGATGTGGAGCGACTCGATGGCGGCCGAAGGCTGGGGACTGTACGCCGAAGAATTGATGGCCGAGCCCGTCCAGGAACGACCATACGGGTTTTACTCACCGGGCGAGTATCTGTACGAGCTCCAGGGGCAGCTCCTCCGCGCGGCGCGCGTCCGCATCGACGTCGGGCTCCACACCGGCCGCATGACGTACGAGGAGGCGATGAACTATTTCACCGAGCACGTGAGCTTCTATCCCGGCGCATGCGCGCGCGTCGCGAGCGATCCCGCCGCCAAAGCCGTGTGCGACGGCGCGACGCGCGCCATCTATCGCTACAGCAAGTGGCCCACGCAAGCGATCACCTACAACCTCGGCAAGAACGCGATCGCGGCGTTGCGCGAAGCGTATCGCTCTCGAAAAGGCAGCGCGTACTCCGCGCGCGAGTTCCACGAACGGTTCATGCGCATGGGCACCGTCCCGCCCGGCTTCTTCAGAGACGTGTTTCTGGCTGGCTGACGGTCACGTCGAGAGCCAAGAGCTGCTGTAACAGCTTTGCGGGCTCGGTCGCGGGCTCGTCGCAGACGTGTCGGCGGCAAAGGTAGGCCGTGGCCTTTCCCTGTCGTGCTTCACGGTTAGCGAGCAATGCGATGCCGTTTGCATCCGCGGGCCTACCACCCGCGAGGACCAGCGACGGCACGTATCGCGACGCCACGGCGCGCGCGAGTGCCGCGAAGTCGCCGGAACCCGGTTCGCCGACCAGCGCGACCTCCGTCGCGCCGTGCACCGCGAGGTCCGCGGCCATGAGCGCGTGTCCGAACGCCAACGCGTACCGGGCCATCGGTTCCGCGATCGTCTCGAGCACGTGGCTCGCGCGCCGCCGCATGTCGGCGTCTCCGAGGACATCTCCGAGCCGCAGCAACAGGTCGACGGCGAGCGACGTGCCCGATGGCGTCGCGTTGTCCGTGACGTCGCGCGGACGCGTCAGCAATTCCTCGTGGTCGCTTGGCGTGTCGAAGAACGCGCCTGCCTCGTCGTTCCAGAACCAGCGCACGGTCGCGTTGGCCAGCTCGCGCGCACGCTCGAGCCAGACGCGATCGAAGGTGAGCTCGTACACCGCGAGCGCACCGAGCCCGATCGCCGCGTAGTCCTCGAGGAAGCCGTTGATCCTGCTGGATCCATCCTTGTGCGTGCGGAAAACACGTCCGTCGCGGACCATTTCGCGGAACAGAAACTCGCCATTGCGACGCGCCAGCTCCGCGAAGCGCTGCTCATCAAAGACGCGAGCGGCCTCCGCAACCGCGCGCAGCATCAGTCCATTCCAGGACGCAAGAACCTTCTCGTCGCGCGGGGGCCACACGCGTCGCGCGCGCGCCTCGTACAGCGTCCGCTTCGCGGCGGCGAGTGTCGACTCCGCAATGGCTGATGGTTCTCCCCGGACGTGCAGGATGTTCTGTCCCTCGAAGTTTCCCGCCGCCGTCACGCCCCAATGCGCGATGAGCGCATCCGCGTCGGGGCCGAGCAGCTCGCGCAGCTCCGCCTCGCTCCAGAGGTAGAATTTTCCCTCGTGACCTTCGCTGTCGGCGTCGAGCGTCGAGTAGAACCCGCCCGCCGGCGACGTCATCTCGCGCGCGAGCCAGAAGAGCGTCTCTTCGGTCACGCGACGGACCTCGTCGTCTTTTGTCGCTTGCCAGAGATGCGCGCCCAGGCGCGCCAGCAGTGCGTTGTCATACAGCATCTTCTCGAAGTGCGGCACGAGCCACTGCGCGTCCACGGAGTAGCGCGCGAATCCGCCGCCGATCTGGTCGTAGATGCCGCCCCGCGCCATGCATCGGAACGTGTTGCGCACGGCATCGAGCGCCGCGTCGTTGCCGGTTCGTGCCCATTGCTGCAACAGGAACTCCATGCCCATCGCTTGAGGGAACTTCGGCGCGTCTCCGAAGCCGCCGAGCTCCGCGTCATACGTCGCGAGAAGACCGCGCGTGGCGCGCTCCAACAGATCAACGGAGACGGTCCCGCTGCTGCGTGCGCGATCCGCGGTCGCCGCGAACATCTCGCGCATCGTCGACGCCACCCGTTTCACGTCGTCCGGCCGGTTGCGGTACGCGTCGGCGACCGCATGGAGCACCTTCCGAAACGACGGCATGCCGCGACGATCATCCGGCGGGAAATACGTCCCGCCCCAGAACGGCTCGAGGCTCGGCGTGAGGAACATCGTCATCGGCCATCCGCCGTGTCCCGTCATGGCTTGCACGGCCTGCATGTAGATCGAGTCGACGTCGGGGCGCTCCTCGCGATCGACTTTTACGTTGACGAACGACTCGTTCATCACCCGCGCCGTCTCCACGTCCTCGAACGATTCGCGCTCCATGACGTGACACCAGTGGCACGCCGAGTAGCCGACGCTCAGGAGAATCGGCTTGTTCTCACTCCGCGCGCGCTCGAACGCCTCCGTGCCCCACGCATACCAGTCGACCGGATTGTGTGCGTGTTGCAGCAGGTACGGGCTAGTTTCTTTTGCGAGGCGGTTCGACATTGGTCACCTGCAAATTACCACGCCATTGTCCAAGCGAATTCGACAAGACAGCGCCCACGATCGACCCGCGTCCGAGCTTCGGCCGTTGTACCGCCGAGTTCCGTGGACTCCGCTCGCGATCTCCATTATCGTCGTGCTCAGCAGCGCGTTCGCGGTGTCGCCGATACGCGACGCGGCGTCGCTTGCCGACGTCTCCGAAGCCTATCTCCTGCGTCCATTGGGTTACGTCGTGTTAGCGCCAATGTCGGACGTCCTCGACACGCTCACGCTGCTCTCCGCTAGACAGCACGTCGCGCTGCTCCTCGCCGTTGTCGTGTGCTTTACACTTTGGCGCGTGGCGCGAGCGACACGCGCGAGCGCGACGAGGCGCCAGCATCTCCTCGCGACAGCTGCGCTTGTGGTCGCCATCGTTCTGGTCTATGCCGCCGCGGCGGTCCTTCCGCGCCCCATGGCCGCGCTGGTGAGCGACAACGCCGACATCGCCCGTATCGACTTCCATTCGCACACGTCGGCCTCACACGACGGCCGGCCCGGATGGAGCGCCGAGAGCAACCGCGCATGGCACCGCGACGGCGGCTACGACGTCGCCTACATCACCGATCACGGTACGGTCGCCGCGGCGGAGCGGGGCATGGTGCAAAATCCCAGCCCCGCGGGCGAGGGCGTCATTCTGCTGCAAGGAATCGAAGTGACGTGGACCGGCGAGCACGTCGCTATCCTCAGCGCGGAGCGCAGGTACCGAGGCATTCTCACCGAGAATCTCCGCGACGTGGACGAGCAAAGCCTCCGGCTGGCGAGCCTCATCTCCGGACGCGAGCCTGTTGTCATCTGGAACCATCCTCATCAACTCACGCGCCTGCCGGTCGCGTCTGGTCCGGGCACTCCAGGCGTACGCGGCATCGAGGTCTCGAACGGTGCCCCTGATTCGAGAGATGAAGTCGGGCGGAGGCGTGCAGCCATCGTTGCACTCGCGGAGAAAAAGAACCTCACGATGACGGGCGGAAGCGACAACCACGGATGGGGAAGCACCGCGCCGAACTGGACATTGATGCTCATCTTCGGCTGGCGCGGCATGTCGCCTGATTCGCTTGCCTCGACGATCGACGACGTCGTCCGCAAAGGTGGGTTCGGCGGCACGCGCGTCGTGGAACGTCGCGTCGCGGATGGCACGACCAATCTTGCGCTGGCGTTTACGCTATTCAGCGCGCCCGCGCGCATGTTGACCACGCTCTCGAACGATGAGCGCACCTCATGGCTGATCTGGATTTGGCTCATCACCGCAACAGCGTGGTGGCTGCACCGTCGCCGCGCACCGGCTGCGTGAGGCGCTTCGCGGTTGTCGTCGTAGTCGCTACCACCATCGTGCGTCTCGTCATCGCCGCGCTGACGCCCCTCTTTCCGGACGAGACATATTACTGGGAGTGGTCGCGTCATCTCGCCGCGGGTTACTATGATCACCCGCCGGTGATCGCGTGGCTCATCGGCTTCGGGACGTCGATCGCCGGCCACACGGCACTCGGCGTGCGGCTCGGGTCTGTGCTCGCCGGCGCGCTCGGCACGCTCTTCGTTTGCGCGTGCGCGCGACGCATCGCTGGTGATCGCGCCGCTCTCCTGACAGCGACCATCTTCGCTGTGATGCCGCTGTCAGCCGCGGGGCTCGTCCTCGCGACGCCTGACGCACCCGTGCTCGCCGCGTCCGCGGCGACCGTCTACGCGATTCTTCGCGTGCTGGAGGTCCCGGCGCGCTCGCGCGCCTCACTCGAGTGGTGGTGCGTTGCCGGAGCCACGCTCGGTCTCGCGTTCTGCTCCAAGTACACGGCCGTGCTGCTGCCGCTCGGCGTCTTTGTCGGTCTCTTGCTCCGACGCGAGCTGCGTGCGCGGCTTCGAGAGCCGGGACCATATGTGGCGACCCTCGTCGCGCTCCTGGTGTTCCTTCCCGTCATCCTTTGGAACGCGAGGCACGACTGGATCTCGTTCGCGTTTCAGCTCCAACATGGCTTCGGCGGCGCTGCCGGCTCCGTGGTCAGTCGCGAGCTCGAGCTCGTTGGCGGCCAGATCGGGCTCGTCTCGCCGATCCTCTTCGTGATGATGACAATCGCCATCGCCCGCTCCCTCCGCACGTCTCCTCCATCCTCACCCACCCGCCTTCAGCGACTACCCGTCCATCCTCTTCTCGCTTCAATCTCCGTCGTCGTCTTCGCGTTCTTTATGTATTCCGCCACGCGCCGCCGCGTCGAGGCCAACTGGCCGGCGCTCGCGTACGTGCCAGCAGTCCTACTGCTTGTCGCTCAGTCGCGTAGTTCGGACTGGGACAAATGGCTCCGCGCCGGCATCGGGCTCGCGGCCATCCTGACGATGGTGGCTTACCTGAATGCGTTCACGCCGATCCTACCGGTGCCCGTGGGCCGGGACCCGGCTGCTAGGGCGGCGGGGTGGACAGATCTTGCGATCGCTGTTGATCGTGCGCGTCCCGTATGCCAGGTGTCCACGCACCCGGCTTGGCCGGGTACCCGCCCATGTCCCCCGCCCGCTTCGCGGACAGCCGGCACCGTTTTCATTGGGGCAGACCGATATCAGGATGCATCCGAGCTCGCATTTCATCTGCCCGGCCATCCCGCGACGCTTTCACTCAATCTTTCGAACCGGCCGAATCAATACGATCTCTGGCCATCTTTTCCCGATCGCGCACAGCCCGGCGACACCCTGCTCCTCGTCGTCGACGACGTCAGCGGTATACATCCCGTGGCCGAGACGCTGGCCGCTCACTTCGCGTCGCTGCGCGAGGGTGAGCGAGTTCCCATTTCTCGCGATGGCGAGCTCGTGAAAAGCCTGCGCATCTGGTTCCTCGACGGCTGGCGTGGCACCTGGCCTCAGCGCGCGCTACGTTCTCGTACATGACGACATCGACACGCCGCGTCGCGCCCGATCTCGAGAGCTTTTTCACGCGAGAGGAGCGACGCATTCGCGCGGAGCTCGACGATTTTCTGCGCATCCCGAGCGTCAGCGCGCGGTCGGAGCACAACGCCGACACAGCGCGGTGCGCGGAGTGGCTGGCAAACCAGATTCGAGCCTTTGGGATGGAGGCAAAGATCCACGCGACGCCCGGACACCCGATCGTCGTCGGTGAGTGGCGCAAAGCCGGCCCGGACGCGCCAACGGTGTTGGTCTACGGCCACTACGACGTTCAGCCGGCGGAGCCCCTGGAGCTGTGGAGCAGCCCTCCCTTCGAGCCAACCGTGCGAGACGGAAAACTGTTCGCGCGCGGCTCGGTGGACGACAAAGGCCAACTCTATATCCACGTCAAGGCGGCCGAAGCACTGCTGAAGCAGCGGGGAAAGCTGCCGGTGAATCTCGTCATCCTCGCGGAAGGCGAGGAGGAAGTGGGCAGCGACAACCTCGCCGATTTCGTCGAGAAGAACGCGGCGCTATTGCGGGCCGACGGCGTCATCATCTCGGACTCGTCCATGTTCGCGCCCGGCATCCCGTCGATTCTCTCGTCGCTCCGTGGCATCGCGTACTTCCAGATCGACGTCGTGGGCCCGAAAACCGATCTGCACTCCGGCAGTTACGGCGGCGCGGTCGTGAACCCTGCGATGGCGCTGGCGCGCATCATCGCGACCATGCACGACGCCAAAGGCCACATTGCCATCAAGGGTTTTTACGACCGCGTGCGGAAGTGGGACAAGAAGTCACGCGACGCGATTCGGAAGTTGCCCTTCAGCGAAAAACACTTCCGCGCCGAGACCGGAGCGCCTGCGCTCGGCGGCGAGGAAGGATTCTCAACGCTCGAACGCATCTGGATGCGCCCGACGTGCGAGGTGAACGGTCTACTCAGCGGCTACACCGGGGAGGGCGCCAAAACCGTGCTGCCGTCGAAGGCCATGGCGAAAGTGAGCTGCCGTCTCGTTCCCGATCAGGACCCGGCGCAAATCACGAAGCTCTTCAAAGCGCACGTGACGCGTGTCGCGCCCAAAGGCGTGACGGTAGACGTGCAGTACATCCACGGTGGCAAGCCGTGGCGCGCCGAGCTCACGGGACCCCTGTACGATGCCGCGCGGCGCGCGCTTGCCGCCGCGTTCGCGAAACCGCCCGTGATCGTCGGCGAAGGCGGCTCGATTCCCGTCGTGGGTGATTTCGATCGCGTCCTCAAGGTGCCGGTTCTCTTGATGGGTTTCGGCTTGCCGGGGGAAAATGCTCACGCTCCCGACGAGTGGATCTCCTTGGAGAATTTCACGAAAGGACTACGGGCCGTCGCAACCTTGTACGAGGAATTAGGCGCGAACGGGAAAGGCCGGAGCGCCCTTGCGCGACAAGCCAGCACTAGAATCGCCACTCCCGGATGATGAAAGCACCAAAGCTCGTCCTCGCCGGAATCGGTTGAATGCGCAGCGACGGCGGTTGCAGCTGGTAGCGCGTCTCTACCGACGCTTCGTAGCGCCAGCCCTTTGACGTCCGATACTGTGCGCGTATGCCCGGCCAACTGTTCAGATAGAGTTGCGTCTGCACGGCCATGAAGAAGTAGGGATTCAGATACTTCCCGGCCTCCACGCGCGTGCTCTGGAGAAAGCTGCCGACGGCGCCAAGCTCGATCGGGACATCGGACGGCGTGATGTTGAAGACGTCCGCACCCAGTCCCTTGGTCGCCTCACCTTCCACTTCGTCGGCCATCACGCCAAGCGCGACGGCAGCCATGCGCTGCGTCGCCAGCGCGGCGCCCACGCCGATGAGATTGCCGGTTGCCGTCGAAACTCCGGAAAGTCCCGAGTTCTCTTGTTGCAGGAGCGACGACGAGCTGCGGCCGAACGCCAGATAACTCAGGAGATCCGACTGTGAGATCGGCGGCTGAGCGTCGCTCTCGAGCGTGAGCTTCGGCTTCTGCATCGTCCCGCCGATCAGGACGCGTACGTTGAAGTTCGGGCGGCCGGTGAGCGCGACCTCGTACTCGCCCGTGGCCTGCAGCGTCGGATTCAGCTCGGGGCCGCCGACGAACGTCGCCGATCCACGCTTGATCTGAAACGTCTTGCTCAGAAAGCTGTACTCGCCGCGATCGGTCGAGATCACGCCGGTAAGCGCCAATGCGTCCGCCTCGCGGTGCACGCGCACCGGCTCCTCGGTGTACATCTCGATGTTCGCGTCGCGCGATCGCAGCCACGTGTTGCGATTGACCGTGACGTCCACGTCGATGCGCATGTTCGCCAGCAGCGGTGACTCCGCCGGGAACAGCTCGCGATCGTTCATCACGCTCGTATCCATCACCGCGAACACGGCGGGGTCGCCGGCATTGACCAGACTCTTGTGACTCGACTCCGGGATGTAGCCGACACCCTGCCGGATGTGAACCGCGCCCGCCACGTACGCGTTTTTGAACGGCCCCGTCAGGCTCAACCCGACGTTCGCATCCAACCGGCCGTGATCGTTATGGAGGATCTCCGTTTCGGTTCCCACGAGGTGCAGATCGAATTCCGGCGCTCGCCAGTCTCCCACGTACAGGCGGCCCGCGAGCCTCACGGGGCCCTTTCCGCTGACTCCGGCGATGGAATCGACGAACACGGTGTCGCGAGCCATGCGGATCGAAGCCGTGATGTCGTGTACTGTTACGCCGGTCGGCACGATCTTCATCGAGCCATTGACCCACGATACGGCGCCCGCGAACGATGGGCGTGCCAGGGTTCCACCCATGGCGAACGAGCCCGAAGCCTTCCCGTGAATTTGCGCTACCGCATCCGTGACGGCCGGAATCAGATCCAACGGGAGGCTGTCGCCCCGCACATCGACGCGCATCGGAAGCTCGAGCAGACGCGGTCCGGTCACCCCGGAGAGCGCCAGGTTGATTGGCAGCGTCGCGTCCGCGATGACTGACGGTGGTCCTGTCCTCCCGATCGCCTCGGCGTGCGCAACCAGCGACGCATTCGCGTACGTGAAGGTGCTCTGGAAGTTTGGAATGACGGACCCGTTGTAGTTCCCGTTCACGAGTCCCGCCGCGCCGCGGAATCGCGGATCCTTCAGATTCCCTTCGAGCACGCCTCGCGCGGTGAGAATTCCACGCAACGGCAGATCGCTCTGGACGAACGTGGCGACGTCCGCGATCTGGAAGTTCTGGATGTCCAGCACGAGGTTGGCGTTGCCCTCCGTCGGGACCATGCCGTTCACGTAGACGAGTCCGCCCTTGTTGCTGCGCAGCTCGACGTCGTGCAGTTCCATGCCCGCGGGATGCCAGTGAATGATCGCGGCGTGCGCGAGCCGCCACACCGTTGTGTCCATGCGGAGCGCGAGATCGTTGATACGGACTTCACGCTTGGATCCGACGACGAACGACCCTCTCGCGGAGTAGTCGCGCTCGTCCCCTTGCCGCACCGCCACCTGGATCTCGCCGGTGGGCCTGTGATACGCGAGGCGGCCTTCCAGCGTGTCGAACGCAAATCCTTTGACGCTGACCTGTGAGCCCTCGACCGCCACGACGATGGTCGATGACGGGGTTCGCGCGTTGGTCCAGGCATACTCCGAGCGGAGCGTGCGTGCCGAGTTGCCCCGCGCGATGAGATTGTCCGCGCTGAGGCGTCCGCGCAGGTCGAAATTCTTGACGTTGCCGCGCAACGTCCCCGCCGCATACACCTTGCCGGACAGAACGCTGCGCGCGATCGAGCGCGGCGTGTCCGCGACGATCTTCGGCATCGCGCGTCCTGTCGCGGCGCGTTCGACTTCCGTCGCGCTCGCGATGCGCAGTGAGTCCGCGCGCGCCCGCTCCAGCGCGCGGGTCACGAGCGCCGATCGCGGGCGTTCGATCCCGCGCTGTTCACCGGGGATCCATTTGTTGTACGCGCCGAGAGAGTCGATGGCGACGTTGTACCGCAACTCGCCCGTGCGGCCCGCGGCCAGTCCGAATGTGCCCGCGGCATCGATTCTGGTGTTCGACGCCCGCGCCGTCAGTCGATCGACGTGCGCCACGCCGTTCCTGATCGCCACGCGCACGGAGCCGCTGTCGATCGTGACGCTGTCCCACCTCGACGTGGCGAAATCCGCCGCGAACGCGCCCTGCATCGTAGCCGGTTGGAAACCCGTACCGCGGGCAAGCACAGACGCCGTCAACGATGTCCGCGGCGCTTTTTCGATCACCGCGTTCAGGTTGAACACCTGCATCCCGCCGGCGAGGTCGTAGCTCTTGGTGCGCCCCGCGAGGTTCAGCCGGCCGCTCGCGTTGATCGTTCCACCATCGGAGAGGCGCAGCGCCGTCGCCAGGCGCAGGTTCCCGAGCGGACCCTGGAGGTGAATTGGGCCGGATGCGCTGCCGCGCAGTCCGAGCGCCGGTACGAAGAGCCCCACCTCGCCGAGCGCCAGCGGTTGTGCTTGTACGGCGATCTTGAGGGCATTCGTTCCCGCGAGTTGCACGCCGATGCTCCCGCGGAGATGCGACGCACCTCCACGATCTCGGTGCTCGACGTTCCCCACGATCGCGAGCGCGGTTTTCGTCGAGCCGTCGATGCTCACCTGGCCGCTCAGCGTTCCGCCGACCGGGCTAAAGGTCTGATCGAGCGATGGGCTGAGCGATTTGAGGAGCGCGACCTGCAACGGATCGACATGGACGCGCACGTTCCGCATCCGGAGATCGCCGTGCACCAGGCCAAGCGCGCCGCTCCCGGCCACCCGGCTCGTGCCGTCCACCTGATCGTGGAAGACCACGTTCCCGGCCATCTGCATCGCATTGCGACCGCCGACGATCGTGAGCTTTCCATCCAGGGTGCCGCGCCTCGGCGAGTGGAAGCCCGCCACGAACTGTTCGATCAGCTTCGTGTTCACGTTCGAGAACAGAATGTCCGTATCGTGGATCGCGAACGTGTCCGCGAAGCTGATCGCAAAATCTCCGCGCAAACGCGCGCCCTGCGTGCGCAGATCGGCGTTCCTCACGACGTATTCCTGCGTCGTCCCACGCCACTCGAGCCAGAAGTCCAGCGGTCCGCCGCCCTCGGAGGGATAGCGCGGGAAGAGCCAACGGAAATCTGCGAACGCCCCCGGCCGCGCGTGCGCCGAGATCTTCATGTCGCCGCCGCTAAATGTGTACCGGCCATCGCCGCGCAGCGACGAATTCGGCATCCGGACCGCCACGCTCTGCCACCATGCCGAGTCATTGTTGAATCGAATGTTGCCGGCCAGATCCTGCACGATTGCCGCGGGCGGACGGAATGGCAGCGCGACCATGTTCAGCGACGTGATCTGCGCGAGGCGGTCGTGGAACCCCGGCTGCGTGATGCGGAGCAGCGGCGCGCGCGCGGTAAGCTCCCGCAGCTCGATGATCTTCTGGAATCCGCCATTCACCGGCACCACCATGATGCGCTTGCCGCCGCCCAGCGCGTCGCGGATCGAGCTGTCCTGTGCCGCGCGTGAGAGCGTTGTATCGGGCTTCCACGGCGTGCGCATGACGAGATGGCCGTCGAGCACCGTGACGTCGTGAAAGACGATCCACGGGAAACCACGACCCCGCGCTTGCTTCGACTTCGTCGTGTCCGACGGCGGAAAGATCCGCTGGTAGTTCCACTTTCCGCCCGGTGGCCGGTCGAGCACGATGAGCGGTCGCACGACGCGCACGTCCCGCATGTCGAACTTCCACGTCAGCAGCTGGAGAGCGCTGTAGCGCGCGCTCACCTGCTCGGCCGCGACGAACGGTTGGCCAAGGCTGTCGCGGATCGCGAACGCGTCGAACGTCGCGCCGGTGAGCAGGTTGCCGCGAACCCGGCCGAGCGTGACCTGGCCGTGCACGAATCCTTTCATCTGTCCGAGCACGAAGCGACGCACCCGCTCTCGCCCCCAGTCACTCGACGAGAGCACCAGCACGGCGACGAACGCGACCGCGATCACGACGACGACAAAGACCGCGGTGATCTGCAGAATCTTCACCGCCTCCCGCCGATCCTTTACCTGAACGTTCACGCCCGAAGTCATCTCGCTTTTAGGTCCGTCTTTAAGTCCGCCATTATGTCCGTCTTTATGTCCGTCTTTATGTCCGCCTTTTTGTCCGCCTTTATGTCCGCTCTTACGTCCGCCTTCATCAGTACGCCTGACCTATGGACAGGTGCAGCACCAGCTGATTGAACACCGACCAGAACCCCTTCGCCGTCCCGCCGTTCGTGTACCGCCGCGTGTTCTTCAGCGGGACGAGTACCTCACGACCGGTGGAGTCCGTCGCGGTGGTGACGACGGTGAGCTCCTGAGTCCTCTGCGGGTTGTATCCGAGATCGACGCGTATCGGGCCCACCGGCGACTTGTAGCGGAATCCGACGCCCGGCGTGATCGCCGCGGTGCCGTGCACGATCTCGCGGAAGTCCTGAAGGTTCTGCAGCCGGCTTCCACCGATGATTCCGCCGTCCAGGAATACCGCCCACTCCATTTTGCGCGCGAACGGAACGCGGAACTCCACGCTCCCTTCGAGCAGTGACGTGCCGCCGACGGCGCGTGGGGTGAAGTCCTTCGTCCCGAGCGCCGGCGAGTTCGGATTGCAAAGGCTGATGCTCGCGTCGCTCGTCGTATCGCAGCCCGCCACCTTGGCGAGAGAGTCCTTCGGAATGGTGAGGATGCGCGGCCCGAGCTGGTTCTCGTCGTAGCCGCGCACGGAATGCGAGCCGCCCGCGTAGAAGCGCTTCCGCGGGTGCAGCAGCTCGATTCCCGTCTGCGCGCTCGCGAGCGCGCGCACGAACCCGAACCGAAGGTGTCCGGCCAACACCTGCGACCGCGGATCGCGACTCGGGTACCTGAAATGGGTGTACGCCGATGCCTCGGCGAACGCCCGGTTGTAGCGGTAGTCCGAAAGAGTCACGCTCGACGCATGCTCCAGATCCACGCGCGCGATGAATCCCTTCGTCGGAGAGAACGGGATGTCGCTTCGGTCGATGGACGCGCTCAGCTGCACCGGGTTGAGCTTCTGATGCAGGCGCAGCGACGTGACCGTCGGGTTGTCGCACACGCCGTAGTTCACACAGAAGTACGCGTCGCCTGCTTCCACGCGCGTGATTTCGAACCGGTACGCGGAGCTCGCGGTCGCGCGCGGCGCCAGCGTCCGCGTGAAGGCCAGCTCTCCGCCATAACCGCGGTCGATGTAGACGGCGGGGGCCGCGCGCCGGTGCGCAAATCCGCCGAGCGAAAGCGCGTTCTCGGGCTTTCGCAGCCACGCGGGTTGTTTGACGTTCGCGCTCACCTGCCACGTCGGCTGCATGAATGCCGACCGATCGTTTCGGAAATCCGCTCGTACTCTCTGAAACATCTCGTCGTTCAGCGGCCGCGAACCGAGGTTGCCGAGCGTGCCGCCGACGTCCAGGCGACGCGCGCCGCCAAACGTGTTGTAGTTCGTGAAGCGCGCGTCCGTCTGCAGGTAATCGATGGTGTTGAAGCCGCCGGCGACGCGCGCCTCGCGCATTTTGGTCTCGCGCACGTCGATGCTGATGTTCTTGACGCTGTCCGGCCGCGGCGGAACCGAGAACAACGCCAGACGGAAAAGGTTCGACTCGTAGAGATTCCGCTGGCTCTCGATGAGATCGCCGTAGCGAAACACGCGACCCGATCGCAGCATGATCGAGTTTTGGATCGTGCGCGCGTTCACTTCCTGGTTGCCGCGCACGGTGATCTCGCCCACGGTGGTCAGCCAGCGCGGATTGACGCGCAACAGCACGGCCGCTCTCCGCTGCTCCGCGTTCACCGAAATGACGGTGTCCACCTGAGCGTCGCCGTATCCCTTGTCCCACAGCGCGAGCTGGAATTCCAGCCGCATCGTGTCGAGCACGACGAGGTTGAGCGGATCGCCGGCGCGCAGATACAGGAGCTTCTTGACCTGCCGCTCGTTCATCAGCGTGCTGTCGTACTCGACGCGTAGCGCCGAGATCACCGTGGGCGCCCCTTCGTGAATGTCGAAAACCACCTTGACCCTGCCGGGCCCCGTACGCACAACCGCGGTGTCGACCGTTGCCTCGCGGTACCCGCGCTTCCAGTAGAACACCTTCAAGCGCAGCACGTCCCGCCGGAACTCGGTCCGGTTGAGATACTTCTTGTCGATGAACGTGGGCGACTTGCTCAACGCGCAGAACGCGATCAGGAGGAGACTCTTGCACTGGCTCTTCGTCGTCGAGATCGAGCGCTCGAGATCGCGCTTGCCGACGCCATGCACACCGTTCAGCACGAGGTCGCGGACCTCGGGCGCCTCACGTTGGTCGTCGCGTTGCGCGAATAGCAGCGAGGGCGCGAACGCGAGGACTACGGCGACGAGAAGCGCAGCAACCGCACGCGCACGCACCCTGAGGTGAGCAGGGCGATGCATGGCGCAGCTAAGCTGAGCAATAGGGATACCAGGGAACGGGAAAGGGGGAACGGGGAAAAGGACAACTACAAGGGGAGAAAAAGAGAAAGGGAGAGGGAAGGGAATGGTGAAGCGAGCTCGTCCCTGTTCCCTTTCCCTATTCCCTTTCCCCATCCCCGCAGTTGCAGTTAACCCCTTCCCGCTTCCCCCTTCCCCCTTCCCCGCTCTACTTATCGATCAACCCGGCTAAGAGGATGTCGTTGTTCGCCGTGGCCGCGATCCGTTTGATCAGCCACTCCATGGCCGACTGCGGCGGCATCTGTGCGAGCCCTCGCCGCAAGGCGTAAACCGCCTCGAGCTGCTCGGGTTTGAACAACTTCTCCTCGCGCCGGGTGCCGCTCGTGGCAATGTCGATCGCGGGGTAGATGCGCTTGTCTGCGAGCGAACGGTCGAGCTTGAGCTCGGAGTTTCCCGTGCCCTTGAATTCCTCGAAGATCACGTCGTCCATTCGCGATCCCGTTTCCACCAGCGCGGTCGAGATGATCGTCAGCGAGCCGCCCCCGGAGCTCTCGGGAATCGCGCGCGCGCTTCCGAAGAATGCTTTCGGCTTCGCCATCGCCGTGGCATCCAGTCCGCCCGAGAGCGTCCGCCCCGTGCCTCGCTCGGCCGTGTTGTGCGCCCGCGCCATACGCGTGAGCGAATCCAACACGATGATGACGTCCTTGCCCATCTCGACCAGGCGACGCGCGTGCTCCATCACCATCTCGACGACATCAACGTGGCGCTGTGCCGGCTGGTCGAACGTCGATGCGATCACCTCGCCTACGCCCCAGGAAATCGCTTCGCTCATTTCTTCGGGGCGCTCGTCCACGAGCAGGATGAGTAGCACCGCCTGCGGATGATTCATCACGATGCCTTCGGTGATCGCGTGCAGCAGCGTCGTCTTTCCCGCGCGCGCCGGCGCCACGATGAGTGCTCGCTGTCCGTAGCCGATCGGCGTGATGAGATCGATGGCGCGTCGCGTCAATTCGTGGCCGCCTTTGCGCCCCGTCTCGAGATAGAGCTTGCGTTCCGGATACGCGGCGGGCAGCGACTGGAAGTCCTGCCGCTTGAGTGAGAGCCCCGGGTCGCCGCCGTTGATCGTCTGCACTTCCATCGCGGACACGCGTCCGCGTGGATCGCGTCCAACGAGCGCATGTACGTGGTCGCCCTTCCTGATTCCCCATTGTCGCACGAGCTGCGGCGATAGCCAGGCGTCTCCGGGTTCCGCGAGGTAGCTCGAAGTCGCTCGTCGGATGAACCCTCCGTCGCGTGACGGGTCGAACCACCCCTGCGTGTCGCCGACCGGTGTCAGAACAACGGGCGCGTGGGTAATCGTCTGCTGCTCTCCGCCGCCCCCGCCACCCCCGCCACCGCCCCCAGGCCCACCGCCGCGGCGTCCGCGCCCCCTGTGCCTCCGATGACGACGACCATTGCGATCGAATCGATCTCCCCGGTCGCCGCGATCCCCCCGGTCACTGCGGTCAGCGCGGTCCCCCCGGTCGCGCCGAGGTGCGTGGCCGCCAGCCCCACCCCCCTCGCGCTGGCTCACCACTCCGGGAGCACCCGCGTCGCCGCCATTTCCACCATTTCCACCGTTTCCACCATTTCCGGCGCCGTTATCGCCGACATTGTCGCCTGCGCTGCCGCCGGCATTGTCGCGGATGGATGGTCCGCTGGCGTCTGAGTCACTTTCCGCCGAGGAGTCTCTGCTTTCCGCGCTGCTCTCGTTTCGCATTCGCCCGGAGTTGGAATCAGCAGCTGAGCTGTCGGCGGGGGCGGACGGATTGCCCGCATCAGCGGGTCCGGTCTCGCGGTACGGGTTGTCGTCTTGAGTGTCCATAGTGGGGCGATGCGGCCGGCCGCCGCGGCCACGTTGGCCTTGGCTTGGGCGACGGCGCTCGTTCATGTTGCCAAGTTGAAAAGGAAATGCTCACTGCGTACGAGACCCACGTGTCGCGGGTCCGCGCTCGATGGAATGCTGCGAGACTATGCTTGCGTCTTGTGTCGCGTCCGCAGCGCGGAGAACTCACGCGCCTCGGGCGCGGCTGCCCAG
Source organism: Gemmatimonadaceae bacterium (assembly GCA_036560265.1). GTDB lineage: Bacteria > Gemmatimonadota > Gemmatimonadetes > Gemmatimonadales > Gemmatimonadaceae > DASPMP01. Next base: position 7,111 of record DATBRO010000193.1, on the reverse strand, counting down.
TCAGGCGGTACTACTTCGCGGCGCTCGCCCCAGAACCTCTCGTCAGCGAGGGGTGGGGCAGGTGTCCGCGTGTTCGGCCGGAAGGACAAGTGTCACGGGTCGTGCCGGCGGACCCTACGAGTATCGCGACCGGATTCGATCCGCGCAACCCCGCCCTTCCTTGGACCCCTCCAGTGCCAATCCCATGCCGAAGCACGCCTCCCACCCCCTCCCACCCCTCACCCCCCACTTCCCACATAGCTTCCTTGCTCCAATGCCGACGACCATCGCCTCCGACATCGCCGCGGCGCTTGGCCGGTACGAGTCCGACGACAATCTCGGCGTCCTTTTCGATACCCTCCGCGGCCTCGCGAAGACCACCGACGCCGATGCCTTGATCGCCGCCGCCGAACCGTATCGCGATCGTCCCGAAGTGATATTGCCGGTCTACGAGCATGTCGTCGCGCAACGTCCACACGATGCGCGCGCGCTCGTGGCGCTCGCGAACGCGTATTGGATCACGGGTCGCGGTCCGGATGTCGTCGGTGATCTGGCGGCGCGAGCGAAGGCGGCGGATCCCGACAACCGCGCCGCCTGGCATCTCTGGGCGTTGGCAGAATCGAATGTGCGCGCCCGAGTGGAACGTTGGCAACAGGTAGCGGGCCGATTCCCCCACGATCAGCTCGCGCGTGCCGCGCTTGCAGACAATGCCACGAGTCTCGCGGGCGCCGAGCACGATCCGTTGGCGCAGCAGCTGGCGATTACGACCTACGAGGGGTTGTTGGAGGAAGCCCAAACGCCGACACAGAAGCGCGCGTTGGAGCTGACATTGGAAACGCTCCGCGGCTGGAAGCTCTAGGCGCTCTGATTGTCTGCCATCGGCTGAACGCCCCGCACCCAGTCGATCAGGTCCTTGAGGTCGAACGGCTTGCGCAGCAAGGGACAGCGGCACGCTTCGATGAGCTCCTGGGCGCGCTCGGTGATGTCGCCCGTCGTGAACAACGTGCGCGCGCGCAGTTGCGGTTGAATCGAGCTTGCGAGCTCGAACAGCGTGTCTCCCCGCATATCGGGGATCCGGAGATCCACAACGAGGACGTCCACATGTTCGCCACGAACGATCGACATCGCCGTCTCTCCCGACAGCGCCGTCGAGGCACGGAACCCGGCGCGTGTGAGCGCCAGCGCCAATGCCTTGCAAATGGCCGGCTCGTCGTCGACGAGCAACACATGGGTCAATTGCGCAACCATAGATCCGCCTCTGTTGTGAATCACGCGCGGCTTCGCCCGTGGATTCGTCTGGACTGCACTGAACGTCTCACTCCCGCTGCCAACAACGTCACGAACTGCTCCGGTTCTATGTGTGTCCGCACCGTTCGCGGCGTGTGGCCGGTGAGGGTGCGCATGTGCTGAGTCAGTTGGTACTGCGAGTGGTAGCCCACCTTGGCCGCCACTTCCTTGATTTGCCGTCCCGGATCGCGAAGCAACGCATACGCTCGCAAGAGTCTCGCGGAAGCCACGAGGAGTCGCGGGGAATGGATGCCCGCTATCTCCAGCTGCCGGTACAGCGTCCTGAGTATCGTCCCGGCCGCCGCGGACAGATCCTGCGCATTCCGGAAGCGTCCCGGCGATCGAAACAACTGCTCGACCGCGCGGACCATCGTCACGGGAAGTTTCGCGAGCTCCGGCGCCAGCGATCGAAGCATCTGATCGCTCAACGTCTGCCCGGGTACGCGCTCAAGGAGCTCGAGAAAGCGCCGGCGCTCGTCGTCGAAACGGTTGAGCACTACGTGCTCGATTCCCTTGCGGCCAAGATTGTGAATGGCGCGCATCGAGAGATTCGAGAGCGTCGTGTAAATCACGATCGGCAGCGAAGGAAACTGCCGGTGGATCTCCTCGATGACGTCGACGCGTGGCGTACCGTCGACGACCGGGTCAACGACTAGAACGTCCGTGACATGCTGCAGGACGGCGGCTCGCAGCTCGTCCCACCCTCCGGCGGTAATGAGCGTATGCTGAGAGCCAAGAACAATTGTGAGATGCGATTGGAGCTGACGGGGCAGGTAGGCGACGACGTCCACGCGAGGCCGGATGGGGATGTCATAAAACCACACATTCGTGTCACAAAATGCAGGTTTACTCCCCTTCCGGCGACCCCAGATTGGCCGGCGTTGTCCTCCGCCAAGAAAACAGACGCCACCATTGGAGCCCCGAACATGTCTCGCCGCCACCTTACCTACGCCGTCTTATTCGTTGCCTCCGTTGTTGTTAGCGCTTGCTCGTCTGCGACCGCTCCGCGTAACGAAACCATCACTTGTTGGAACGGCGTTATCATCGTGGTTGGATCCGGCGAAGCCTGTCCTCCACAGTAAAGTCTACGAGTTCAGGGCACTTTAACTGACTCTCGTAGTTCTCTGATCGCACTCGCCACCTCCTCGACGTCCAAGGGAACTTCTCCCGCGACGCGACGAGGTGGCGTGTCCATTTCGAGCTGATACAGAGCTTCCTCGGCTTCGAACAAGAACTGATTAAGGTTGTGCTCGCCGGCCATTGCCATCGCGCGCTCGAGATGCAGGCGCGCCTTTGGGAAATTCCCGAACTGCCGGTAGCCAGTGCCGAGCGTGAGTTCTAGGCCTGTCGCTAAGTGCGGCGGTAAGCTCTCACTCATGAGCTGACGTCGATACTGCTCAAACAGCATTTCCGAGCCGGTCTGCGACGAGAGGTCGAGCAAGTTGAGCGTCGCCGTCCAACGCATGTACTGCTCTTGTGCTGTCGCGGAGAGTAAGAGGTACGCATCGCGTGCCGCGCTCAGGCAGCCGAGATGCGCAAAAGCGCTGGCAATGTCGTTGAGAATACGGTCGCGCTCCGCGGGACTCTGTGTACTGCCTAGGGCCTCATAGGCCAAGCGTACTGCCAGCTCGTAGCGTCCGCTCAGCGTCGCTACCATCGAGCGATCATGCAGCGCACGCGAGCGCACATCTCGGAGGTCAGCGCTGGCAGCGCGAGCGATTGTTTCGTCAAGGATGCTTTCGGCCTGCGGCAAGTTGCCGCGGAGCGCAGCGATGCGTGCTTCGCCAATTCTCGCGCGCAGTATGCCGACAATATCGCCAACGGCGTTAGCGATCTCCGAGGCAGCAGCAAACGCATCGACGGCGTCATCGATGAGATTTAAGTTCCGATAGCACGAGCCCAGGCGCAGCTGCGCGGCTATGCTCGCGTCGCTGTCTTCGACAGGGTGCAAGTGCGCGAGCACTGTCTGATACACATCGGCCGCGAGCGTCCACTTTGCGTCGTACTCCAACGACTGTCCGTACGCCATCAACGGCGTTACGACGACATGGATGTCAGGCTTTCGTTCTTTCAGCGCGTCCACAACGCGGCCGAGAATCGAACGGATTGGAGTTCCCTCGTCGACGTCTTCGATCGCAGAGTTCACACCGCGCAGACCCCAGCCGTCGTCGGTCGTGACAGCAGGCCCATTCTCCAGCCACGCGTCCACGAGACGCAACGCAACGAGTCCCGCCATGGCGCTGCGCCATTGCGGATCTCCCTCGGCGTGCGATGCGACTTCCTCAAAGAACGGCAGATGCCGCAACTTGTGCTCGGACTCGAACACTGATCCTCCGGAACGCGCGAGCCCTATGCTCGTAATGCGTCGACTCTAAGATCAGTAGACAGTGTTTCGCGACAAGTAGCGATTTATGACATTCGTTACGGCGATTTCTGACATTTTCCACAACTCGGGTGCCCGCCGTACGGCGAGCGCGTGACGAGCATCACGTAGTCAGACACATTTCATTACAAACACATCGCACAAACACATCGCCGCGATGCAATTGTTTTCGTTTCTCGATCGCGAACACACGATCGCCAAACCTGGATTCTCTCGCTGGCTCGTCCCGCCCGCCGCGCTGGCCATTCATCTCTCCATCGGCCAGGCGTACGCGTTCAGCGTTTTCAACCTTCCGCTCTCGCGCTTGATCGGCGGCAACGAATCCGCGCCGAATGATTGGAAGCTGAGCACGATCGGTTGGGTGTTCAGCGTCGCCATCGTTTTCCTCGGACTCTCCGCCGCGACGTTCGGCCGTTGGGTCGAGCGCGTCGGACCCCGCAAAGCGATGTTCGCATCGGCGCTCTGCTTCAGCGGCGGATTCTTCGTCGCGGCAGTCGGCGTCGCGACGCACCAGTTCGCGCTGCTCCTCCTCGGCTACGGCGCGCTCGGCGGAATCGGATTGGGACTCGGATACATCTCGCCAGTCTCGACGCTGATCAAGTGGTTTCCCGACCGGCCGGGCATGGCGACGGGCATGGCGATCATGGGATTCGGTGGCGGCGCGATGATCGCCTCGCCACTCGCGACGCTGCTCATGGCTCGCTTCGAGCATGTTTCTCCGCACGGAGTCGCCCCGACATTCATTGCAATGGGCGCTCTCTACTTCGCGTTCATGATGTTCGGTGTCTTCACCGTACGCGTGCCGCGCGACGAGTGGCATCCCGTGGCAGACCGAGAACCGACGGCCGCGCAGCGGCGGGCCGAGAGCCGAGAACAGCCTCTCGGCAACGTCACAGCCGCCCAGGCCATCAAGACACCGCAGTTCTGGCTTCTCTGGGTCATGCTGTGTGTCAACGTCACCGCCGGCATCGGCGTGCTCGGACAAGCGTCACCCATGATCCAGGAAATGTTTCCCGGCGTGATCACCGCGGCGGCGGCGGCCGGATTCGTCGGACTGCTGAGCCTGGCGAACATGGCTGGACGATTCTTTTGGTCGTCGCTCTCGGATTACATCGGAAGAAAGGCGACGTACGCGACGTTCTTCCTGCTCGGCGCCGCGCTCTACGCGCTCGTTCCATCTACGGGACACGCGGGCAGCGTCGCGCTGTTCGTCATCGGATACGTCATCATCATGAGCATGTACGGCGGTGGGTTCGCGACGATCCCCGCATATCTGCGCGACATGTTCGGCACGATTCAGGTGGGCGCGATCCACGGCAGGTTGCTCACCGCGTGGTCCACCGCCGGCGTTCTCGGACCCGTGCTCGTGAACTACATCCGTGAATACCAGATCAATCACGGCGTCGCGAAGGCGGACGCCTACACCGTCACCATGTACATCATGGCCGGCTTGCTGCTCGTCGGCTTCGTCTGCAACCTGCGCGTGAAACGCGTGGACGAGCGACACATGGTCGAGTCGCGCGATATCGCGCCACCGGTGCCCGCATGACGCTGCGCTATCGCGTGCAACTCATCTTCGCCTGGACGCTCGTCGGCGTGCCGCTCGCGTGGGGCGTGTGGCAGGTGTTCAAGAAGTCGCTCGACCTTTTCCGCTGAGGCACCTACTTCGCAGCGCTAGCCACTCCGCCATCCCAGACGAAGCGCGACTTCGTCGAGTCCAGGCGGTCGAGCAGCTTCTCGAGCTCGTGACCGTACACGATGTAGCGCGTGATTCGGTTTTTCTCGAACTGGGGATCGAACGGACTACGCACCGGGCCACCCGACACCTCGAGCACCGTCTCGTTGTCGTAGGTCACCGTCTGGCCGGTCTTGGGATTCGTCCACGAGCCACGCCACGCCAGCTCGCGGTTCTTCGGCCACAGTCCCTGCGGTAGTGCGAAGGTGCGCACTTTGTAACCAGGAACCGCGCTGTCGATCGCCATCTGGCCGCGCGCGATCTGTTCCTGCACGAACGCGTCCGGGTACTTGCTCAACTGCGCGTGCCACAGCGTGTGGTTGCAGATCTCGAATCCGTTGTCCGCGAGCCATTTCACTTTCGGGAAGCGCCATTCCCTGTGCTGGCCGCGATACTTGGGACCGTCGCCGAAGAAAGCGTGTCCCGCCTGCGCCGCCGGCAGGAGACAGAACGTCGCGCGATTCTTCCAGTCGGGATGCTTCTGATTGAACGCGACCCACATCCCGACCACGGTCTTCGGATCGATCTCCAGCCTCCCATTCTGCTCGACGTACGAGAACTGCTCCGGTGATGCGTCGTCGAACGTGAATACCACCGGCGACATCCCGGCGGGGACGTCGCGGAAGTCCCTGTCGACCAGCTGCGCCACGGTGATCGGCCGGTAGCCGCGGTCGTACAGCAACTGCAAGTCGTGCTGGAACTTGTCTCGGCTGATGATGAACTCGCCCCGGGTCGAATCGCCGACGACGTGATACTCCAAGACTGGGATTCGGCCCATTCGGCTACCGTACTCGGCGGCGCTACGCGCCGGTCGGTTCTCGCGGGTGCTCGCTTGCGGGCGGGCTGCGCGGCCGGTGGCAGCGACTCCTCCCGCCGAATCCGTTGTCCGCCCGTTGTCCGAGGTCCGCCGTTCGCATCCCGCCAAAACAGCGAACCCGACCGCCAACCAACCCCGCCGCATCATCATTGCAGTACTCAACCCGGATGAATAGGAAACCAACGGCCGTGTCCGGCGTATCTAATCACTACCATATAGTAGTTGCCCGCAGAGACGCCGTCCTGAGCGGAGCGAAGGAACGGACCCGCGCCGCAGGCGCGGCCGAGAATAGATAACAGTGTCAGTGAAGGCATGAAGCTTCTCAGAGACCGATTACACATCCTGCGCCAGCGCCTCCTCGCCCCCTCGGCTGAGCCCGCGCGCGTCTGGATGCGCCGCCAATGGTGGCAGCTCTCGCTGGTCGGCGGCGCTGTTCTCGGACTCCTGATTCTCAACAGCTGGCTCCTGTCCTGTGGATTCCAGGGCTGCCCCAGTCGCTCCGAAGTTCGCGCATACCGTCCGAGCGAAGGCGGCCGCGTCCTCGATCAGAACGACAGGCTGATCGGCCACTTGGCCATCGTGCGCCGGATCAACGTCCCGCTGAGCCAGATCCCGAAGCACGTCCGGCAGGCGCTTGTCGCCACCGAGGATCGGCGGTTCTTCGACCACAATGGCATCGACTGGCGTGGCGTCGGCCGCTCCGTCATTCGCAACCTGTCGTCGATGGGCGTCCGCGAAGGCTTCAGCACCATCACGATGCAGGTAGCCCGCAACAGCTTTCTCGTGCGCCGGTACAACGGCCGCTCACTGCGACGCAAGCTGATCGAGCTTCGCCTCGCGCGCCTGCTCGAGCGCGAGCTCACCAAAGAGCAGATCCTCGAGCACTACATGAACGTCATCTACCTCGGCA
>DATBRO010000192.1:0-9630 GCA_036560265.1 Gemmatimonadaceae bacterium | reverse complement strand
CACGCTTCCGACGAAAGCGCCCTACGTGCTGCAAGGCCCCGGCGAGAATGCCGGCGTGATCTCGATCGGTGACGGCATCGCGATCGCGTTCAAGATCGAGTCGCACAACCATCCCTCCGCGGTCGAGCCGTACCAGGGTGCGGCGACCGGCGTCGGCGGCATTCTCCGCGACGTGTTCACCATGGGGGCGCGTCCCATCGCGCTGCTCGACTCGCTGCGCTTCGGCTCGCTCGAGTCGCCGCGCGCACGATATCTCTTTGCCGGCGTAGTCAAAGGGATCGGCGACTACGGGAACTGCGTCGGGGTGCCGACGGTCGGCGGCGAAGTGGTGTTCGACGAAGCGTACGAGGGCAACCCGATCGTCAACGCGATGTGCGTCGGCATGATGCGCGAAGACGAGCTCATTCGAGCCGTCGCGCAGGGCGTCGGCAATCCGATCATCGCGGTCGGCGCGCGAACGGGTCGCGACGGCATTCACGGCGCATCGTTCGCGTCAGCCGATCTGTCGGAGGAAAGCGAGGCCAAGCGGCCGCAAGTTCAGGTCGGCGATCCATTCACCGAGAAGTTGCTGCTCGAAGCCAGCCTCGAGCTGATTCGGAGCGGCGCGATTGTCGCGATTCAGGACATGGGAGCCGCCGGACTCGTGTCGTCGTCCGCCGAGATGGCGGCGCGTGGAGACGTGGGCGTGACCATCGACGTAACGAAGATGCCGACGCGCGAACCGGGGATGACGCCGTACGAGATTCTGCTCAGCGAATCACAGGAGCGGATGCTCGTCGTCGCAAAACGCGGACGTGAAGACGACGTGCGGCGCATCCTCGACAAATGGGATCTCACGACCGCGGTCATCGGCGAGGTGATCGCGCAGCCGGTGTATCGCGTTACCGAAGGAGATCGTGTCGTCGCGGAATTCCCGGGGACACGTTTGGTGACCGACTGTCCGACCTACACGCCGCCGGCGCGGGAATCCGCGGAGATTCAGGCGCTGCGCTCGAGAGACGTTTCGAAGATCCCGGAGCGTCCCGAAGAGAAGGATCCGAGTTGGACCCTGCTGCGTCTCCTTGCGTCTCCGACAATCGCGAGCAAGACGTGGGTCTATCGACAGTACGATTCCACCGTTCGCACCAACACCGTGATCGGCCCCGGCGGCGACGCCGCCGTCCTGCGCCTTCGTGGAACCACAAAGGCGTTGGCGGTGACGACGGACTGCAGCGGCCGCTACTGCTATCTCGATCCGCGCGTGGGGACGCGGATCGCGGTCGCCGAGGCCGCACGCAATGTTGCGTGCACCGGCGGACGGCCTCGCGCGATCACGAACAACCTGAACTTCGGCAATCCCCGAAAGCCCGAGGTGTATTACCAGCTTCGGGAAGCGGTAAGCGGGATGCGGGAAGCGTGCGAGGCGCTGGGAACACCCGTCACCGGCGGCAACGTCTCGCTGTACAACGAACATCCCGGCGGCGCGGTGTATCCCACGCCGGTGATCGGCATGGTCGGCGTCATCGAATCGCTGGAGCACGTGACACGTTCCGCCTTCGAGCGCGACGGCGATGAGATCGTGTTGCTGGGCGAGCCGACCGAGGAGATCGGAGGAAGCGAGTACCTCCACGCGATCCATGGCGTCGTCGCGGGCGCGCCGCCGGCGTGCGATCTCGCGCGTGAACGCGCGCTCATCGAGGCACTTCTCGAATCGATCTCGTTGGGCGCCGTACGCTCCGCCCACGACTGCAGCGACGGCGGATTGGCCGTCGCGCTCGCGGAGTGTACGATGATGAATCGCACGCGCCTGATGGGTGCCGATGTGGATTTGAGCGCGTGGCCGACCCTTTCGCTCCGCGCGCTCCTGTTTGGCGAGGCGCAAGGACGGGTGATCGTCTCGACGGCGGACGTCGACGTCGTTCTCGGCGCCGCGAGGCGACACCGGGTTCCCGCGCAGAGAATCGGGTGGGTACGGGCATCCGACACGCTGCGCATCCGTGTTGCATCGACCGTCATCAATGCGCCGGTCGCCGCGCTCGCGGACGCGTATCATGAAGCCATCCCCAGACGCATGGCAAAGAACGCTACACCTATGGAAGTCGCGTTCACGGCAACAGCCACCCCCGCCACCCCCGCCACCCCCGCCTGACATGTGCGGCATCTTCGGTGTACACGGACATGGCGACGCGGTGCATCTCGCGCAGCTCGGGCTGTACTCGCTCCAGCACCGCGGGCAGGAGTCCGTCGGCGTCGCCGTCTTCGACAAAGAGACCGGCGCGCGCGTCGTGCGATCGATGGGCACCATGTCGCCGAGCATGGCCGCGGAGCTCGACACGCTGCACGGGCAGATGGCCGTGGGTCATACGCGGTACAGCACCGCGGGATCGTCGACCATCGAGAACGCGCAACCCGTCTTTGTGCGCTCGCGTGGCGGCTACATCGCGCTGGCGCACAACGGCAACATCACCAACGCAGGCGAGCTGCGACAGGAGCTCGAGGCGCAGGGATCGATCTTCGCCTCCACGATGGATTCCGAGGTCCTCGTGCACCGGCTCGCGAAGTCGAACGCCGCGACACCGGACGGGCGCGTCTCGGAGGCGCTTCAGGGCGTCGAGGGCGCGTACAGCTTGATCATCGGCTTTGGCGATACGCTCGTCGCGGCGCGCGACCCGCGCGGATGGCGTCCGCTCGTCATGGGTCGTCTCAACGGATCCGTGGTGTTCGCGTCCGAGACCTGCGCGCTCGACATCGTGGGCGCGAAATACGAGCGTGAGGTGGGCGCCGGTGAAATCATCGCGGTCGACGCGACCGGGGTCCGATCGTCCTTTCCGCTCGAGCGAAAGGCGAGCACGAAATGTGTTTTTGAATTCGTGTACTTCGCGCGTCCTGACAGCCGCGTGTACGGCGGCTCCGTGGACCGCGCGCGTCGGGCGCTGGGCCGGCGTCTCGCGCAGGAGCATCCCGCGCCGGACGCGGAGCTGGTGTTCTCCGTCCCCGATTCCTCGAACTCGGCCGCGCTCGGCTACGCGGAGGAGAGCGCGCTCCCCTTCGAGTTCGCTCTCATCCGGAATCACTACGTCGGCCGCACGTTCATCCAGCCGACGCAGAAGGATCGCGACGCCAAAGTGAAGGTGAAGTACAACGCCGTTCGTGAGGTGGTGAACGGCAAGAGCGTCGTGATGGTGGACGATTCGATCGTGCGCGGAACGACGACGCGCGGCCTGGTGGCGCTCGTGCGCGGCGCCGGCGCGCGCGCGGTGCACATGCGCGTCAGCTCGCCGCCGATCACGGGTCCCTGCTACTACGGCATCGACACACCGACGCGCGAAGAGCTCATCGCCGCCAATCTCGATCACGAGCAGATTCGCCGGCACCTGGGCGTCGACACCCTCGGTTACCTGTCGCTGGAGGGGATGCTGCAGTCCGTTCCCGACGGCCCGCACGGCTTTTGCCACGCATGCTTCTCCGGTGACTACCCCACCCCGCCGCCCACCGATCCCGACAAGCTCCGCTTTGGCTGCGGCTGCTGATCAGTCGCGGAGTCATGCGAGCAAGTCCGTCTACTTCTTCGGCGACGGCGCCGCGGAGGGCTCGGGCGACATGCAACGTCTGCTCGGCGGCAAGGGGGCCAATCTCGCCGAGATGACCAACCTCGGTGTGCCGGTTCCACCGGGCTTCACCATCGCGTGCGACGCGTGCATCCAGTTTCTGCGCAGGGGCAAACAGACCGATGTGCTGATGCGGGAGGTGGACGAGCACGTGAAGCGTCTCGAGCGCGTCACGGGGCGGACACTTGGCGATGCGTCCAATCCTTTGCTCGTGTCCGTGCGGTCCGGCGCGCCGGTCTCGATGCCCGGAATGATGGAGACGATCCTCAATCTCGGATTGAACGACGTCACCGTTCACGGCCTGGCGCAGCAGAGCGGCAACGCGCGTTTCGCCTACGACTCGTATCGTCGCTTCATCCAGATGTACGGCGACGTCGTGCTGAACGTGCCGTCCGCCAACTTCGAGCAACTGCTCGGGGCCAAGAGGCTCACCGCCGGCGCGCGCGCTGATTCGGACCTCAGCGAAGAAGTGCTCCGCAACGTGGTCGAGGAATACAAAGCGCTGGTGCGGAGCAAGATCGGCGCGGAGTTTCCCATGGACCCCAAGCGCCAGCTCTGGGGCGCGATCCAGGCGGTGTGGCGTTCGTGGACGCTCAAGAAGGCCGTGGACTATCGCAAGGTGAATCGGATCCCCGAGGAGATGGGGACCGCGGTCAGCGTGGTGTCGATGGTCTTCGGGAACATGGGCGACGACTCCGGCACCGGCGTCGCGTTCTCGCGCAACCCCTCCACGGGCGAGCGCAAGTTTTACGGTGAGTTCCTCCTCAACGCACAGGGCGAGGACGTCGTCTCCGGCATCCGGACCCCGCTGAGCATCGACGAGATGGCGCGCCAGCTTCCCGCGCCGTATGCGGAGCTGCTGCGGACGCAGGAACGGCTCGAGAAGCATTTCCGCGACATGCAGGACATCGAGTTCACCGTCGAGCGCGGAAAGCTCTATCTGCTTCAGACGCGCACCGGCCAGCGGACCGCGGCCGCCGCAGTCCGCATCGCGACGGACATGGTGTCTGAAGGGCTGATCGACGCCCGCACCGCTGTCACGCGCGTGCAGCCGCAGCAGCTCGACCAGCTCCTGCATCCGGTGGTCGACGCCGCGGCGCGCGCGACTCCGCTCTGCACTGGTCTGCCGGCGAGTCCTGGAGCGGCGAGCGGCATGGCGGTGTTCGATCCAGACGTCGCTGTGCAGCGCAGCGCGCGCGGCGAGCACGTCGTGCTCGTGCGCGATGAGACCACACCGGAAGACTATCACGGCATCGTGGCGGCGCGTGCGATACTCACGTCTCGCGGCGGATTGACGAGCCACGCGGCGGTCGTCGCTCGCGGCATGGGAAAGTGCGCGGTCGTCGGATGCAAGGACATCGAGGTGGACGAGCATGCGCGACACTTCAGCGTCCACGACCGCGTAGTCAAGGAAGGTGACTGGATCACCGTCGACGGTGCCACCGGACGAGTCTTTCTCGGCGACCTTCCCACGATTCCATCCGAAGTCGTTCAAGTCAGCCGCGGCATGCGTCGTCCCGAGGACGCGCCCGCGTACCAGGCATTCGCCAAGCTCCTCAGTTGGGCGGACGAGGCGCGCACGCTGAATGTTCGCGCCAACGCCGACACTCCGAATGACGCTCGCGTCGCTCGCGGCTTCGGGGCTGAAGGGATCGGTTTGTGTCGCACGGAGCACATGTTCTTCGAGGGCGACCGCATTCACGCCATGCGCGAGATGATCGTCGCGCGCGACGAAGGCGGGCGCCGGCGCGCGCTCCAGAATCTGCTCCCGCTCCAGCGCGGCGACTTCGATGGGATCTTCGAGGCGATGGCGGGATGTCCGGTCACCATCCGGCTCCTCGATCCCCCGCTCCACGAGTTTCTCCCGCACGGTGGCGAGGAGAGCAAGCTGCTCGCGCGCCAGCTCGGGCTCTCTCGCATCGAGCTTGCGCACATCGTCGAATCGCTCCGTGAAGCCAATCCGATGCTCGGCCATCGTGGATGCCGGCTCGGCATCACCTACCCCGAGATCACCGAGATGCAGGCGCGGGCGATCTTCGAGGCGGCGGTACGCGCCAAGCGCCGCGGCGTGGACGTGCAGCCGGAGATCATGATCCCGCTCGTCAGCACCAAGAACGAGTTCGATCATCAACGCAAGATCATCGAGGACGTCGGGGAGCAAGTGCTGGGCGCGATGGGCGAATCGATCCCCTACATCGTCGGCACCATGATCGAGCTACCGCGCGCGGCCTTAACGGCCGATAAAATCGCAGAGACCGCTGAGTTCTTTTCCTTCGGCACTAACGATTTGACCCAGACCACGTTTGGTTTGAGTCGTGACGACGCCGGCCGTTTCCTGCCGAATTACATCGAGCGAGGCATTCTTGCCGACGATCCCTTCCAGGTGTTGGACGAGGACGGAGTCGGCAAGTTGATCGAGCTCGCCATCACCTCCGGTCGTCGTGTGCGCGAAAACCTCAAGGTGGGGATTTGCGGAGAGCACGGCGGCGAGCCGCGCTCGATTCGCTTCTGTCACACGCTCGGCATGAACTACGTCTCCTGCTCGCCCTATCGCGTGCCCATCGCGCGCCTCGCCGCAGCCCACGCCGCCATTGCCACACCACACGCCTGAGGAGCTGCGCGCCATGCTGGGGCGGAACGGCTCGCAGCGGCCGCTCCGCATCGGCGTCGTTACCGAGTACTACTATCCCCACCTGGGCGGCGTGTGCGAGCACGTGCATTTCTTCGCGCGTGAAGCGCGACTGCACGGCCACGAAGTAGACATCATCACGTCGCAGATCGAGGGAGCGACGCCCGAGCCGCACGTGATTCGCCTGGGACGCAGCGTTCCCTGGTACATCAACGGCTCGCAGAGCCGCATCACCATCGGGCGTACGCTGCGGCGCGACATGCGACAGGTGCTCCGCGACGGACGCTACGACATCGTGCACGTGCACTCGCCGCTGACGCCCGTGCTGCCGCTGCTCGCGATTGCGGAAGCCGAGGTGCCGGTGATCGGCACCTTTCACACGTACTTCGATTACTCGGTCGGATATCGAACGTTTCAGCGCGCCCTTCAGCGTCGCCTGGACAAGTTGAGCGCCGCCATCGCGGTATCACAGTCGACCATCGTCGCGCTCGAGCGCTACTTCGACGCCGATTGGAAGATCATCCCCAACGGCATCGACACCACTCTCTTTCAACCGAACGTCGCGAGACCGAAGGAAATTCGTGCGGATGTACCCGCCATTCTGTTTCTCGGACGCTTCGATCCGCGCAACGGCCTCTCGACGCTCATCGACGCGTTCAAGCGCGTGAAGGGACGCGGCCGCCGTGCGCAGCTCGTGATCGTCGGTGACGGACCGCTTCGCAAGCATTACTTCCGTCAGGCGGGCGGCGATCCCGACATCACTTTCGTCGGTGCCGTCCTCGAGGGACGGCCCGCGTACTACGCGAACAGCGCGATGTACGCCTGTCCCACCACCAAAGCATCCTTCGGCATCACGCTGCTCGAGTCGATGGCGTGTCAGACGCCAATCGTCTGCTCGGACATTCTGGGATTCCGGGACGTGGTGATGCACGGCCGCGAGGCGCTCATGGTGCCGCGCGAGGATCGCGACGCGCTGGTCAACGGGTTGGTGCACCTGCTCGATGACGAATCGCTGCGCGCCCGACTCGGCGAGACCGGACGAAAGCGCGCGCTCGAGTACGACTGGCGCCGCGTGACGGCCGCCATCCTGGACGTGTATCACGAGGTGCTGTCCCCCTCACGCGTCCCGATTGCGGTGTAGCGCCGCAGGCGTTCGTTGATCACGCCGCTGGTGCTCGCTGGTGCCGCCGTAGCGATCGGCGCACATGGCGCCTTCTACCGCAACAGCCCCGTGTTCGGCCGCGCGCTCGGCCGGCTTCCGACGAACGAGAGGCACGTTGCACTGACGTTCGATGACGGCCCCAATCCCGTCGCGACGCCACGCATCCTCGACACGCTTCGATCGGAGGACGTGCCCGCGACGTTCTTCCTTCTCGGCCGGCATGTCGAGCGTTGGCCCGAGATCGCGCGCCGGGTTGCGGACGACGGGCATGCGCTGGGAAACCACGGATATCATCACCGGAAGTTGCACTTTCGTGGCCCTGCATACGTACGCGTCGATCTCTCGCTTGGCACTGATGCCATCGCGAGCGCATCCGGCACGCCGCCGGCGCTGTTCCGGGCGCCGCACGGGTTCCGGAGTCCCTGGGTCACGTCGATTGCGCGCGAGCTCGGCCAACGCACGATCGGGTGGACGCTCGGTGTGTGGGATTCCGATCGACCGGGCGCGGAAATCATCGTTCGCCGAGCCGTGGACGGTTGCCGTCCCGGTACGATTCTCCTGCTCCACGATGGCGACGGCTACGACGCCGATGGCGACCGCACGCAGACCGCGGAGGCGCTGCCGCGCATCATTTACGAGCTTCGCGAGCGGGGATTTGATTTCGTGAGACTCGCGGCATGAGACGGCACGCCGGGAAGATCGTGCGCGCGCTGGTGCTGCTCGCGATTCTCGTCGCGCTCGTGGAGTTCGCGCGGACGGTAAACTGGCACGAGACGTGGCTCGCGATCCGCTCGACGTCTCCGGGGCTGCTCGTCGCGGCGGCGCTCGTGAACCTCCTGTCGCTCGTGCTCAAGGGCGTGCGTTGGTGGATCTTTCTCCGTCCCATCGGCGTGTCGTCGCTGTGGCTCGCGATGCGCGCGACATTCGCGGGCGCCGGGTTGAACAACATTCTGATCGCGAACGGCGGCGAAGCGGCGCGGGTGATCTTCGTCGCGCGCGCGGCTCACGTGCCCAGCGCCACCGTGCTGGCGACGCTCGCTCTCGAGCGTTTGTTCGAGCTGGTGGGCTACGTCGTGCTGTTGGCGCTTGCGGTCACGTTCCTCAGTTTGCCGCCGTCGCTCGAACGCACGCGGCCCTTCGCCATCGCGTCGGTGCTGATCGTGATCGGACTGCTCGTGTACCTTGTAAAGCACCCCGAGAAAGCGGAGCTGCCGACCCTCGAGGGCGAAAGCCTGCTCGCTCGCGCAAAGACGTATGGCCGCCGCTTCCTCCGCACGCTGACGGGAATCTCGACGGGACCGCGATTCGCCGCGTCGCTCCTGATTTCCGTGGTTGTCTGGGGACTACAGGTGTGGACGTACCAGCTCACCGCTGAGGCGGCGCATTTTCATCTATCGACTGTGGGGACTGTCGCGGCCATTCTTGCTGTGAACTTGGGATTCGCGGTGCGCGCGACGCCGGGGAACGTCGGCGTCTTCCAGATGATGTACGCGGTGACGGCGGCGGCGTTCGGATTGGACAAGGATCAGGCGACGGCAGTCGCGTTTCTGATCCAGGCACAGCAGATCCTGCCAGTCACGATCATCGGCTTGGCCGCTGCACCGCACCTGATCTTCGCCAAACGTAGAAAGACCGCACGCCCCGACAACGTTCTGCCGGGCGAGCCCCAGCCGTCGGATCAGTCGGAAAACGTCGGATCAGTCGGATAAGGTGGTTCGGAGCTCAGTCGCCAGCTCCGCGGCGCTCGGGCGATTCTCGGGCTCGCGCGACATCGCGCGCATAATGGCGGCGTCCAGCGCCGGCGGCACGGCCGGCTCGATCGTGGACAGTGTCGCGGGCGCCTTTGCATGCATTGACGCGAACGACCACTGGCCGCCTGGCGTCGACTGATACGGGAGTTGCGCCGTCAGCATCTCGTACATCATGACACCAACGGCGAAGACGTCCGCGCGGCCGTCGTACGGGTCGCCGGTGAAGCGCTCGGGCGCCATGTACGCCGGCGATCCGACCCACGTCCCGGTGATCGTGGCGCTCATATCAGACTCGACACCTTCGCCGGTGAGCTTCGCGATCCCGAAGTCGATGACCTTCACCTGCTCCTCCGTCTTGCTGCGATGGAGAAACACGTTGCTCGGCTTGATGTCGCGGTGCACGATGCCGGCGCCATGCGCTTCGGCGAGGACATCGCAGACTGACGTCGCCACCTGCGCAGTGCGCGCCGCGGAGAACTTTCCGAGGCGGTGCAGCTCGTC
>DATBRO010000191.1:0-12292 GCA_036560265.1 Gemmatimonadaceae bacterium | reverse complement strand
TCGGTCAATGGACTGCGGCACGACGTGCGCGCCCTCGCGGACATCGCGCATGCCCGGGGCGCGCTGCTCCACGTCGACGCGATTCAGGCGCTTGGCATGTTCCCGGTCGACGTTCGAGCGGACGGTGTCGACTCGCTCTGTAGCGGAACCTACAAGTGGCTGCTCGGCGGATTTGGGGTGGCGCCGTTCTACCTCCGCAAGAGCTTGCACGATCGAATCCCGCCCGACCGGTTCGGCATCTTCCAGGTCGAGTCGCAGACGCCGGACTATCACTTTCAGCTGCGAAACACCGCGAGGCGATACGACTACGCCACGCTGCCGTTCGCCGAGATTCATCAGTTGGGCGCGGCACTGTCGTATATCGAACGAATCGGCGTCGCGCGAATCGAGGCGCACACACTCGGTCTCACCCGTCGATTGGAGCAAGGACTTCTCGACCAAGGACATGCGCTGTTCACGCCGCGGGGCAACCGATCGTCAATCCTGTGCGTTCGCACCAAACAGTCGGCCGCGGAGGTTCGCGCCGCGTTCAACGACGCAAAGATCGACGTGACCGTTCGCGACGGACACGTTCGACTTTCGAACGCGTTGTTCAACAACAGCGATGACCTGGATGCCGCTCTCGCGGTGACGAAACGGCTGGCATAAGGAGCGCTATCGTGGATTCGCGTCCAATGCGTTCGCTCACCTCGTTCGGTCTGGCGCTCGCGCTTGCCGCTGCGACGCGGAACTTGGCTGGCCAGGCGCAACCGGGCGGCCGCGGCGGCCAAACAACGGTGCCGCGCTGGATACCGGATCCGGAATCGCAGCTCCTGCCCGCGCCGGTTCCTGCTACAGTCCGGGACGGATTTCGTCTCGTGACGCTCGGCGATCTCCTGTACTGGCGACCGGTGCGCCAGCAAATCGACAGTGGAATGGAAGCGGCACTGCGCATCGTTCGATCCGCCGATTTCGCGACGGCCAATCTCGAGGGGACCTTCTTCGACCTCCGGACCAAACGCATTTCCCCGCAGGGCGGAGGGCTCATGGCTGGCGCGCCGGAACTCGCCGAGGACATCAAGAATCTGGGCGTGCGGCTCGTCAGCAAGGCGAACAATCATACGGTTGATTGGGGCGTCGCTGGAATGAACGAGAACCGGCGACTGCTTGAGATCGCGGGACTTCCGTACGCCGGCGCCGGTGACAACCGGCAAGCGGCGCGCGCCGCGACGTTCGTCGACCTCCAAAAAGGACGAGTGGCCGTCGTCTCGGCGGCGTCGTCGTTTCAGACGGGAGCGATCCCGCTGGATGAGGATGCGGAAATCCCGGCGCGCGCGGGCATCAGCGTGTTGCGCACGACGAGCGTGCACACCGTCACTGCGCACGAGATGACGGTCCTCCAGCAGATGGACTCGGTGCGCCAAGCCTCGGGCCTCTCGATCAGCGGAAACAACGGAGGACGCGGCGCTGGAGCGGCGCAGGGCGCGTCGACCGGTGAACCCAGCGTGCCGCGGGAGATCACGGTCCTAGGGCAGACGTATCGGCTTGGTGCGCGGTCCGGGTGGACGTGGTCGATGAACAAGCTCGATAATTTTGAGATCTTGCGAGAGGTTCGCAGTGCGAAGAAGCTGGCCGATCTCGTGATCTTCACGATTCACGCGCACGAAGGGCCCGACGCCCCAGGCGAAGGCGACGGGCCCTATCCTGCCGACTTTCTCCCCGTGTTGTTTCACAATGTCATCGATGCCGGGGCGGACGTCGTCGCGGGACACGGGTCGCACGCACTGCGAGGGATAGAGATCTATAAAGGCCGCCCGATCTTCTATGGGCTGAGCACCTTTCTCTTTCAGGGATACATTCTCATCACGCAAGAGAGCCGAGACGTCCAGAATCTGGATCCGCGCTATGCGTCGCGCGGAGAGACGCAGGTGCGGCTGAACGGCGGCCCACCACCCGGAGCCGCCGACAGCACCGGCCTCCTCGGCAGCTGGAACGTGAGCATCCTGCCGGTGATGACGTACGAGGGTGGACGCGTCAAGGAAATTCGAATCTATCCGATCGACGTGCGCCGAAACGCGCAGTCGAAACAGAGCGGTCTGCCGCGAATCGCCCCGCCGGAGCTTGGCCGGCGGATTCTGACGTTGCTACGTGAGCTGTCGGCGCCGTTTGGCACCGATATCCGAATCGAGGACAACGTAGGCGTCATACGGATACCAGCCACGAGTGACTAGGTCCTTCAATTCTTCCCAATGCCCCGTTCGATCTTCCTTCGTCGGCGTCTCGCGCTGCTCATTGTCGCCGCCGCGTAGCTCCTTCGGCACGACGGGCCTCGCGCAGGGCGGCCGGGTGGAAATCGAGTGCATCGCGACAGTGGATTGACCGTGCGGCCGCGCGCCGGCTTCGCCCTCAGGCGCCCACCGATCGCGCAATCTCGAGGAACGCCGGAATGATCGGACTTCGATTGTCGGGCCGCCACGCGGCGTCGATCCGCGTGGTCGCGAATGGTGACGTGACCGGAAAGTACCGCACGCCCCGCCAGCCCATTTTTCTCACGGATTCCGGGATGATCGTGACCCCCAGTCCGGCTTCGACCAGGCTGATGGTCGTGTAGAGCTCGCGGCTGGTCTGCACGATTCGCGGGTGCACGCCGGCCTCCGCGCACATGGCGAGCACGTGCGCGTGCAACCCGGGAGCGAGGTCTCGAGGAAACAGCACGAAGTCTTCATTCGCGACGTCGGCGAGCCGGAGCCGCTTCCGCGAGGCGAGCGCGTGGCGCTTGCTCAGGGCGAGCACCAGTCGCTCGCGCATCACCGTTTCCGTGACGAACGCGTCGTCGCGCGGCGGCTCGCGGAGAAAGCCGATGTCCAAGTCGCCCGTGCGCAGGGCGACGATCTGCAGGCCGGTGGGCAACTCCCGCAACTCGAGTCGCACGCCGGGAAACTCCTCGCGAAAGCGTCTGATGATTCGGGGCAGCGACAAGAACATGACCGAGGCCGCGAATGCCACGGTGAGCGAGCCATGTTCTCCGCGTGCGGCCCGCTGTGCCGCATCGGCGGCCGCGCGGAAGCCCTGGATGACGCGTTTGGCTTCGTCCAACAAGGTGCGCCCTGCGACGGTCAGCTCGACGCGCCGGCTCGATCGGTCGAACAGGCTGACGCCCAACTCGGCCTCGAGCCGCTGGATCTGCACGCTGAGCGGCGGTTGGGCGATACCGAGGCGGCGCGCCGCGCGCCCGAAGTGCAACTCTTCGGCGACGGCGACGAAGTAGCGGAGATGTCGGAGCTCGAGGCGTTCGCTCATATCGGCGAGATATCAAAAGTCACCCTGCAATATATTGGACATTTGGTTGGACGAATGCCAATCTGTCGCCCGAGCGGTCCCCGTGACGGCGCCACTCATGCATTGTCGGTTTTTCGCCACGACCCATTGAGGGCGGACATGACACTGGCGCGCGTGGGTTCGTCCACCGAATCGGTTGGCGACGCCTTTCCGATCAACGGCACCGACTACATCGAGCTCTACGTCGGCAACGCCAAGCAGGCGGCGCATTTCTATCAGTCGGCGTTCGGCTTCCGGCTCGTTGCGTATCGTGGCCCGGAAACCGGCGTGCGAGACCGCGCGAGCTACCTCCTCGTTCAGAACACGATCCGGTTCGTTCTGACGTCGCCGCTCGCCCCCGACGCCGATGTCGCCGAGCATATCCATCGACACGGCGACGGCGTCCGCGACATCGCGTTGTGGGTCGACGACGCCTGCGACGCCTACGCCAAGGCGACGGAGCGAGGCGCTCGCTCGGCATATGAACCGCGGGCGCTGCGCGACGACGCGGGCGAAGTCGTCGTGGCCGGAATCAAAATCTACGGGGACACGATTCATTCATTGGTCGAACGCCGGAATTATCGAGGGGTATTCCTCCCGGGCTTCGAGCCGCGCGAGCCGCGATATCAAGCCGAGCCGGTCGGACTGCTCCACGTCGACCACTGCGTGGGCAACGTGGAACTGGGCAAGATGAACGAGTGGGTCGGCTTCTACGAGCGCGTGATGGGCTTCAAGAATCTCATCTCGTTCGACGACGAGGACATCTCGACGGAATACTCGTCGCTCATGTCGAAGGTGATGTCGAACGGGAACGAGCGCATCAAGTTCCCGATCAACGAGCCGGCCAAAGGGCGTAAGAAGTCGCAGATCGAGGAGTACTTGGACTTTTATCGCGGACCGGGCGTGCAACACTTGGCGCTCGCCACGGACGACATCGTCGCTACCGTGCGGTCGCTCCGAGATCGCGGCATCGAGTTTCTCGCGGCGCCGACCACCTATTACGCCGAGCTGCAGGATCGCGTGGGGCGGATCGACGAGCCGATCGGCGAGCTCGAATCGCTCGGCATCCTCGTGGACCGTGATCCGGATGGCTACTTGTTGCAAATCTTCACCAAGCCAGTGGAGGACCGACCGACGCTCTTCTACGAGATCATTCAGCGGAAAGGCGCGCGGAGCTTCGGCAAGGGGAACTTCAAGGCGCTGTTCGAGGCGATCGAAGCGGAGCAGGCATTGCGAGGGAACCTGTAGTCAGACATGCCCATCTACCACACCATCGGCTCGATCCCTCGCAAGCGACACACGGCGTTCCGAAAGGCCGGCGGCGGCATCCACGCCGAAGAGCTCGTGGGGCACGAGGGCTTCACCGGCACGTCGTCGCTCCTCTATCACATACATCCGCCGACGACGGTGAAATCGGTCCGCCGCGTGAAAGAGACCGCGTTCGAGGCCGACCCGGACCGGACGCTCCGGCACCGGCATTTCCTGACCGCGCGCGCGAAGAAAGGCGGCAGCCCGACCCTCGATCGCGTGCCCATCCTGTTCAATCCGGACATCGCGATGCTCTACGTCGAGCCGGACGAGCAGGACGCCCATTTCTATCGCAACGCGCAGTGCGACGAGCTCGTGTACGTCGCCAAAGGGCAGGGCGTGCTCGAATCGGTGTTCGGCGACCTCCCGTTCGGCGAGGGTGACTATCTCGTCATCCATCGCGGCATTCTGCACCGCTACATGCTCGCGATGACCGGCGAGGCCGCGAAGCTCCTGGTCATGGAGAGCCGCGGCCACATTCGGTGGCCGAAGCGCTACCGTAACGAGTTCGGGCAGCTCAAGGAGGGCGCGCCCTACTCGGAGCGCGACATCCGGCGTCCGCTCGAGCTCGAGCCGCACGACGAGCTGGGGGACTTCCGGTTGCTCGTGAAGCAGTACGACGGGATCAACGAGCTCATTCTCAATCACCATCCGTTCGACGTTGCGGGATGGGACGGCTACTTCTATCCGTGGGCGTTCAACATCCGGGACTTCGAGCCGATCGTGGGGCGGGTGCATCAGCCGCCGCCGGTGCATCAAACGTTCGAGGGAGATGGGTTCGTGGTATGCTCGTTTTGCCCGCGGCCGTACGATTTTGATCCGAACGCGGTGCCGGCGCCGTACAACCACTCGAACGTGGACTCGGACGAAGTGTTGTACTACGCGTCGAGCGAGTTCATGAGCCGGAAGGGGATCGAGTTCGGGAGCATCACACATCATCCGGACGGGATTTCGCACGGGCCGCATCCAGGGCGGGCAGAGGCGTCGATCGGGGCAAAGGCGACGACGGAGCTGGCGGTGATGATGGACAGCTTTCGGCCGCTGCAGGTGGCGAAGCAGGCGAAGGCGTTCGAAGATCCGACGTACCACAAGAGCTGGATCGACGCGCAGGACGCGGGTGTCGCGTTCAATCCGCCGACAACGTGAGAGTCCGACATACGGCCGCCCCGCCACCTTCACGGTCGGATACGTGATGATCAGCACGAGGTCCTTGTCCCCGACCGTCTTGATCGAGTGCGAGCTGTTCGTCCGCGTGCTGCACGTGGTGCCCGATCCCCGACCCCGGGTGCAGCGCCCGCTTGCGAAAGACCACCGGCAGATCCTTCGCCTTCATGAATTGCCGGCCCGAAACCGAAAGGTGGGATATGTCTGGGGTATGTGGTGCGCCATTTCGCTGACCCAGCGGGCAAGTTGACCGGCGTGGCATGTCGCCGCCACTCGCAACGCGTTGAACGACAACATCATTCGCGAGCGCTTTTTTGAACCCTGCCGCACCTGAAAGGAGAACAGGTGGTCTCCGCTTCGGTCGGCGTCACGGCGCAGCGTCGTTCAGCTTCCCTGGGTCGAGGTCGGACAAGTCGATATCGCGCGGTAATTCGCGCTCGCGTTCGAAGGCGTCAGCCGAGAGCTCGCCGTCGGCGATCGCCTCGGCGAGAGGCGACCGTCGAAAGAAGTCCACCTCTCCGGCTCCGCGCCCATCTGCCATCGTCCTGAGCACCTGGCTTGTCTGGCGCGTCGCAAGAAAATGGGCATACTGAGCGGTCCCGTTTGTGGTGCAGTTTCTCCCGGCAAACCCCGTTATAAAAGGAAAGGGAATCCGGCGCCGACGCTCGGAAACCATTGAAAAACCGACAACTTAGCGTTTTTGGTTGTCCCCCTGGGCCGCATGGGGTTCAGGGGGTCGCGGGTTCAAATCCCGCCGTCCCGACTCACCTTGCTCACGCGAGGTTCGTCGATCCGTCGAGATTTCGCCAGCGCCGCTCGCAAGGCTCGCGGCTGATGGTCAAATCCCGCTGTCCCGATTGTTAAGCAGCGTCAAGGGACAAGATAGATCACTCGCGCCCAGCCTCATGTGCCGGGCGCTTGTCGTAAGATGGGCAAGCCATTCCTGCTACACGGCCACGACTTAAGCGAGTCGAATGCGGGGGCAAGGCGTCGGCGGTGAAAGACCTCCTGGCGCGATGGCGTTCAGCGCGCAAATTCCCAAGGCACTGATGGTAGCCCCGAAAACCATTTCACCGCATTGCTGAAATGCCAACGCTCCCGACACGTTTTGTGGCTTTGGTCGCAAGGGTGGTGCTTCTTGTCGCGGCAATTACAACTTGCCGCGAGCCGGTCGCTCCGCCCCCAGTCGACAGCGTGCTGATTTCGCCGACAAATCCGGTCGTCGTTGTCACGGACACCGTTCGACTGACGGCAACAGCTCATGACGCGACGGGCAAGACCCTGATCGGTCGCGACGTACAGTGGAGTTCCAGCGACCCCGCCAAAGCCGCGGTTTCAAGTACCGGCGAAGTGACTGCGAACGCTCTCGGTTCGGTCGAGATTACCGCGACCATGGAACAGAAAGCTGCTACGACGACGATCAGTATCGTCCCGGTGCCTGTCGCAACTCGGGTGAACAACTTTTTTACTGCGTTTAGCTGGCCGGCAAACGTCTATACGAGCCCGATTCCAACCCAGCCCTACGATGTCTCGCAGTGCCCGGAGAATCCGAACGCCCCTTGCTTGGACGACAACGTCAATGTCTACCGGGTGCAATGGAACGATGTGTGGGACTGGCAGGCGGTCGCAAAGTGGGCCGCCGATCCTCGCCACCGCGGCCACCTGTATACCGTAGGCGATGACGTCAACGCCGGTGGAATGGACGGGCTGTATGTCGTCGATCCAAAGCGCTACGGTGCCGACTACTGCACCTTCGTCAGAAATGTACAGAGCGTGGACCCGACAGCCGAATTCGGTACCTCGATGCTTCATGACAACATCGAGGATTGGTGGTTGAACGACTTCGCTGACGCCGTAATGTCGGCCTATAAGAGCGACAGATGCGGTACCAAACCGATATCCGAGTGGACCTTTAACGTCTATGCGCTTTGGTCTCGAGGCGCGTCCGCCTTCCAGGATTATGTCGGGCGTCAGGCGGCCTGGGTAACAAGTCGTCCCGCGCCTATCGGAGCGCCACTGGTGCTTGGTGCGTGGGTGCTCGGATGGAAAGCGCGGGGGGATGACATCGCAAACGACGATCCCGCATATGTCGCCCGAATCCGTGAGGTGAAGGCGTGGCTATTCGCAAATCGGAACATCAGGTCGGCGCGCTATCTCCTGTTCGAGCCGTGGCCGCCGGGGCAGTCTGACCCGCACCCGCTCGCGGATGCAGCGGGCAACCTGAATGCGTCAGGGCGCGCGTACGCCGAGGTGACGGGACGGATTGCCGGACCAACCGCCGTTCGCCCTGAGGTAACCTGTATCTGGACCGCTGAGACTACTGGAGGTCCTCCACCTCCTTACACATACGAATGGCTGGTGGACGACAAGGTGATCGCAAAGCGCCACTATGTGGCGTACGCGAACTCGGGCTTGCAGTTTGCATTACGGATGCGAGTGACTGACGGTAACGGTGGTCAAAGCACTGCGACGATCAACGTGTCGGTAAGCTCCAGTGCGCCGTCCTGCGCACCTTAGTCTTCGTCCATCGTTTCAAGCCGCTCGCAGAACTCGCGGCTTCTGGTCAAATCCCGCCAACTCGCCCCCGCTGAACAACGGGGGCTTGTCATTTCATGGACTGCTTGGATTGCAATGACACGCTAAGTGGTGCAGTGACACTGGCGATTCGACGACATACCTCGCGGCAGCACCGGGGAGCTCCCGCAAACGCAGTTTGCAGTCGGCACATGACCTGCCCCATCGCGCGCGTAGCAGTCGCCAGCCAGAGGGCGACGTAGGCGCACCTTCCAGGGGAGAACCCATCTCGATGCGACCAGTCGCTGCCGCGCTGCTGATCGCGGCGGTCTCATGTCAGGAAGTGACCGCGGCGGATATTGCCCCGGTCAGAGTGAAGCTGACGCCGAAGCCAGGAAGCGCGGCATGCGTCATTGCCGACCCGGAGCCCGCATCAGTCAGGGTCAAGCAGGGAATCAGCTTCGTGAACCAATCATCGGTGGCGCTGACGATCGTTCTTGTCGAGGACAATCTCCCATTGCTTACCGTTGCGCCGGGTGACACGTCGGGCGCCGTGAAGTTCTCGTCCGCCGGCCTCCGACAGTACTACAGTCAGGCATGTGGCTCCGGCACCGCCGAGCGCCACACGCTCGCCGTGACCGTAAACTGACTCGCGAGATACCTCCCTGGGCGAACGCGCTAGGCTGGCCGTTGCGGGCATTTGCTGTCCCTTCCGTACTTCCGAAGTGTGGACGGATCAGCGGCACGATCATGGCATATCCTGACGACGCCAATCGCCGAGGCAGGAGTACCATGAGGGCCAGAGACATAATGACCGCCGACCCGACCTGTGCGTCGGTGGACGACTCAGCAGCGCAGGTCGCGCGCGTGATGCGAGACAAGGATTGTGGCTCGCTGCCGGTTTCCGACGCGACGGGAAAAATCGTCGGCGTGATCACCGATCGCGATCTTGCGGTCCGCGGACTCGCCGAGGAGCTCGGGCCCGACGCGCTGGTGTCCAAGCTCATGACGGTCTTTCCCTACTGCTGCGGCGCAGACGACGACGTGCAAACCGTCGAGAAGCTCATGGCAGACCGCAAAGTGCGCCGCGTGCCGGTCGTCGACGAGAACCAGCGCTGCATCGGCGTGATCGCGCAGGCGGATCTCGCGCGGGCGGCGACGCAGAAGGCCACGGTGACGGACCGCGAGGTCGCACTCGTCGTGGAGCGTATCTCTTCTCCAGGCAACTCGCCGCATCGAGCTACGCCTCCAAGGGGCGTCGACCCGAATGCGGACACGCTCTTGATCATTCACGACAAATCCGATCGCTAGCGATCGGGCAAAAAAGCTCGAACCGCCTCGATCGTGTCCGCCTCCATCGCGCGCTTGTCGGGTCGATAGCCCTTCACGCGCGCGAATCGCAGTGCGACGCCGCCCGGGTATTGCGAGCTGCGCTGCACGTCGTTGAACGCCACTTCGAGCACGAGCTCGGGCCGGACGTACACGATGTGGCCGTCGCGGCGGACCTCGCGGGCGAGGAGCTCCTTCGTCTGCCACTCGAGCATCTCGTCTGTCATCCCCTTGAACGTCTTGCCAAGCATCACGAAGTCATTGGTCGCCGGGTCGCGCGCGCCGAGGTGTAGGTTGCTCAGCCATCCTTTGCGGCGTCCCGAACCCCACTCCACGGCCAGCACCACGAGGTCGAGCGTGCGCGCTGCTTTCACTTTGAGCCAGGCGGAGCCGCGCCGGCCGGCAGCGTAAGGCGCCGTGAGCGATTTTACCATGACGCCCTCGTGGCCGTGCGCTCGTGCATCCGAGTCGAACCGCGTCGCTTCATCCACGTCGCCGGTGACGAGTCGCGGCACCCGCAACGCCGCCGGCAGGACTTCATCCAGTCGCTGCAAGCGCTCGGACAACGGGCGATCCAGGATCGGCTCCTCGTCGTGCCACAGGACATCGAAGAAGAACGGCGTGAGCGGCAGCTCGGCGCGAAGCGACTCGACGTCCAGTCGGCGGCCGAACCGGCTCATGGTCACCTGGAATGAGAGTGGTCTACCATCGGAAGCGAGGGCGATAACTTCGCCGTCCAGGATGAGCTCGCGCGCAGGCAGTGATTTCACGGCCTCGACCACCTCGGGGACACGCGCGGTGACGTCGTTCAGATTGCGCGTGTACACTGCAACGCGATCCTCTCGGCGATGCACCTGGATGCGCGCCCCGTCGAGCTTCCACTCGAGGACCGCTGGACTGTATTCGGCCAGCGCGTCGCTCACAGTGGCAGCCGTGTCGGCGAGCATCGGCTGGACGGGGCGAAAAAGCTCGAGCCGGTAGCGGCCGAGCGCAGCCTCGCCCTCGGTCCGGAGCGCGCCCGCCACTGCGCCGAGATCGCCCACCAGCATCGCGGCACGCCTGACGCGATCGCTCGGCACGCCTGCGGCTCTGGCGACCGCCTCCACCATCACGCCCTCGAGCGCACCCTGACGGACTTCACCCATGAGAAGCGACGCCAGGAAGTGCTGCTCCTGCGCCGTTGCACGCACGAACAGCTCCGTGAGCAGACGTGTGCGCTCCGTTGCGGAATGCTTTCCGCGCACCGACTGAAGCTCGCCGAAGACCTGATCGACTTCGCGCAGCTCGAGTGTCGGCTCTGCGGCTCCCTCAAGAGCGCGGCCCGAGGCGAGTGTTGCCCAGCCGACGCCGACTCGCCCCTGACGCGGCCAACCCGTGAAGAAGCCGATTGCGATCGGAATCTCGTCGGGCGCGAGCTGCGCCAGAAACGCGGCCAGCTTCGAGATCTTCTCCAATCTGCCGGAGGTGGTTCCGACGATGCTGGATACCTGCACCAGCGCTGCCAGTTTCATCGTGGCGCCTAGAAGCTACTTGGCGTCGTATGCCCGCTTCAGGCCATTCATGTCGATCTTTTTCATCTGAAGCATCGCTTTCATGACGCGCGAAGATTTCTTGGGATCCTTGTCGCTCAGCAGTTTGGGAAGGAGAGTTGGGATGATCTGCCACGACAGACCAAACTTGTCTTGGAGCCAGCCGCATTGATCCTCCCGGCCACCGCCTTCCAGGAGCTTCGCCCACAGCTCGTCCACCTCCTCCTGCGTCTCGCAGTTCACGAAGAGCGAGATCGCCGGCGTGAACTTGTATGCCGGGCCGCCGTTGAGCGCCTGAAATTCCTGTCCCTCGAGCTGGAACGTGGCGGCCATGACCGTCCCCTTCGGTCCTGGCCCGGCGTCGCCATACCGACTGACCCGCAGGACCCTCGAGTTCTTGAAAATGGAGACGTAGAAATTCATCGCCTCTTCGGCGTTGCTGTCGAACCACAGGAACGGCGTGATTTTCTGCATGTGTCGTTCTCCTCGTCCCGATTCAGGTTGACGCCGGCCGTATCGCCAGCCTCCTCAGATACAGAGCTCCGCCCAGCCAGGCGCACGGGAGCGAGACTGCAACGAGCACGAGGGGATACCAATGCGGCCCGAACTCCGGTCCGCGGTTCCATGTCGCCGCCGCTCCCGCGCCGCTGATGACAATGCCAATGACGCCGAGGACCAGCGCGTGCTGCATGGGCCGGTCAGCCGCGAGCCGCGCCGTGAGGTAGCACCCCGCGATGCTGAAGACGATCCGGTACGCCGTCGCCAGCAGGAAGAGCGAGTCGCTCATCGGCTCTCCCCACGGCGGGAAGACGCCGGTGGCGTGCATGACCACGTCGCCGAGACTCGAGAGGATCACGATGGTGAGTAATCCCGCGAAAACGGCACCGACGCTTCGCCACGGGCGACGGGCATTCGTGCCCGATGCTGTCATTGGAGTTGTCATTTGCCCACCTTTGCGGGTGCGGACGCTAACAGCGCGTCGAGCGCCTGGTAGCTCTCTTCGACGCCGCTCGCCATGGGAGATTTCAGGACGCCGTCGCGAGCCTCCTTCGATGCGTACAGCACCGCCGTCGTGACGGTGGTCTTGCCGCCCTTCTCGACGAAAGTCTGAGTGTCCATCGCGTCGCCGGGGTACCAGGCCTCATCGAACT